>NZ_JBIVGI010000026.1:117023-141327 GCF_044748625.1 Kitasatospora sp. NPDC089913 | reverse complement strand
GGGTCAGGTGCGCCTCGGGCGGGGCGCCGTGCAGGTAACCGAAGCTGGCGACCTCGATGGTGGTCACGGACATGACAGTGTTCTCCTGTCGCGGACGGCGGCGAAGTGGAAGCAAGGGGGCAGGCGGAGGCGATGAGGGCGGCGGCGGAGTGGGGTTAGATCTCGTCGCAGCGGAGCTGGTAGCAGTCGTCGCAGAAGGCGTCGACCGTCGTCCGGCCGTTGATCTCCAGGTCGAACGGGTCCACGCGGCGCGTGACGTCCGGCTTGTCCTCGTCGCAATAGTCGCAACGGTTCATGGCGTTCCTCGGGGGTTTCAGGCCGCGAGCGGCAAGACGTCGGCGCAGGGGAGGCAGGTGCCCAGGTGCGCGGGCAGGACGTAGCCGGCGTCCGTGTCGCACAGCGGGCAGGTGCGGCGGGCGGCGTTGGCGGCGGCCAGGGCCCGCAGGCGGCCCGGCGTCATCGGCCGGACAGGCTTGGCCAGGGCGAGGCGGTAGAGGTAGGCGGCCCGCTCGCCCGTGGCGAGGCGGGAGCGCCAGAGGATCTGCGCGGCGACCGGCTGGCCGCCGGGCCGCAGGCCGAGGGCGCGGAGCTGGCGGCGGGTGAGCAGGTCGGGCGGGGCCATGCGCCACGGGTAGGTGGGCATCCCGCCGTGCCGCTCACCCGCCGGGTCCCAGAAGCGGGGCCGACCCACGGCTACTTCCCCGGGGTGTCGGCGACGGCGAACAGCTCCACGCTCACGCCGTCGAAGTCGCCAATGGCGGTCAGGCAGGCGCCGTGGGGGCAGGCGCTGAAGTCGACGAACACCGGGTCGAGGTCGAGTGCGGAACGCCACTGCTCGAAGTGGGTGAGCGAGTCGCCGACCACCAGGACCACGCCCCACTCTGGCGCTCCGGCGTCGCTCACGTACTCGTGGACGTCGAAGTCGGCCCGGGGCATGTGCGGGTGCTCGGCGAGCAGCATCATGAGGGCGTGCGCGGCGTCGGCTTCGGTGGTGAGGGTGGTCACGACGTCTCCTCGGTGGTGTCGGCACCCGGGGTGCGGCGCTCGGCGTGGACGGCCGCCCGCAGGCGGACGGCGTAGTCGTTGCGGCAGCCGAGCAGCGCGCGGACCTTCTTCGTGGACAGCTCCTCGCCCCGGGCGGCGAGGTCGGCGGCCAGCACCCGGACCCGGGCCAGATCGGCCGGGTCGAGCGGGCGTTCCCCGGCACCGGAAACGTTCCCGCCGTCGTCGACCGGAGGCGTGTTGACCGTCGCGCCGGGGATCGGTGCGGGTGCGCTCGACCCTGTTCCGTAAAGGGCTTCGAGCGCTTCGAGCGTGATCGGGGAAGCGTTCCGCAGAGCCTCAGGAACGGTGTCCAGGTAGACGCTGTCCGGCGGTCCGGAGGGCAGCGGGAGCGTGAGGGCGGGGAACGGGTCGTCGGGCATTCCCGGCCACAGATCGGCCGGCGCGGGGAGCGCGCTCAGCTCGGCGACCCGAGCCCGGGCATTGAGCCGACGGGCCAGAAGATCGGCCGTCAGCCCCGGCACCGTGACCCCGTGGACGTACTCCCACGCGATGCGCCACGCGTCGTCGGCGGCCAGCGCCCCGTACGCGGCGGCGGACAGGAGGCGGTCGGCGACGGCCCTAACCTCCGGGTGGTGCTCGGCCCGGCGGCGGACGTGCTCGGCCCGCTCCTTCGCCGCCTTCTTCTCGGCGGTGGTCGGGCCCCGGCCGCCGTGGGTCTGGAGATCGGTCAGCCACACCGCGCCGATGCTGGACAGGGCCAGCACGGCGGCGACCCACCGGGCGTCGGGGTACTGCGACCAGCCGTGAGCGAAGTTGATCCCCCCGGCCACGATGCCGGCCGCCCACGCGCCGAGCCGGTAGGTACGGGTGGAGCGCTCGCCCTCGGCCTGCGCGCCCATGGCGACCAGCGCCCACGCGCCGCCCTCCAGCATCGCGGCCAGCAGCACCGCCAGCAGCAGCGCCACGTCCGCGTGGTCGAGCGCGGCCACCTGCGAGACCACCGCCGGCACGATCGAGCACGCCTGCACCAGCCGCACGAACGCCCGCGCCGGACTCGCCGCCACCCAGCCGGTCACCCGGCCGAGGCGGGCGGCGCGTGCCGCGCGGGCCCGGTTTCGGGCCTGCTCGGCGGCGAGCCGATCGGCCTCCCGCCGGAGCCGGGCGGCCTCGGCGTCCAACCGGTCCTGCTCGCGCTCGTCGCGCCGGTCCGCCCGCCGCTCGGCGCGGAACTCACCCAGCCCGCTCATGCCGCCGCCCTCCCCTGCTCGGCGCGAACGGCCGGCCGGCGGGCGGCGTGCAGCGGCACGGGTGCCTCGTCCATAAGGCGCTCGGCGTAGGCGGCCAGCTCCGGGTCCTCCCGGCGCAGGTCCGCCAGCACCGCCAGCGCCACGTCCATCCGGGCCCGGTACGCGAGCACCTGCTCACCGGGCACCCCGGCGAACAGCTCCTCGTCCACGCCCAACGCCAGCTCCGCGAACTCCTCGGAGTCCACGGCGTACTGGCCTGCAACAATCGACTTCACGGGTCTACCTCTCCCAGCTGAGGGTGGGCCCCAGGGCCGCCGCGCGTTCCTTGGCCGGAGCGCGGCGGCCCGACTTCTGCGGGCCCAGCCACTCGCGATGTACGAGCAGCCATGACCCCCGACCCGCCACGAGACGGATCGGGGACCAAAGACACTCGTTGTTGATCTGTTGCGTCTTTCGGGAGCGTGCTCCCGCTTCAGGCAGACGCGGATCTTGCGATCACTGCCCTCCGGACTGAAAAGGCGCCGGGAACCATGGCCCCGTGGGGCCGCTTCGCCCTGGGCTCGGCGGTAGCCGGCCATTCGCGGACGCATTCATGCAGGTCAGAGCAGCCCAAAGAAGGGCCTATCAGGCCATCAAACTCACCTGGTCTTGTTGGCTGACTTGTCCCAACAAGCTTCGGTGACATGAGCTTGGGGCATGGATGCTCGCGCCGTCAAGCACTTCGGGGTACCTTGTTGGAACAAGGCATCTAAGTCAGGGAGATCCGACATGGCTAAGCAGACTCCGCGCTATCACGCCATCGCCGATGACCTGCGGCTTCAGATAGAGCAGGGCCGATTGGCACCCGGCCAGAAACTTCCATCGGAGGAAGAACTGACGACGGCCTACAACGTCAGCCGCAACACAGTGCGGCTCGCGCTCGGCCGACTGACCGACGAAGGACTCCTCGTCTCCGCCCAGGGGCGCGGCAGCTTCGTCCGAGAGAGCTACAAGCCGGCCGTCTGGAACTGGACCACCTTGGAGTCGCGGTCGGCACATGAGGCGAACCACGGCGCTGGCGACCAGTGGGCCAGCCAGATAGCTGCCAGCGGCCAGGAACCGCGCCAAGAGATCCGGGTTTCGATCATGCGGCCTCCGGAGGAGGTGGCACTACAGCTCCAGCTCGACCCCGCGACCGCGCTCACGGTCGTCCGCGAGCGAATCCGCTACGTGGATCACGAGCCGTACGCGCTGGCCGACTCGTACTTCCCCGAAGAACTGGTCCGGAACACTCGGCTGATGCTCCCCGAGGACGTGTCGGCTCCTGGCGGCGTGCTCGCCAGCGCTGGCCTGATCCAGGTGCGGTACAGCGACGAGATCACGGTCCGGATGCCCACGCGGGACGAGAGCGAGCGGCTCGTTCTCCCCGCAGCCACCCCGGTCGCAGTCCACCGCCGGACCGGTTACGACAAGGATGGAAAGCCACTCCGGGTAATGATCACGACGCTCCCCGGCGACAGGCACGTCATCCGCTACGACGTCTCGACGGACTGACATGACTGCCCTAAGCACCCCGCGACGCCCCGACCCCCTGACCGGCCACAAGTCGAGTCCAGAGCTCGTCTGGTACGCGGCCTACGGCTCAAACATGCACCTCGACCGGCTGATGAACTACATCGCGGGCGGCCGTCCTCCGGGCGGCACCCGGGTGTACCCAGGGTGCCGCGACCGCACGCCGCCACGCGCAGCGCTGCCTGTGCTGCTGCCGGGACAGCTGTACTTCTCGCTGGAGTCGAAGGTCTGGAGCGGAGGTATGGGCTTCTACGACCAGACGGATGCCGGCGAGATGCCTGCACGGGCCTACCTGATCACCCCTGAGCAGTTCTCCGACATCGCGGCACAGGAGATGCACGACGAGCCTGGGCGGAACCTCGACCTCGCACCGGTTCTGGCGTCGGGGGAGGTTCGGCTCGGGCCCGGCCGCTACGAGACGCTGGTCTGCCCGGGGCAGATCGACGGATACCCGGTGCTGACATTCACCGCCCCGTGGCGACGCGCGGACGCCGCAGTGACCCGCCCATCGGCGGCCTACCTCCGGAACTTCGCGTCCGGGCTGAGCGAAGCGCACGGCTGGTCCGTGGAGGACTCGGCCAAGTACCTGAGCGCCCGCCCCGGCGCGTCCGGGACGTGGACCGCAGAAGCGATCGTGGCTGCACTGAGCGCCGATCCCGTGAGCATCGGCAGCCCGGACTCGTAGGCGGAAAACGCCCAGGTAGCGACACGGCTTCTGGTCTCAGTTCTGGTCTCATTCGCCCCCGTTCACCGGGGTTCACCGCACCCCATAGACGCCCCTCCCACCAGGGGCCGGAACCCCAGCGAACCCCGCCGGACACGTCCGCACAGACCTCGAAAGCGTGTGTGGGGGCAACTTCACCGTGGGTTCGAATCCCACCGCTACCGCCAGTCAGACCGAGAGCCCGTCCGGAGATCCGGACGGGCTCTCGGCGTTCCCGCGCACGGGCGGGCACCGGCGGCACCCGGGTCCGGAGACGAGGAGCGGAGACGAAAAAGGGCTCCGTACCCGTCGGCCGATGACCACCAACGCCTGTCGAGTACGGAGCCTGGAAGGGGGGAGCGGCTCGGGGGGACTGACCGCTCCCCCGGGCGGAGTCCCACAACCGGGGGCCGCGTCGGGGGGAAGTCGCGGCACCCGGTCCCACAGCGGGGGCTCCGGATCCATGTACCGGTGATTCCTGCCAGATCCTCGGTACATCAACCATCCTGCCGTCCGCGGCGGGCCCCGGCACCCGGAGAAAGGCCCCTGTCGCGGGGACCTTCGTCCCGCCGGGTGAACGCGTCGCACACTTGATAGACCGTCCGGGTGGATAAGCTGCCCGTTGCACGGGCCGCTCGGGGACCGAACGGCGGCGGCCCACAGCAGGGAGGAAGGTCACCGGATGGCGCAGGCGAAGAAGATCGGAATGGTTCTCCTGCTCATCTTCGTGCTCTACACGATCATCACCTCGCCGGCCCGGTCGGCCGAGCTGGTGCAGTCGGGGTTCGAAGGCATCTCCAACGCCGCCAAGGCGATCGGCACGTTCATGACCGGCCTGGTGAAGTAGTCCGGGACCCACCGGCTACGGTGGGCCCGACATCCGACCCCGTCCGCGAGGAGCGGCACCGTGATCCGCCACCTGGTCCTGTTCAAGCTCAACGAAGGCGTCAGCAAGGACGACGAGCGCGCGCTCGCCGGCGCCAAGGCCTTCGCCGAGCTCGGCCCGGTCGTCCCCGAGCTGCGCGAGTGGGAGTGCGGCTGGAACACCACCGACCGCGACATCGCCCACGACTACGCCATCAACAGCCTGGTCGAGGACCGCGAGGCCCTCCAGGCGTACCTCACCCACCCGGCCCACCAGGCCGCGGCCGCCCAGTGGCGCGAGTTCGCCACCTGGGTGATCGCCGACATCGAGGTCTGACCCCGGCGGGCCCCCTCCGGACACCCCGGCCCCGGCCGGCGCGTCCCCCGGACGGCCCGCGGCGCCCCGCCCGGCACCCGGGCGGGGCGCCTTGCTCTGTCCCGGAACGATCCCCGGCCGGCCCCTCCGGCGGGACCGCCGGCAACCGGGCGCCGCACCAACACACCTCCACGCGGTACTTGCCCGACATGTGCCCGCCTTGTGATGCTATGACCGGTTTTGCCGGACATGGTGAGGTGAGGAACGAGACAGGGCACCCGGTCCGCAGGTCCCACCGTTGTCGACATTGGGAGGGGTGACGTGTCCGTGCGGACACCAGGGAGCGCACCGGACGACGAGGTGCTCGCCACCGTGATCAGTCCGGCCGGAGAGCTCCGCCCGGACGGCCTGCGCGGCCCCGGCGGACGCCCCGCCGTCGATGTCCGGACCCTCACCCGGGTGCTCTTCGAACGGCTGGCCGAGCTGCCCCCCGACGCCCCCGAGCGGGAACGGGTCCGGGCCGCGCTGATCGAGGTCAACATCCCGCTGGTCCGGTACGCCGCCACCCGCTTCCGCAGCCGCAGCGAGCCGATGGAGGACGTCGTCCAGGTCGGCACCATCGGGCTGATCAACGCCATCGACCGCTTCGACCCCGGCCGCGGCGTGCAGTTCCCGACCTACGCGCTGCCGACCATCCTCGGCGAGATCAAGCGCTACTTCCGCGACAACGTCCGCACCATGCACGTCCCGCGCCGGCTCCAGGAGCTCTGGGTGCAGGTCAGCGGGGCGATGGAGGAGCTCACCGTGGTCCACGGGCGGACTCCCAAGGTGCCGGAGATCGCCGCCAGCCTGCGCATCCCCGAGGAGGACGTCCGGGCCTGCCTGGACGCCGGACGGGCCTACAACGCGGCCTCCCTGGAGGCCGCCCAGGAGCACGAGGGCGGCCTCGCGCTGCTCGACCGGCTCGGCTACGAGGACTCCGCACTGGCCGAGGTCGAGCACCGGGACATGGTCCGCCACCTGCTGGTCCAGCTGCCCGAACGGGAGCGACGGATCGTCATGCTGCGCTTCTTCGCCAATCTGACGCAGTCGCAGATCAGCACCGAGCTCGGGATGTCCCAGATGCACGTCTCCCGGCTGCTGTCCCGGATCCTGACCAGGCTCAGGACCGGCAACTCCTGGGACGACTGACCGGCCCGCCGCGTCACGGCCCGACAACGGGGCGTCACCGCCGCGTGACATCTTGCGACGTTCGGGTTTGCCGGGGATCGTGAGCCGGTATGGAGGGGGGAAGAGGGCCGGCCGCGAGCACGGGAACGTTCCCCCGGCGGCACCCGTTGGACCGTCAGTCACGAGGGGGTGGGTGCATGTCCGGAGACCTGGGCACTGCGGAGATCCACGCTGAAGCGGCCTCCGCCGCGCAGATCCCGCTCCAGCGGGCCGGGACGGCGCCGGACGCCGCGACAGCGCCGGACACCGGACCGGCACCGGGCCCCGGGGCCGCGCCCGACGCCGGAGCCGCACCCGACACCGGAGCCGCGCCGGGTCCCGCGCTCGACACCCGGACGCTCTCCCGCTCGCTGTTCGTGCGGCTGGGCGCCCTGGCGCCGGGCAGCGCCGAGCACACCTACGTCCGCGACACCCTCATCGAGCTCAACCTGCCGCTGGTGCGCTACGCCTCGGCGCGGTTCCGCAGCCGCAACGAGCCGATGGAGGACATCGTCCAGGTCGGCACCATCGGCCTGATCAAGGCGATCGACCGCTTCGACCCGGAGCGCGGTGTCGAGTTCCCGACCTTCGCGATGCCGACGGTGGTCGGCGAGATCAAGCGCTTCTTCCGCGACACCAGTTGGTCGGTGCGGGTGCCCCGGCGGCTCCAGGAGCTGCGGCTGGCGCTCACCAAGGCCGGCGACGAACTCGCCCAGCGGCTCGACCGCTCCCCGACCGTCGCCGAGCTGGCCGCCTGCCTCGGCGTCAGCGAGGAGGACGTGGTGGAGGGCCTGGCGGTCGGGAACGCCTACACGGCGAGCTCGCTGGACTCCAGCCCGAGCGACGAGGACGGCGAGGGCCCGCTGGCCGACCGGCTCGGCTACGAGGACCTCGCGCTGGAGGGCGTGGAGTACCGGGAGTCGCTCAAGCCGCTGCTGGCCAAGCTGCCGCCGCGCGAGCGCCGGATCATCATGCTGCGCTTCTTCGGCAATCTGACGCAGTCCCAGATCGGTGAGGAGATCGGCATCTCCCAGATGCACGTCTCCCGGCTGCTCACCAAGACCCTCACCCAGCTGCGCGAGGGCCTGACCACCGAGGGGTGAGCCGGGGGGCGGAGGCGAGCCCGCGGGCTCAGACCTCCGGCGGGCCGGCGCCCAGCGCCGGTTCCGCGGCCGTGCGCGCGGCCGTCGCGCCCGCCCGGGGCGCGAGGTCCGGCGGGGGCCCGGACTCCAGCAGATTGGCCCGCAGTCCGGCCAGCACGCCCCCGTCCAGCCCGAGGCCGTCCGCCCAGAACGTCCCGAAGTCCGGCCAGCCGGCCGAGACCTCCTCGAAGGCCGCCTCCAGGTAGTGCCGCTCGGCCCGGAAGACCGGGAGCAGCAGCTCCGGATCGCTCGTCGCACCACGGGCCCGAAGGCTCTCCAGCACGGTCCGGACCACGGCGGCGGAACGCTCGTTGGTGAGCAGATAATCCGTGAACACCGTTTCCCGGTCCACCCCCAGTGCGGTCAGCAGCACCGCCGCCACCCACCCCGTCCGGTCCTTTCCGGCCGAGCAGTGGAACAGCAGCGGCGAGGCCCCCGGTTCGGCCAGGAGCCGCAGCACCCGGCCGAATTGTTCGCGGGCAATGGAATCGGTGACGAACCACCGGTAGAGGCCGGTCATCATCGCCCCGGCCCGGCCGTCGCCGAGCAGGGCGCGCTGCCCGGCCGGGTCCCGTTCGGCCAGCGCCGCGCGCAGGGTGGCGCGGATGTCGAAGTCCACGGCGAAAACCGGCAGGTGATGAAGAGTCATGCCGGCGGCCGTCCGATCCGGTCCGGCCTCGCGGACCTCGTCCGGGCTGCGCAGGTCGACGATCCGGCGCAGGCCCAGCCCGGCCAGCCGCCCGAGGTCCTCGTCGGTGAGGCGGTCGAGGCCGTCGCTGCGCAGCGCGACGCCGGCCCTGAGCACCAGGCCGTCGGCCGTGCGGTAACCACCCAGGTCGCGGGCGTTCACGGCTCCGAACAGTCCCAGGCTGCGGGCGGCCGGGAAATCGGCGGCTCCGGTCGGCCGATCGGTCACGCTGCGCACCCCATTGGATATTCGGACGGTGACATGGCACAACCGTGAGCGATATTGCATGAACCTGCCCATCAAAACGGCAGGATGTGCGAGAGTGTCACGGGCAAGGCGGCCAGTGTAGGGTCCGGTTCATCCGTCGGCTCACACGATGGGTGAGCAGCGGTAACGCTCGGTTCCACGGCTTTTGTTTTTAATTGATTATTTGCGCAGCCGGTACGGTTTCGGCCACAATCAGCGCCCTCATGGCCCGACCATGAACGTTGGTAACAGATTCGCTGCACTCCTGCCCATTCGGTCCCGCCAGGAACGCAAGTTCCACCAGGATGGGCGCCGGGCAGCCTGCTGCCCTCGAACAGCTACAGGGCAGGTGAACGCGAGCAGCGGAGCGCCCTGCCCAGGGGAGGAAAGACAACATGGGTCGAGCGACCCGAAGAGTTGCCGCCTGCGCGGCAGCCGTTCTGCTGGCCGGTGGCCTGCAGTCGTCCCTCGCGCACGCCGCCACCACTACGCCCCGGATCGACCTCACCGTGCTCGTGATCAGCGACGGCGGTCCGGCCACGGCCGCGATCGCGGCCGAGCTCAAGAGCCAGGGCACCCCGTACAAGCTCGTCGACCTCAACGACGCCGGCCGACCGGTGATCGACGCGGCCTTCCTCAGCGACACGCTGAACGGCCAGCCGCGCGGCAAGTACCAGGGCATCGTCCTGCCCAACGACAACCCGTTCGCGGCCGGCTCCGCCGAGATGGCCGCGATCGCCACCTACGAGGCGGCGTTCGGCGTCCGCCAGGTCGACGCTTACACCTACGCCCGTCCCGACGTCGGCCTGAACTGGGCCGTCAACCCCGGGTACATGGGCACCCTGGACGGCTTCCAGGGCCAGGTCACCGCCAGTGGCCTGGGCGGATCGTTCGGGTACCTCAAGGGCACCATACCCTTCGAGGACAACGACCCGGCCATCTCGGAGAGCTACGGCTACCTGTCCACTCCGAGGACCGACCTGCCCGCCGGCTCCAGCTTCACCCCGCTGGTCGAGGTGCCGATCCCCGGCACCACCGCCAAGGGCTCGCTGGTCGGCGAGTACGCCCACGACGGCCGCAAGGAACTGGTCGTCACCTTCGTCTACAACCAGTACCAGCAGCAGTACCGGCTGCTGGCCCGCGGCATCGTCGACTGGATCACCCAGGGTGTCCACCTCGGCTACGACCGCAACTACTTCGCCGCCCACGTCGACGACGTCTTCCTGGCCGACGACCGCTGGGACACCGTGCTGAAGTGCACCCCCGGTGACGTCACCTGCCCGCCCGGCACCCCGGAGACGGCCAACCCGATCCGGATGACGGTCGCCGACGCGCAGTACGCGAAGCAGTGGCAGCTCGACCACAACTTCACCATGGACATGGTGTTCAACGGCGGCGGCAGCGAGGACTGGAAGGCCGACCACGAGACGACCGCCGACCCGGTGGTCGACCAGATGATCGCCGACCAGAGCAGCTACCGCTGGGTCAACCACACCTACACCCACCCGTACCTGGGCTGCCTCCAGGACGTCTCGGTGGTCCCGTGGAAGTGCACCAAGGACGCCGCGGGCGGCACCGTCTGGGTCGACCAGGCGACCATCACCTCCCAGATCAAGAACAACCTCGACTGGGCGGCCGCCCGGGGCCTGACCCTGGACAAGAGCGAGCTCGTCACCGGCGAGCACTCCGGTCTGCTGACCGCCCCGCAGGAGACCAGCGACAACCCGTACCTGGCCCCGTCGCTGGCCGCCAACGGGGTCAAGTGGACCGCCAGCGACGCCTCCCGCGAGCCCGCCCAGCGGGCCGTCGGCGCGGCGCTGACCGTCCCGCGCTACCCGATGAACGTCTTCTACAACGCCGCCACGGCGAAGGAGGAGACCGACGAGTACAACTGGATCTACACCAGCGCGGCCAACGGTGGCAGCGGCGTCTGCGAGAGCAACGCCAACTCCACCTGCCTGCCGGCCCCGCTCGACGTGAACACCGGCTACCAGTCGTACATCGTGCCGCTGGAGGCCCGGATCGACCTCGGCCACGTGCTGAACAACGACCCGCGGCCGCACTTCATCCACCAGTCGAACCTGTCCGAGGACCGGATCGTCTACCCGGTGCTGGAGAAGGTCCTCTCGACCTACCGCTCGCTGCACGCCGACAACACCCCGGTCGTCAACCTGGCGCAGAAGGACCTCGGTCTGGAGTTCCAGCGGCGCGCGGCCTGGAGCAACGCCGTCAGCAACGGCCAGGTCACCGCCTACCGCGTCGGCAACGCGGTCCGGGTCAGCGCCCCGTCCGGCGTCCAGGTCCAGGCCACCATGCCGACCGGCACGGTCCAGCAGCTCGCCATCGGCACCACCGGCTTCGGCACCGCCTACGCGGGCTCGCTCTCCGGCTGGGTCAAGCCCGGCCAGCTGCAGAGCGCGGTCCAGCTGCAGCTGCCGGCCGCGCCGGCCGCCCCGGCGGCCGTCAGCCCGTCGGTCGCGGCCAAGTCCGTCGCGGCCCCGGCGCCGGCCGACACCAAGGTCGTCCCGCAGGGCACCGCGGACGCCGTCCCGGCCGGTCCGGGCGACACCGACCGCACCGACGCGCCCACCCTCGTCCCCGGTAGTGGGGCCCCGGTGGCGGGCAAGAACGTCGCTCCTGGTACCACTGCTGGTAAGGCGACCGGTACCACCGGGAAGGCCGCCGGCAAGGGCGACACCGCACAGCACGGCAAGGCCTCCGGGGGGAAGGCCGAACCCGTCAAGAAGACCGCCGGTACGTCCGGCACCCGCTAGACAGGTGAACCCGGTGGCGGGTCGGCTCCCCGGCCCGCCACCGGCACCACCCACCGGCCGACTCGGCCGGGAGCTTGAGCAAGAACAGGAGGGGGGACAGAAATGCGCGTCACCCTGCTCACCGAGGGGACGTACCCGCACCAGCACGGCGGCGTGAGTGTCTGGTGCGACCAACTCGTACAGGGCATGCCGGACGTCGAGTTCGACATCATCGCCGTCACCGGTACCGGACACGAAGCACTGGCCTGGGAGCTGCCCGCCAACGTGCGGTCGGTCACCACGGCCCCGCTGTGGGGCCCGGCCTCGGAGGCCAAGGCACCGCGCGGCAAGGAGATGCGCCGCTTCCTCAACGCCTACGAGCGCTTTCTGCACTCCATCCTGGACCCGGTCTACACCACCCACTTCGGCACCGAGCTGTACGGCTTCGCCGACCTCGCCCGGCGCGGGCTGCTCAGCCCGGCGCTGCGCAGCGAGCGTGCCCTGCGCACGCTGCAGCACGTGTGGACCCGTGACTACCTCTCCACCGCGGTCTCCCGGCCCACCATGCACGACGCGCTGAACGCCACCGACCTGCTGGAGCACGCCCTGCGGCCGCTCTCGGTCGAGCCGCCGCGCGACGGCGTGGCGCACGCCGCCAGCGGCGGCCTCGCCACCCTGCCGGGCCTGATCGCCTCGCAGCAGTTCGGCGTACCGTTCCTGCTGACCGAGCACGGCATCTACCTGCGCGAGCGCTACCTCGGCTACCGCACCGGCCCGTACCGCTGGCCGGTCAAGGCACTGCTGCTCGGCTTCTACCGGATGCTCGCCGAGGAGAGCTACCGCCGTGCCGCGCTGGTCACCCCCGGCAACCGGTACAACCGGCGCTGGGAGGAGCGCGGCGGCACGCCCTCCACGCACATCCGCACCGTCTACAACGGCGTCGACCCCGCGGCCTTCCCGCCCGCCGGGCCCGAGCCGGAGACCCCCACCCTCAGCTGGGCCGGCCGGGTCGACCCGATCAAGGACCTCGAGACGCTGATACGCGCGTTCGCGATCGTCCGACGCGAGATACCCGACGCCCGGCTGCGGCTGTTCGGCGGCACGCCCAAGGGCGGCGAGGCCTACCGCGAGAAGTGCGAGGCGCTGGCCGCCGAGCTCGGCACCGGGGACTCGGTGGTCTTCGAGGGCCGGGTCGCGGACATCACCGACGCGTACGCGGCCGGGAACGTGGTGATGCTCTCCTCGATCAGCGAGGGCTTCCCGTTCACCCTGATCGAAGCGATGTCCTGCGGCCGCGCCACCGTCTCGACCGATGTCGGCGGCGTGCGCGAGGCGGTCGGGGACACCGGCCTGGTCGTCCCCCCGCGCGAGCCCGAGCCGATGGCCGCGGCCGCGATCGAGCTGCTGCGCGACGCGGAGCGCCGGGCCCGGCTCGGCGAGCAGGCCCGGCTGCGAGTGATCGAGCAGTTCACGCTCCGCCAGAACATCGACGGCTTCCGCGGCATCTACACCGAGCTGCTGGGCACCGCCCGCTGGCTCCCCGAGGGCATGGTCGCCGTCACCGACGGCCCGCCGGACCCGGACTGGGAGCAGGACGCCGGGCTCTCCGAGCGCAGCGAGGTGACCGCATGAGCGAGGGCACCGAGCGAATCATGGACAGGCGCGTGTACCGCGAAGCGGCCGCCGAGCGCAGCGAGGTGGGCGCATGAGTGGTCCCCTGCGACTGGTTCCCGGCGAGGCGGTCGACGAGACCGTCCAGCTGCGGGTGCTGCCGCTCAAACGACGCCGCCCGACCCTGCCGCCCCAGCGCCCGCCGGTGCCGGACCAGCTCGACCTCTCCGCCGACCCGCTGGACGAGCTCGCCGAGCGGCTGCGCGACATCTGCGCGGACGCGGTCCACCCCTACGAGATCGCGGCGATCCTGGAGTCCGACGGCCTCTCCGACGAGCAGGCGGCCCTGCTGTACGGCCGCCCCGACTCCTTCACGCTCGCCGAGGAGCTGTTCGAACGGGTCGAGCGCCGCTACCCCGGGCCGAGCGCCGAGTTCGCCAACCCCTGGCGGGCCGACCCCTGGCGGTGCGTCGTGCGCGGCCTGGTGTTCGCCCTGCCCGGCCTCGGCTACCTGCTCGGCGCCAACCTCTTCGCCGCCGACCGGATGCGCTTCGGACTGCCCTCGGGCATGCTCGCGCTGTCCGTCGCGACCCTGGTCAGCTGGTCCTGGAACCAGGCCCTGGCCCACCGCTCCTACGCCTGGCTGGGCCGGGGGCGGCGGCGGTCGGCCGCGGGCTGTCTGGCGATCGGGGCGCCGCTCGGCGCGCTGATCGCGGCCGTCGCCGGCTACGTGGTCGGCGGCCCGCTGGGCGCGCTGTGCTTCGCCGCCGGGCAGTCCGGCTACCTCGCGGCGGCCACCGTGCTGCTGGTGCTCGGCCGGGAGAAGTTCCTGCTGGTCGCGCTGGCGCCGTCGGCCGTCGGAGCGGGGGTCGTGCTCGCCGTCGACGTGCCGCAGGTCGTCCGCACGGCGGTGCTGCTGGCCTCGCTCGGGCTGGCGGTCTGGCTCGCCGCCCGGGAACTGCTGCGCTGCCGGCGCGGCGAGGCCGATCCGGTCCCGCTGCGGCTGCCGCTGTCCAAGGAGGTCCCGCACCTGCTGTTCGGCCTCGCGGTCGGCACCCTGACCCTGATCGCCGGACTCGGCGTCACCGTGCACCAGGCGGTGCGCACCGGCAGCGCCGAGGGCGTCTCGACCAGCCCGACGGGGCCGGCCATGATCGCTCTGACGCTGAGCCTCGGACTCGCCGAGTGGCTGCTCTTCCGCTACCGGGCGATGGCCGTGGCCGCCCTGCGCACCAGTCACACCCCGGTCGAGTTCGCCCGCCGCACCGGTGGCGTGCTGCTCGGCTGCCTCTTCATCTACCTCACCACCGTGGCCGCCCTCGACGCCGCCGCCACCGTGCTCTGGCCCGGCGCCCCGGCGCTGGGCGTCCCGGAGCTCGGCGCGCTGCTGCTGCTGGGCGGCTCGCTCTGGCTGGCGCTGCTGCTGAACGCCTTCGGGTTCAGCTGGAGCACCGCCCTCATCTGTCTGGCAGCCGCGGGCGCCGAGTGCGCCGGACTGCTGACCGGTGCGGACCCGACCGTCCTGCAGCTGATCGGCTGCGGGACCGCGGCGGCCGTCCTCACCGCCCTCGCCGGGCCCGTGCTCGGCCGCACCACCAAGCACCGCTGATGCGGCGCCCGCTGAACCGGCACCGCTGAACAGCTGAACAGCGCACCACGGAACCAGCACCGACCGAACCACCTCCGGCCGGGTCACCACCGTCACGCCATCCGGCCGGTCCGTGCAGTACACGTCCCCGAAAGACACAGGAAGCGAATCACCATGAGCAGCGTCGCCGTCACCGGAGCCGAGGGTTTCATCGGCTCCCACCTCGTCGAGGCCCTGGTCGCCGACGGGCACCATGTCCGCGCGATGGTCCAGTACAACTCGTTCTCGTCCTTCGGCTGGCTGGAGACCCTCTCCAAGGAGGTGCTGGACTCCGTCGAGATCGTCCTCGGCGACGTCCGCGACCCCGGCTCCGTGAACGGCCTGGTGAAGGGCACCGAGGCGGTCTACCACCTGGCCGCCCTGATCGCGATCCCGTACTCCTACCAGGCCCCGCACTCGTACATCGAGACCAACGTCACCGGCACCCTGAACGTCCTGGAGGCCGTGCGCCACCTGGACATCCCGCGCCTGGTGCACACCTCGACCAGCGAGACCTACGGCACCGCGCAGACCGTGCCGATCTCCGAGGACCACCCGATCAACACCCAGTCCCCGTACGCCGCCTCCAAGGCCGGCGGGGACCGGCTGGCCGACAGCTACCACGCCAGCTTCGAGACCCCGGTCGTCACCCTGCGCCCGTTCAACACCTTCGGCCCGCGCCAGTCGATGCGCGCCGTCATCTCCACCGTGATCGCCCAGCTCGCGGCCGGCGAGACCGAGATCACCCTCGGCGACCTGCGTCCGACCCGTGACTTCATGTTCGTCAAGGACACCGCGCAGGCCTTCCGCACCGTCGGTACCGCCCCCGCCGAGGCCGTCGTCGGCCGCACCTTCAACGCCGGCACCGGCGGCGAGATCTCGGTCGGCGACCTGGTCACCCTGGTCGGCAAGCTGATGGGCGTCGACGTCACGGTCAAGGAGGACGAGCAGCGCATCCGCCCGACCAACTCCGAGGTCATGCGCCTGGTCGCCGACGCCACCCGGCTGCGCACCGCCACCGGCTGGGCCCCGCAGTACTCCCTGGAGGAGGGACTGGAGCAGACCATCGAGTTCTTCCGCGACCCGTCGAACCTGGCCCGCTACAAGACCGACATCTACAACGTCTGATCCGGTCCCGCCTTCCGGCCGCTCCGGCACCGAAGGTCCCTTGTCGCACCGACTTCCGTGGGGGAACCACCATGCATGCAGTGATCCTTGCCGGCGGTAAGGGCGTCCGACTCCGCCCGTACACCACCGCGCTTCCCAAGCCGCTCGTCCCGATCGGCGACCAGCACGCGATCCTGGAGATCGTGATGCGCCAGCTCGCCGCCGCGGGCTTCCAGAGCGTCACCCTGGCCATCGGCCACCTCGGCCACATCATCCGCGCCTACGTCGGCAACGGCTCCCAGTGGGGGCTGCGGGTCGGCTACGCGGTCGAGGACAGCCCGCTCGGCACCCTCGGTCCGCTGCTCACCATGCAGGACCGGCTGCCGGACAACTTCCTGGTGATGAACGGCGACGTCCTCACCGACCTGGACTTCGCCGGGGTGCTCAAGCACCACGAGTCGTCCGGGGCTCCGCTCACCATCGCCACCTACGCCCGCCAGGTGAAGATCGACTTCGGTGTGCTGACCGCCGAGGACGGTGCCATCACCGGCTTCCAGGAGAAGCCGAGCATCGACTACCGGGTCTCGATGGGCGTCTACGGCGTCTCCCGTACCGCGCTCGCCAAGTACACCCCGGGTCTGCCGCTGGGCTTCGACGAGCTGGTGCTCGACCTGCTGGCCGCCAAGACCCCGCCGTCCGCCTACGAGTTCGACGGCTACTGGCTCGACATCGGCCGTCCGGACGACTACGACCGGGCCAACGCGGAGTTCTCGCTCAACCGCTCGCTGCTGCTCCCGGACGAGCCGGCCACCGCCGGCCCCGCCGCGGGAGAGGGCCTGTACGCGGTGCCGAACGGCCAGGACCGGCCGGTCCCCGCCGCTCGCACGGCCGTCGACGCCGCCGACGGGCAGCCGGCCGCGGCGGTGCCGACCGGCCCCGAGAACGACGGACGGGCCGCGTGAGGATCCTGCTGCTCGGCGCCGACGGCTTCCTCGGCCGCCACGCCGCCACCGCCCTGCGGTCCCTGCCGGGTGCCACCGTGCTGACCGCCGGGCGGCGGCCCGAGCACGACCTGCGGCTCGACCTGGCCACCGCCCAGGCCGGCCCGCTCGGCGAGGAGCTGGCCGCGCACGCCCCGGACGCGGTGGTGAACTTCGCGGGTGCGGTGGCGGGCAGCGCCGTCAAGCTCGCCGAGGTCAACGCCCGGGGCCCGGCCGTGCTCTGCGAGGCGCTCGAGCTGGGCGCCCCGAAGGCCCGGCTGGTGCACATCGGCTCGGCCGGCGAGTACGGCGTCTGCGCCCCCGGCAGCTCGCTCGCCGAGGACGCCGACGCCCGTCCGGTCGGCGTCTACGGCGCCACCAAGCTGGCCGGCTCCCTCGCGGTGGCCGGCTCGGCGCTGGACGCCGTGGTGCTCCGGGTGTTCAACCCGGTCGGCCCCGGCGCCCCGGCCGGTTCACTGCCCGGCCGGCTCGCCGCCGAGCTGCGCCGGGCCGCGGCGGACGGCACCGACGGGGTGGTGCGGGTCGGGGACCTCTCGGCCCACCGCGACTTCGTCGACGCCCGGGACATCGCCCGCGCGGTCGCCCTCGCGGTGGCCGCCGAGGGTCCGCTGCCGCGGCTGCTCAACCTGGCCTCCGGTCGGGCCCGGCCGGTCCGGGCGATCGCCGACGGCCTGGTCGCGGCGGCCGGCTTCACCGGCCGGATCGACGAGAGCGGCGCCGGCTCCGAGCGCTCGGCCGCCGTCTCCTGGCAGCAGGCCGACGTGTCGGCCGCCGCCGGGGCACTCGGCTGGCAGCCGGAGACCGGGCTCGACGAGACCCTGCGCGACCTCTGGCTCTCCACCGAACCGCTGGTCACCGCATGACGGGCGGGAGCCACCACGACGGCCGCCTGCTGGTGCCGCTGTACGTCCACCCCGCGGTGGACCCGGCGGCCTGGCAGGCGGTCGCCGCCGCCGACCCGAGGCGGATCGCCGCCGTCGTGCTCAACCTCGCCGACGGGCCGGGCGACCCCGACCACGTGTTCGCCGAGGCCGCGGAGGAGCTCCGCCGGGCCGGCCTGCCGCTGCTCGGCTACGCCGACACCGACTACGGTCGGCGGCCGCACGCCGCCGTGGTGAACGACATCCTGACCTACCGCCAGCGCCACGGCATCACCGGCGTCTACCTCGACCAGGTGTCGGCCGCGCCCGGCGCGCTGCCGCACTACCGGCGCCTCGCCACCGCGGCCCGCGCCGCCGGCTGCACCACCGTGGTGTTCGGCCACGGGGACCATCCGGACCCCGGCTACGCCGAGGTCGGCCTGGCCGACCTGCTGGTCACCTTCGAGGGCGACTGGACGGCGTACCAGGGCCTGGCCCTGCCGCTGTGGACCGGCCGGCACGCCGCCGCCCGGTTCTGCCACCTGGTCTACGACGTGCCCGCCGAACGCTCCGGGGAGGCGGCCGCGCTGATCGCCGCCCGCCGGGCCGGCGTCGGCTGCGCCGTGCCGGGCACCGGGGACAACCCCTGGCGCACCCTGCCGCACGAGCTGACCGTCGGTCGGCCCGTCACCGAACCCACCTGACCCCACTCGGAGTTCGAGCATCGTGACCCGCCGCACCCGGCCCCTGGCCGCCGCCCTCGCCCTCGCCACCGCCGTCGCCCTGCTGGCGACCTCGTGCAGCAGTTCGGGTTCGGAGGACGAGGACGACCCCTCGGCCGACGCCACCGGCGCGCAGCCCCCGGCGGCCACCGCCGCCCCGGTACCGGGCACCCCCGGCACCCCGGACGCCCCGTCCACCCCGGCCGTCCCGGACCCGCCGACGACATCGGCCCCCGGTACTCCGCCGGTCCCGCCCGGCACCCCGGGCACGCCCGGCGCCCCGGGCACGCCGGCCACTCCGGGTCGTCCGGGCACCCCGACCGGACCCGGCACCCCCGGCACGCCCCCCGCTCCCGGTACCCCGGCCGCCCCCGGCACCCCGAACGCACCGGGCACACCGGCCGCACCCGGCGGAGCCCGCTGGCAGCCCGCCCCGGGCCTGGCCTGGCAGTGGCAACTCGGCGGCGGCGTGGACCAGTCCGTCGACGTCCCGGTCTACGACATCGACGGCTTCGAGACCGACGCCTCCGTGGTCGCCGCGCTGCACGCCAAGGGCCGCAAGGTGATCTGCTACATCAACGCCGGTTCCTGGGAGGACTTCCGCCCCGACGCCGCCGCCTTCGCCCAGGCCCTGCAGGGCTCGGGCAACGGCTGGAAGGGCGAGAAGTGGTTCGACATCCGCAAGCTGGACCAGCTGAAGCCACTGATGGCGGCCCGCTTCGACATGTGCCGGCAGAAGGGCTTCGACGCCGTCGAACCCGACACCATCGAGGCCTACAACCAGAACAGCGGCTTCCCGCTGACCGCGGACGACCAGCTCCGCTACAACCGCATGCTCGCCACGCTCGCCCACGAACGCGGCCTGGCGATCGGTCTGAAGAACGACCTGGACCAGATCCCGGCCCTGCTGGGCGACTTCGACTTCGCGGTGAACGAGGAGTGCGCGCAGTTCGACGAGTGCGGCCGGCTCTCGCCCTTCATCCAGGCGGGCAAGGCGGTCTTCCATGTCGAGTACAAGCTCGGCACGGACCGGTTCTGCGCCAAGACCAAGGCCCTGGGGTTCAGCTCGATGCAGAAGAAGCTCGAACTGGACGCCTGGCGGAAGCCCTGCTGACGCAGGGACGGGGGCCGCACGGCCCCCGGACCGCCAGGCGATCAGCCACGAGGGTTACTTGACCGCCAGCCAGATGACGGCACCCAGCACCACGAGCGCGGCCACGGCGATCGCCGCGATCTTGCCGGTGCGGCCGCCGCCGCCGGCGCCGTAGGTGTTGACGGAGCCCGGCGCCTGGGGTGCCGGGGTCTCGTCGACGAAGGCCCGGAACATCTGGGTGCTGCCGGCGGGGTCGTAGTCGTTGTCAGCCATGGCAGGGACTCTAACGAATCCGCGGACCGCCCCGACACCCGGTCTCCGGGCTACGACTGTGCGACAAGCATGTGAAGTACCCCACGACCCCGGAACGACCGGCCCGATGATCGGGTTGACTCGGAGCATGACCGATTCCCGCAGCGACGCCCCCCGTTACGCGCAGCTCGGCGACTCCGAGCTCTCGGTGTTCCCGCTCTCCCTCGGCGGCAACGTCTTCGGCTGGACCGCCGACGAGGCCGAGTCCTTCGCCGTCCTCGACGCCTACGCCGCGGCCGGCGGCAACTTCGTGGACACCGCCGACACCTACTCCTCCTGGGTCCCGGGCAACACCGGCGGCGAGTCCGAGACGATCGTCGGAAACTGGCTGCGCAGCCGGGGGAACCGCGACTCCGTCGTGGTCGCCACCAAGGTCGGACTGCACCCCGAGGCGCGCGGGCTGCGCGCGGCCAACATCAAGTCCTCCGCCGAGGGCTCGCTGCGCCGCCTCGGCATCGACCGGATCGACCTCTACTACACCCACCAGGACGACGACACCCCGGTGGAGGAGTTCGTCACCGCCCTCGACGAGCTGGTGCGCGAGGGCAAGGTGCGCGCCGTCGCCGCCTCCAACATCGGCGCCGACCGGCTCGCCGAGGCCCTGGCCTTCGCCGACCGCGAGGGTCTGGCGAAGTACGTGGCCGTCCAGCCGCACTACAACCTGGTCTCCCGCGGCACCTTCGAGGGCCCGCTGGCCGAGGTGGTCGCCGCGCACGGCCTCTCCACCGTCCCCTACTACGCGCTGGCCTCGGGCTTCCTCACCGGCAAGTACCGCCCGGGCGGCAGCTCGGTGCCCAGCGCCCGGGCCGAGGGGGCCGGCCGCTACCTGGACGGCCCGCGCGGCCCCAAGGTCCTGGAGGCGCTCGACACCGTGGCCGCCGAGCAGGAGGTCGAGCCCGCCACCGTGGCGCTGGCCTGGCTCGCCGCCCGGCCGACCGTCGCCGCCCCGATAGCCAGCGCCCGCACCGTCGACCAGCTCCCGCCGCTGCTGGCCGCCGCCGCGCTGGAACTCACCCCGGCGCAGACCGCGCTGCTGGACGCCGCCTCCGCCTGACCCCGGCACCGTCGCACCCGCGGCCCGCGTCGTCCACAGGCTGTGGACGACGCGGGCCGCGACCGTCACGGCCGACCGAAGTGGGTCGGCCGGAAGCCGCTGCTGATCGTCGACACCCGGACGGTCTTCCCCGGACGCGGCGCCTCGACGAACTTCCCGCCGCCCAGATAGATCCCCACATGGTGGATCCCGGAGGCCCGGCCGCTGTCCGACCAGAACAGCAGGTCGCCCCGGCGCAGCCGGTCCTGCGTGATCGGGGTGGTCGCCGCGTACTGGTCGTCGGCCACCCGCGGCAGCTCGACGCCCGCCCGCCGGAAGGCCTGCTGCACCAGCCCCGAGCAGTCGTAGCCGGAGGGACCGTCACCGCCCCACACATAGGGCTTGCCGAGCTGGGCCAGCGCGTAGCCGATCGCCGTCTCCGTGCGGTCGGAGGACGCGGTCCGGTCCTGGGACGGCGTCCCGCCGCCCGATCCGCCGGTGCGGTCGAGGTAGATGTCGTAGTGGCTGGTCCAGCGCCACTCGCCGCGGGCGTTCTGGAACCAGTACCGGGAACCGTCCCAGCCCTGGCGCGGTCCGGTCGACCGGGCGGCGCTCCCGGCAGCGGTCGGCTGCGCGGTGGACCCGGTGCCGCCCGCCGGTGCACCGGAGCCGGTCGGGGCCACGGCCGTGGACCCGGAGCCGGTGGAGGACGCGGACCCCGCGCCGCCCACGGCCTTGGTGTACACGCTGTAGTGGCCGGTCCAGCGCCACTCGCCGCGGGCGTTCTGGAACCAGTAACGGGAACCGTCCCAGCCCTGCTTGCCCGGCGCCGCCTGCGCGGCCCCGGCACCGGCGGTCAGTCCGACCACCCCGGCTCCGGCCAGCACGGTGGTGGCCAGGCAGGCGGTGCGGACCGCCCGGTGTATTCGGCCGCCCCCGGACGGCCGCTCCGGTCGCTCCGGTCGGGCGGTGCGCGGCCGGGCCGCGCAGTGCGGGCACCCGCAGCCCGCGAGCGCGGGACCGCCGCCGAGGCGTTCCTCGAAACCGTCCGGGGTGTCGAGGCCCTCCAGGCCCTCGAACCCGTCGGGGGTGTCGAAGCCCTCGTAGGCCACGAGCCCGTCGAGCCCGTCGAGCGTGTCGAGCGTGTCGGCGGTCCCGTCGGCGAACGCGAGGCCGGTGTCCGTACCGCTGGCTATCCTCATGCCGGTCGTCCTTCCTTCCGCCCGGCCCGTGCGGCCGGGGGCGGTACCGAGGCGGCCACTCCGGCCGGGGCGACGAAGGCGACCAGCAGGTGCTCCATCAGCGCGCTCCGGGCGGCCTCGTCCAGCTCGTGCGCGGTGGCGCGCTCCAGGCGGCGCACGGCGAGCGCCGCCGCCTCCACCGCGTCGTCCACCAGCACCGTGCGCAGGCCCGCGTCCAGATCGGCCAGCCGGCGGCGGCGCATCGACTCGGCCACCTCCGGCGCGTAGTCCAGCGCCAGCGGCTGCGCCGAGTAGACCTCCAGCCCGGCCGGGGCGACCTCGGCGGCCAGCGCCCGGGTCAGCTCGTCGGCGAACCACTGGCCGTCGCGCAGGGCCGGCCCGGGTGCCGCGTTGCTGTCGCAGGGCAGGGTGGAGGCGGTCCGGGTGAGCACCGCCTGGACCTGTTCCCGCAGATAGCTCTCGTGGTCCTCGATCGCCAGCACCGCGCGGGCGGTGTCCTTGACCCGCCACACGATCAGCAGCCGGACCACGATCGGCGTACCGGTGCGGTCGACCACCTTGGCCGGCTCGCTGCGCCAGTGCCGCAGCCTGACGTCCACCCGGCGACGGCGCAGCAGCGGGTTCACCCAGACCAGGCCGGTGCGGCGGACGGTGCCCCGGTAGCGGCCCCAGCGGGTGAGCACCCGGGTCTCGCCGCCGGCGTTGGCCAGCAGCCCGGCGAGCGCGAGCACGACCAGCAGCCCCGCCGCGGTGACGGCGGCCACCGAACGCGCGGTCACCTCGGCCCGGCCGCCGGCGCGAACGGCGTCCGCGCGCAGATCGGGCAGCGCGTCCCAGTGCGGGACGACTCCGTCGCGCACCAGCACCAGCAGGACGGCGGCCGTGCCGAGCAGCAGCGCCATCAGCGCGATCCAGCCGGGCAGGCCGGCCGCGTTCCGCTCACGGAGGGCCTGGTCGGCGCGCGGCGGCCGACGCGAGGTGGCGGCGGCCGGAATCCCGGCCGGGGCCGCCTCCGGGACGGCGGCCGGGAACGGGTCCACGACCGGCGCCGGGGGCGGCGGGGCGAGCTGCACGGTCCGGGCGGCCGGCTCCCCCGCCTCCAGCGGATCGCGCGGATCACGGGAGTCCGCGGGGGAAGCGGCCGGCCCGGGGAGGACCGTGAGCGGAGTGGTCGGCGGACCGCCGTCGGCCCGTCCGGTGGCGGCCCCGGACGTCCGAAGCACCTTGGCGAGCGGGCTGGAGCCGGAGGCGGAACGTTCCGGCAGCGCCGGGGGAAGTGTTTCGGGCAGGTGGTCGGGTCGCTGCGAAGAGTCGCGGGTGACGTCCATGCACGGATCCTCAGGTTCAGTGTGTCGCGCAACGGGCGGCCCGGATCTGACGGGCAGTGCCAGAGTCAGGCTAAGTTCATACGTCATCAAATGCGACATTTGAGATCATGTGTGTCGACATTTCCTGACGAATCGTCCACAGCCGGAGCTGACGCGCAGGCACATGAGCGGATGGTGGGAGCGGTTCAGCGCCGCCGGGTCCCGGTTCCCCGGGCGAGCACCCGACGGGTGATCAGGCCGATCCCGGTGAGCACCAGCAGGATCCCGGCGAACCCGCCGCGCCAGGCGTCCGACCGCTGCCGGTCGGCAGCCACCGGTGACGAGGGGTCCACCGGCTCGGCCGCCCGCTGCTGTCCGCGCTCGGGCGGGGCGGCCGGACCCCGGACCCGGTCGGCCCGGTCCCGGTCCGGGGCGGAGACGTCCGCCGGTTCCGGGTCCGCCCCGGTCGGGTCGGCGGCCGCCGCCGTGGTCGGGCTCGGGGTGGAGGTGGCGGTGGAAGTGGAAGTGGGCGTGGAGGTGTGGGCAGGGGTCGTGGCCGCGGTCGGGCTCGGGGACGGGCTGGGACTCGGGGACGTCGGGGCGGGGGCGGTCGGGGACACGGTCGGGGACGGACCGCCGGTGGCCGGAGCTGGCCCCACCGGAGCCGCGGTCGGCGACGGCGAGGCCCCCACCGGCGGAACGGCG
>NZ_JBIVGI010000026.1:0-116924 GCF_044748625.1 Kitasatospora sp. NPDC089913 | reverse complement strand
GATCGGCAGCAGCCCCGGCGGAACGGGATCGAGAACCGGCTCCGCGACGGCCGAGGCCGAGGACGGCACCGACGGAGAGGACGGCACCGACGGAACGACAGGGCTGGACGGGACGGAAGGGCTGGACGGGACGGAAGGCGTCGGCGGTACCGGCACCGAAGGCGAAACCGTCGGGGACGGGCTGGGACTCGGGGACGTCGGGGCGGAGGCGGTCGGGGACACCGCCGGGGACGGACCGCCGGTGGCCGGAGCTGGCCCCACCGGAGCCGCGGTCGGCGACGGCGAGGCCCCCACCGGCGGAACGGCGATCGGCAGCAGCCCCGGCGGAACGGGATCGAGAACCGGCTCCGCGACGGCCGAGGCCGAGGACGGCACCGACGGAGAGGACGGCACCGACGGAACAGCAGGGCTGGACGGGACGGAAGGGCTGGACGGGACGGAAGGCGTCGGCGGCACCGGCACCGAAGGCGAAACCGTCGGGGACGGGGAGAGCGCGGGCGTGGGGCGGGCGGACGCCGTGGGCTCGGCCTGGGGCGACGACGACGGCACGGCCGTCACCGCCGTCGGCGTGCCCGTGGGAGTCACGGTGGGAGTCGGCACCGGTGTCGGGGCAGCACTCGCCGTCGGAGCCGGAGCCGTCGAGGGAGTCGCCGAAGGAGTCACCGAAGGCGCCGCCGTGGGAGTCACGTCCGGCGTCACCACCGGTGCGGGCGTGGGCGTCGGCGTGGGCGTCGCCGCTCCACCCGCCGGAGCGACCGTGACCGCGACGGCCTCCGCCGCCGTCCCGTTCCCCGCCAGGTCGGTCGCGGTGACGACCAGCCACTGCTCGCCCTCCGGCAGATCACGGTTCGCCGTGCACGCCCAGCTGCCGTCGACCGCCGCCGTCGTCCCGCAGGCGACGATCCGCGCGGTCTCGGCGGCGCGCTCCGACCGCGCGGTGACCAGTACCTGGGCCCCCGGTTCGGCCCTCCCGGCGAGCCGGGGCCGGGCCACCCGGAGGGTCTCCCCCGCGGTCGGCGCGGTGAGCACCGGCCGGTCCGGCGGAACGGTGTCGACGACCAGCTCGACCGTCTGACCCGGGGTCCGGTTCCCGGCGGGATCGGCGGCGGTGGGCGTGAGCCGGTGCCGACCGTCCACGAGGTTCTCCACCGGCAGGCAGGACCAGCCGCCGTCGGGCCGGACCCCGGTGCTGCACAGGTCGGTCCCCTGACCGCCGGAGCCGCCGCCCCCGCCGGCCGCCTCGCGCGTCGCGGCCGACCGGTCGACCACGGTCACGGTGCTGCCCGGCTCGCCGGTGCCGGCCAGCTGCAGTCCCGGGTCGTTGGTGAACTCGGGCAGGGTGAGCACCGGCGCACCGGGGGGCGCGGTCTTGACGGTGATCAGCACCGGCTCGCCGCGCAGCACCACGCCACCGCCGGTGGTCTCCACCGGGGTGAGGCTGTGCCGGCCCGGGGCCAGCGCGGTGTCCGGGCGACAGGACCAGTCGCCGCCCCGGGCGACCCTGGTCCGGCAGAGCGTGGTGTCGCCCTCACGGATCTCGACGGTGGCGCCGGCCACCGCGCCCTCACCGGAGATCCGGGGACGCGCCTCGGCGAGGGTGGTGCCGTCGACCGGTTCGGCGATCTCCGGGCGGGCGGCCCCGACGGTCAGCCGGATCCGCTGGTCCGAGACCTGGCCGGAGTCGGCGAAGCCGCCGGCCGGCACCAGCTGTGCGGCGTCCCGGCCGATCCGCAGCCGGGCCCAGGTCTCGCCGGAGGCCGCACCGGCGGGGACGGTCCAGTTCAGCGAGGCGCTGTGCTCGCCGGGAGCGACCTCGGTCTGCACCCGCTCGATGGCGTCGAAGCGGCCGTTGCGGTCGAAGTCGACC
This sequence comes from Kitasatospora sp. NPDC089913, assembly GCF_044748625.1. Classification (NCBI taxonomy): domain Bacteria; kingdom Bacillati; phylum Actinomycetota; class Actinomycetes; order Kitasatosporales; family Streptomycetaceae; genus Kitasatospora; species Kitasatospora sp. NPDC089913. The sequence goes on along the minus strand of NZ_JBIVGI010000026.1, from coordinate 115,057 downwards.
CAGCCGGCCAGGGTGGCGGCGGAGTCGCCGACGGCGACCGGGACGGTGAGCCGGTAGTCGTGGCCGATCGCCGCCTCGGCGGGGTAACCGACGGCCGGGTCGGCGCCCTGGTACTCGCCCCGGCCGGGCTGGAGCTGCGGCGGCGGCGGATTGGCCCCGCCGTCCTCCCCGCTGCCGCCGCCCGTGGACCCGCCACCGGTGGACCCGTCACCGGTGCCGCCGTCCGCCGCGCCGTCCGCCCGCCCGGCGTCGGACCGCCGGAACAGCCAGCCGGGCCGCCCGTCGGCCTTGGCCCCCTGGGTGGCGGCGTCACCGCCCAGGTAGAGGTCGGAGAGCAGGTGGGAGGCGTTGCCGTAACCCTGCGGCGCGGTGCCGACCCCCTCGTCGAGGGTGACGGTGTAGGCCTGGGTGAGCGGGGCCGGGGCGGTGGTGGAGCCGGCCCGGGCGGTCGAACGCCGCTCGACCCGGAAGACCGCCGTGCGGAAGGTGCCGGCCAGCTCCAGACTGCCCTCGGCGGCGGACCCGGGGTCGCCGTCGGCGCCGCCGTCGGCCCGGGCGGGGGCGAGGGTGTTGCCGTCGACCGTCCAGCCGGGCCAGTCGGTGCGGTTGACCAGGGTGGGGGCGGCCGGTGAACCACCGGTCAGGGTGAGTCTGGTCGCGGTGCCGGTGGAGCCGGATCTCGCGGTGGTGGTTCCGGCGAGTCCGCTGAGGTGCAGCCGGGGATTGCGGACCGCCCGGGAGAACGTCAGCCGAAGCGTTCCGACGGTGCGCCAGGAACCGTCCGTCTGCGGACGGTCCTCGGCGATCCGGAAGGACTGCGCGGGGTCGCCGGGCCGGAGTCCGTCGGAGTAGAGCACCCGGGAGCGGCCGGCGCCGACGCGGTCCGCCAGCTTCCCCGGGCCGGCGGTGACCGACATCCCGGGGTCGGCGGAGAAGTCCAGTCGGACGGAGAGCCCGGAGGGCAGCACCGCGCCGCGTTCGGCGGTCCAGCTCCCGGGCGACTGCTGGGCGGCCGAGGGCGGCGGGTTCCAACCGATCAGCAGCCCGGCCGCCAGCACCGCGGCTGCACCGGCCGCAGCCGGGAACTGTCGGTTCATCCGGCTCTCCTTCGGATCGGCTGCCGGGCGGCCTGGGTGACCGGGCAGTATCGACACAAGATGTGACAAAACGGAATCACGATCCTGGTCCGGTCATACCGCGACACTTGCACTATTGGCCGTATGACACCCGATTGGCAGCCTCGGGCTCCCGGCAGGACGGGATGTACCCGAATGGATCGCCGTCCACCCATCGGCCCCCGCGCGGGACGGACGGCCCGCGCCCGCCCGGAGCACGGCCGGGGAGCCCCGGAAACGAAAGAACCCCCGGCCGCCAGGGCCGGGGGTTCTCTTCTGGTGCGCTCAGCAGGATTCGAACCTGCAACCTCTTGATCCGTAGTCAAGTGCTCTATCCGTTGAGCTATGAGCGCAAGTGCCGGACGGATCCGGCCTTGCGGGGTTTGGTGCGCTCAGCAGGATTCGAACCTGCAACCTCTTGATCCGTAGTCAAGTGCTCTATCCGTTGAGCTATGAGCGCTCGCCCTGGTGAACGTTGCCACCGGGGCGGTGCGGGAACAACATTACATGACCTGCGGCGCGGGACGAAATCGATTGATCCGGGCACCTCGGGCGGTCCGCGCCGCCGGACCCCGGACACGGGAAGAGCCCCGCCGACAAGATCGTCGACGGGGCTCTTCCGGCTGCGGAGGCTGAGGGATTTGAACCCTCGATCAGGAATAACCCCGAAACCGCATTAGCAGTGCGGCGCCATAGACCGGACTAGGCGAAGCCTCCTCCACATGGACCAACCCCGCATGCGCGGAGCCGTTCCCTGTGCCTGTGATGATGCCACAACCCGGGGGCCCGGCACCAACCGCCGACAACGTTACTAGGCGGGTCGTCCTCGCCGCAAAGAAGAATGAGATACTGCCCTCTCCGGAGAGAGCTGCCCTGAAGCCGAGGAGACCTGTCGACGTGAGCAGCAGGCCGATCCGAGGCGCTGCTCGCCTCGCCGCCATACTCGACGCCCTGCCCGATGCGTTGTTGCTGGTCAACAGCAACGGCACGGTCGTCGACGCCAACACCGCGGCCGTACAGGCGCTCCAGGCGCCCGGCACCTCGCTGGTCGGCATGGGTGTGCTCGACCTCCTCCCGGAGTTCGACCCGAGCCGGATCCCCGGTTCGATGAGACCGGCCACCCGCGAGGACGAGGCGCTCGACCGCCCGGTCCGGATGACGGCCCGGCGCACCGACGGCAGCACCTTCCCGGTCGAGGTCTCCGGCAACGACTTCGACGACGACGGCTCCGGCGCGGGCGAGGGCCGCGGATACGCGGTCTCCTCCCTGGTCCCCTACGACCCGTACCGCGAGGGCTCCCGCTCCTCCGACCTGCTCCTGCTGCTGGTCCGCGACCTGACCGGCCGGCTCGGCGTCGAGGCCGAGCTGCGCCGCCAGCACAAGCAGACCGAGATGATCCTGCGGGCCGCCGCCGAGGGCGTGCTCGGTGTCGACCTCGAAGGCCGCTGCGTGCTGGTCAACCCGGCCGCCGCGCACATCCTGGAGTACCGGGCCAGCGAGCTGGGCGGCCGTGAGCTGCACCCGCTGATCCAGCACTCCCGGGCCGACGGCACCCCGCTGTCGCTGGAGGAGTCCGCGCTGCTGGACACCCTGACCTCCGGCCGCAAGCACCGGGTGCGCGGCACCGTGCTGTGGCGCAAGGACGGCCGGCCGGTCACCGTCGACCTCACCACCGCCCCGGTCAGGGACGGCGACCAGCTGGTCGGCGCGGTGATGACCTTCACCGACCGCAGCCGCGAACTCGCGCTGGTCGCCCGGAACGAACACCTCACCGCCGTCCTGGAGAGCGAGCTCGGCGGCGCGCTGACCGCGCTGCACCGGCGGATCGACACGCTCGCCGCGGACCCGGCCGGGCAGCTCTGGCCGGAGGCCAACTGGACGCTGCGCCGGCTCGCCGACGAGTGCCGCCGGTTCGGCAAGCTGATCGACGGTGTGCTGGCCCACCAGCGGTCCGAGGCCGGCGAGAGCGCCGCCGTCGCCGCGGCCGCGGACGGCAAGGGCGGGCCGAAGCCCGCCGAGCGGGTCCCGGTCGCCCTGGACAAGGTGGTCCGCCGGGCCGTCGAGCACGCGGGCGAACTGGTCGGCGCCGGACGGGTGCGGTTCTCCGTGCACGCGGCCGCCGTCGAGGTGATCGCCGACGAGCAGCGGCTCGCCCAGGCGCTGGCCCACCTGGTCGCGGACGTCAGCGGGGTCGGCCTGTCGCTGGACGCCGAACCCGAGCTGCCCTCCCCCGGGCTCGCCGCCCCCGGTGCCCCGGCCCTGCCGCCGGGCGGGGGCGACACCCCGGCCGTGGTGCTGGCCGCCGCCCAGCGCGGCGAGGTCGCCCGGGTGGAGATCCGCGGCCCCGGACGCGGCGGCAGCCCCGTCCACCTGCCGATAGCCCGCGCCGTGGTCGAGCGCCACGGCGGGGTGCTCCAGCCGCACGAGCTGCCGGGACGCGCCGGCACCACCTATGTCGTCGAACTGCCGCTGGACCCGGTCGCCGCGAAGGCCGCCGCCGAGCGGGCGGGCGCCGAGGGCCGCTCGGACCGGCCGAAGGAGAGCGACAGCGCCGTCCTGCCCGACCTGCCGGGCATCCCGCCGCCGCCCACCGCGCGCGCCGGGGAGTCGGCCGCCGAGAAGACCTCGCCCACCGGTCCCGGCACTCCGGGCCCCGGTGCGGATCGCGACTCCGCGACCACCCCGGCGGACGGCACCGCCCGGGAGGCCGGGCGCGGTGCCGCCGCGGCCGCCGCCCCCGACGGTCCGCCCGCCGCCCCGGCCGTCGAGCCGGGCACCGACCCGGCGCCGGTCGCCGAGCAGCGCCGGGGCCGCCGCGGGCGCCCCGCCGTCGAGCAGCCGGCCGACGGCCCCGAGGCCGCCCAGGACGCCCCCCGCCCGGGCGACCGTCCGGACATCCCGGCCGACCAGTGGCCGAACGCCCCGGCCCGGATCGAGCGCGCCGTCCCCGAGCAGTGGAACGGCACCGGCAACGACCCCGCGTACGGGCGGCAGGGCCTCGGCGGCCCGAACGACCCGCAGAGCGACCCGTGGGGCAAGGACGACGGCCGCTCCGGCACCGCCTACGCCGTGCCGGTCGACGCCGGCCGCCCGGCCCCGGGCCCCGGCGACGGGGTCACCGGCGCGGACGACGAACGCCGGACCGCCGACGCTCCGGCGGACGGCCCGCGCACGCCGATCGCCCTCGGCCCCGGCCCCTCCTCCCCGGAGGAGCCGACGGCCGGGCAGGGCGGTCAGGACGCGGCGGGCGGTCCGGAGGAGTCCGGTTCCGAGCCCCGGCCGTCCCGGCGCCGCCGCGCGCTGCCCGGCAACGAGGACTCCTCCGGCGGCTTCGCCCTGCCCGGCGTCCCCGAGACCCCGGTCTACCCCGGACTGGAGCACGCCCTGCCGGCCGGTCCGGCCCCGGCTCCGGCCGATCCCGCCGGTCCGACGCCGACCGGCCGCCGCCGCCGGCTCGCCGTCCCGCCCGGTCCCGGCGGTGAGAACGGCGGCCCGGCCGAGCCCGTCGGTGTCGCGGCGGGTGCGCCCGCCGCGCTGCCCGCGCTGCCGTCGGCGGCCCCGGCGCTCCCGGACGGCGCCGCACCCGGCGGCCCCGCCGGCGACCGCCACGAGGGCGGACCGCGACCGGTCGGCACCGGTCTGGGCGAGCTGACCCCGCCGCGGCCGCTCGGCGGCACCGGTGGGCCCGGCGGCTCGGGGCCGGGGGCCCAGGCGGGCCCGGTCGCCCCTGTCGTCCCCGTACCCGCGGCGGCACCCGTCGAGGTCCGGCCCGCGCCGAGAGCGGTGGCCGAGCTGCCCGCCGCGCCCGCGCCGGCGGTTCCGGCGGCCCTGCCGATCGCCCCGGCGGGCGGCCGTCCCGAGTCCGGCGAGCGCCCGGTGCCCGCGCCCGCCCCCGACGGCGGGCCGCGCCGGCTGCTGGTCTGGCCCGAGCCCGACCCGGCCACCAGCCAGGCCCTGCAGGACCGCGGCTACCGCCCGGTGATCGTCCGCTCCCGCGAGGAGGTGGACGCACAGGTCTCCGGGTTCCCCGCCGCGCTCTTCGTCGACCCGCTGACCGGCCCGATCACCCGCACCGCGCTGCAGTCGCTGCGCACCGCCGCGCTGAACAGCCGGGTCCCGGTGGTGGTCACCGCCGGTCTCGGCCAGGCCACCCGGGACGCCGCGTACGGCGCCGACCCGGCCGTGCTGCTGCGCGCCCTCGCCCCGCGCGACGGCGAGAACCACGCCCCGCGCGTGCTGCTGGTCGAGAGCGACCCGGACATCGCGGTCGCGATGATCGGCAGCCTGGAGCGGCGCGGCATGCACGTCGAGCACGCGGTGGACGAGAACGACGCCGTGGCCCGGGCCAGCAGCGTGCAGCCCAACCTGGTGGTGATGGACCTGCTCCAGATCCGCCGCCGCCGGGTCGGCCTGCTCGACTGGCTGCGCGCCAACGACCGGCTGCACCGCACGCCGCTGGTCGTCTACACCTCGGTGGACCTCGACCCGCGCGAGCTGCCCCGGCTGCGCACCGGCGAGACGATCCTGTTCCTCGCCGAGCGCTCGACCAGCGAGGACGTCCAGTCCCGGATCGTCGACCTGCTCGGGCGGATCGGCGCCATGGGCGAGGCGGGCGTCGCCGCGGCGGGCTGAGCGCGCGGGTGCGGAACGCCCGGGGCCGGCCACCCCCCTTCGCGGGGGGCGGCCGGCCCCGGTGGTTCCGGCGGGGGTGTCCCGCCGGGTGTCACTCCTTGCCGAGCAGCGTGACGTCCAGCTTCCGGTCCGCGTAGTCGGCGCGGATCACCTTCTTGTCGAACTTCCCGACCGAGGTCTTCGGCACCGCCTCGACCAGCGCCCAGCGCTCCGGCAGCTGCCAGGAGGCGATCCGCCCGGCCAGGAAGGCCCGCAGCTCCGGCAGCCCGACGGTGGCGCCCGGCCGCAGCACGACGGTCGCCAGCGGACGCTCGCCCCACTTCTCGTCCGGTACGGCCACCACCGCGGCCTCGGCCACCTCGGGGTGCGCCATCAGGTGGTTCTCCAGGTCCACCGAGGAGATCCACTCGCCGCCGGACTTGATCACGTCCTTGGCCCGGTCGGTGAGGGTCAGGTAGCCGTCCGCGGTGATGGTGCCGACGTCGCCGGTGCGCAGCCAGCCGTCCTCGGAGAACTTGTCGTCCGGGCGCTCCGGGTCCTGCCCGGCGCCGCCGTAGTACGCCCCCGCGATCCACGGGCCGCGGACCTCCAGCTCGCCCGCCGACGCTCCGTCGTGGGGCATCCGCTCGCCGCCCGGGCCGATCAGCCTGGCCTCGACGGAGGCCGGGAAGACGCCCTGGCTGACCCGGTAGGGCCACTCCTCCTCCGGGGTGAGGCCGCCCGGCGGCTGGGCGAACGAGCCGAGCGGCGAGGTCTCGGTCATGCCCCAGGCGTGGATGACCCGGATGCCGTGGCGCTCCTCGTACCCCTGCATCAGCGAGGGCGGACAGGCCGAGCCGCCGATGACGACCATCCGCAGGCTGGAGGTGTCGTAGTCGCCGGCGTCCAGCTCGTCCAGCAGCCCGCTCCAGATCGTCGGCACGGCCGCGCTGACGGTGGGCCGCACGGCGGCGATCATCTCGGCCATCGGCCGGGGCTGCAGGAAGCGGTCCGGCATCAGCAGACTGGCGCCGGACATGAACGCGGCGTGCGGGATGCCCCAGGCGTTGACGTGGAACATCGGCACCACCGGCAGGGCGGTGTCGCGCGGGGTGAAGGCGAAGTTGTCGCCGGTGTTGACCTGGAGACAGTGCAGGTAGACCGAGCGGTGGCTGTAGAGGACGCCCTTCGGGTCGCCGGTGGTGCCGGAGGTGTAGCAGAGCACGGCGGCCCGGCGCTCGTCGATGTCGGTGAGCCAGGGGTACTCGTCCGGCCGGCCGGCGATCAGCTCCTCGTAGTCGTGCACGCCGCCCGCGAAGCCGGCCAGTACCGAGCGGTCGCCCGGGCCGCTGACCACGATGTGCTTGAGCGTCGGGGCGAGCCGCGGCAGCACGGCGGCCAGCAGCGGGAGCACCGTGCCGTTGACGATGATCACGCGGTCGGCGGCGTGGTCGACGATGAAGGCCAGCTGGTTCGCGGGCAGCCGCAGGTTGAGCGTGTGCAGCACCGAGCCCATCGCCGGTACGGCGAGGTAGGCCTCCAGGTGCTCGGCGTTGTTCCACATCAGGGTGGCCACCCGGTCGTCCGCCGTGACGCCGAGCTCGTCCCGCAGGGCCCAGGCCAGCCGGGCGGCCCGCGCCCCGACCTCCGCGTAGGTCCGGACCACCGGTCCGGTGCCGTCCCAGGTGGTGACGGTCGAGCGGGCGTGGACGGTCGACCCGTGCTCAAGGATTCGGGCGACGGTGAGCGGAACGTCCTGCATCGTGCTGAACACGGGTCCTCCTCGACCTGGGCTGCACTGCGGCGGTGCTGCCCCCGGCCCGGCCGGAGTCCGGCTACTGGGCGGTAATACGGGGCAGGTGAGCCCGATTGTGCCGCGCCTCACCCCCGCTGTCAGCATTCCGGCACAGTTGCCCCGATCACGGCCGCCGGGACGGGCGGGATACTGGGGGCATGGGTGACGGGCGTGACGAACGACGGGCGGGACCGCTGCCGAGCGGGCTCCGGATGCCGTGCCCGTCCTGCGCGGAGGGCGTGCGGACGGAGGCGCGGATGGGCCTGCGCGGGGGCCGGACCGGCACCGGGCACATCCCGCAGACCTGCCGCCACTGCGGCGGCCTGGGCTTCCTGGGGCTCGCCCTGCGGGAGTGACGCCGCCTCAGCCGGCCAGCGGGGCGTCGACCTGGTTGCGGTCGACGGTGAGCGTCGCCCCGCCGTAGGTCTCCTCGACGTTGCCGCGGTACTGGTGGACGCGCTGGTGCGAGGTCCAGAGGTCCGGGGCGAGCGCCCCGCCGCCCGCCGTGTCGGCCCGGTCGTCCCAGCGGGCGTACCAGAGCGTGTCGGGCAGCGGCGAGCTGCCGGCCCGGGCGGCCGCGGCGAGGTCGGCGATGCCGGAATCGAGACTGGAGTAGAGGCCGGAGCCGTAGCCCGCCAGGTGCAGGGCCTGGGTCCAGCCGAGGGTGAAGTCGACCACGGCCTGCCCGCACGCCGGGTCGCGCGACGGGTAGGCCTCGATGTCCAGGAAGACCGGACTGCCCTTGCCGAGCCCGACCGCCTTGAGACCGGCGACCGCCTCGAGCGCCTCCTCCCGGCCCTGCCGGACCGCCCGCGCCGGGTCGATCCGCTTCGGCTTGCGGCTCAGCTCGCTGCACGGTGCCTGGAGGCCGACGTGGACGGGCAGGAAGCGCCACCCCATCGCCCTGGCCTGCCGCACCCAGTCGGCGCCGAGCCTCGGCTGGGCGCAGCCGCGCTGGCTCCCGCTGGTATAGATGCCGACCGCCCCGTACGGCGAGGAGTCGCGCCAGGCCCGCATGGTCTCCAGCGGTGGCGCGGTGCAGGCGTCGAAGGCCGCGCCGGTGAAGAGGTCCCGGGCCCGGGCGGCGGGCGGACCGAACCGGTCGGGGAGGACGGTGGCCCGGATCCGGGGGGCGGCGGCGACCACCGGCACGGTCTCGTCGGCGCTCGCGCCCGGACCGCCGGCGGCCAGCAGCAGGACGAAGGAGGCGGCGGCGATGGCCGCGGGGCGGAGATAGCGCACGCCGCCTTGATACTGACGGAGCGTCGGACAACCGCGGCAACCGCGCCGCACGGGCCGGGAAAGCCCACCCTTTCGGACGCACCCGTCCGCATCCGTCCCGATATTTGTAACGAGCTTGCTGCCCGGTGGCTCCTTACGGCAAACTCGCCTTTATGCCCACGCCCCACCTCAGCGAAACCTCCGCCCCGACGACGGCCTCCGCCGTCGCCGAGGCGCTTGTCATGCCGCCCGCCCCCAAGGGCGAGCCCGCCGGCGAGCGGGGCGGCTGGCGACGAGGCGGGGCGCCCGCGGAGGGGCTGCCACCGGACCCGCGACCCGGCCGACCGTCCGGCCGACGGTTCCCGAACTTCCTGCGGCGCCCGGAGAGGATCCCGGCGCCGCTGCTCTGTCTGACGGCGATGTTCCTGGTGCAGACCGGGATCGCGTTCTCCAAGCCGCTGTTCGGCCCGCTCGGGGTCAGCGGCACCACCTTCCTCCGGCTGGGCTTCGCGGCGCTCGTCCTGCTCGCCGTCACCCGGCCCCGGCTGCGCGGGCGCCGGCCGCGCGACCTGGCCGCCGCGGGTCTGCTCGGCATGGCCTCGGCCGGGATGACCCTGCTGTTCGCCGGGGCGATCGACCGGCTGCCGATGGGCACCGCCGCCACCATCGAGTTCCTCGGCCCGCTCGCGGTGGCGCTGTTCTTCGCCCGCCGCGCCAGCCACCTGCTGTGGGCGCTGCTCGCGGCCGGCGGGGTCGCCCTGCTGACGCTGCTCGGCGAGGGCGGGGAGGGCGGCACCGGACTGGACCCGGTCGGCCTGCTCTGCGCCTTCGGGGCGGCGGCCTGCTACGCCGCGTACATCCTGTTCACGGACAAGGTCGGGGCGGCGTTCCAGGGTTTCCAGGGGCTGGCCGTGTCGATGACGGTCGGCGCGCTGGTGGTGGCGCCGTTCGGGCTCGGCGAGGCCTGGGACGGACTGTTCGCGCCGGACGCCTCGCCGCTGTTGCTGCTGCTCGCGGTCGCCGGGGTGTCACTGCTGCTGCCGGTGATCCCCTACGCGCTGGAGATGACGGCGCTGCGGCGGATGCCCCAGCGGGTCTTCAGCGTGCTGGTGAGCCTGGAGCCGGCGGTCAGCGCGCTGGTCGGGCTGGTGGTGCTCGGACAGCTGCTGGGCGCGTCCCAGCTGGCGGGCATCGGCTGTGTGGTGGTGGCGAGCGTCGGGGCCACCCTGACCGGGCGGCGCTGAGCCGGGCCGGGGCGGGCCGGGGGCGGGGGCGGGGGCGGGGGCGGGGCGCGCATCCGGTCGATGCGCGCCCCCGGCCGTCCGCCGCGGTACGTCGGGTACTGCGGGTGCTCCCGGCGCCTCGGGTCCTTCAAGTGCTCCGGGTGCTGCGGGTGCCTCCGGCACCCGGGTGCTTCAGGGCCAGAGCAGGGTGCGCGACCACTCCGGGGTGAGCACCGGTCCGGTTCTGGTGTAGCGGAGGCGGACGTGGTGGCGCTCGGCCTCGCCCTGCCAGAACTCGACCTCGTGCGCCCAGAGCGTGTAGACGGCGTGCCCGGCGGCGACCGCGTCCGGGGTGGCCTCCAGCCGGCGCCGGGCCACCGCCACCGCCTCCTCGTACTCGGCCGGCGAGGCCAGCGGCTCGCTCTGCCGCCCGACCAGCGCGCCGATCCGGGCATCCGGGGAGCGGGTGGCGAACTCGGCCGCCGCGACCAGGTCGGCGGCCCGTTCGACGGTGCCGCGGACCCGCACCTGCCGGCCGAGCCGGGGCCAGTAGACGGTGAGCGCGGCGGCCGGGTGGTCGGCCAGCTGGCGGCCCTTGGGACTGTCGGCGGCGGCGGAGAAGACCCAGCCGGTACCGGCCGCGTCCACGTCGCGCAGCACCAGGACGCGGGCGTCCGGCAGGCCGTCGGCGTCGACCGTGGAGAGGGTGAACACCTGCGGGTCCAGCACCCCGGCGTCGACGGCGGTGGCGAGCCAGTCGACGAAGAGCGGGCCGGGCTCGGCCGGGGCCGCCCCGGTGTCGAAGCCCGGCAGCGGGCGGGCCATCGGCGGACGGCCCAGCATCAGCTCGGGCACGGAACGGGGCTCGGACCGCGTTTCCGGGCGCGGCTCCGGGCCCGACCCGGGACCGGGTGCGGGCGTCGTCCCGCCCGGGCCGCTCAGGTCCTCGTCCTCGGCTGCCATCGCGCCCTTCCTTCCGGTTGCCGCCGCCGCAGCCCCTCGCCGGACGGGCCGCCGGGGGCGCCGGGCTCGGGGGTGCACTGTCGGAGCGCAACCGTACCGCCGCACGGTGACGGCTCAGGGCGCGGGCCCCGCGCCGGCCCGCCCGCGCCTGCCCGTGCCCGCCCCCGGGAACGGGCGGCCGCACCCGGTGCGCCCGGACACGCCGGAACACTCCCGGCTCGCCCGGACACGCCGGACACGCCCGGACACGCCCGTGGGCGGCACCGGTGCTCGGTGCCGCCCACGGGGCCGGTTCGCGGTGACCCTTTCCGCTGCCCGGTTGCGCACTGTGCGATCCGTTCCGATCGCGGTTCTTCCGATCCACTTCGCGGTCCGCTCCGGACCCGTCGCGGGTGCTCAGCCCACCCGCGTCCGCCCCGGCCGGCCCCGGTGCCCCGTCGACGGCGCCCCCGCCGTCGACGGCTCCCGGTCGGTGCCGGCACCCGGGACGTCCCGGTGCCCGATCGCCCGGGTGCTCAGTGGAAGATCGGCGCGAAGACGATGCTGTAGTTCTTGTTGGACTGGCCGGCCAGGATGGTGCCCGAGTTGTCCTTCACCGCCAGGGTGTTGGACTGGTTCGAGGCCCCGGAGCCGGTCGCGGTCTGCTGGTTGGAGATGTAGTTGCCGTCGACCGAGCCGAAGACGTTGCCCGTCCCGACGTTCGACACCACCCCGCTGTTGGACCCGTCGTTGGCGAGCGCGCCGTTGTCGGCGGCGGCGGCACCGGCACCGGCGAGCAGCAGGCCGGCCGCGAGCGGGGCCGCGAGCAGCACACCGGCGGTACGGCGGATTCGGTTGCGAGCCATGGGAGCCTCCAAGAAACGGTAATCGTGCATTGGGTGCGGGAGTTCGCCGGCCAGACGAACACCTGCGGGCTGCGACGCCGGGTCACAGACTTCCGCAACAAATCGACAAAGCACCACCCCCGGGTGCCCTTTTCGCCCTTTAGCGTGATATCCAGCAGCCCCGCGCATAACTGCGAACGATCCTGGAAGCGCGCCGACACACCGCCGCCGACCTGGCATTTCGCCCGAACGGTCGGACACGACCGAGTCATCGGGGGCGGCGCGAAGGGGGCACACGGACAACCCGGCGCACCACCCTGGCGCGCGAAAGAGACAAACACGCCCCCGCCGGGTGCGGTCACGCCACCGTGTCGATATTTCAGGCCATCCTGCGACAGTCTGAAAATCCTGAGAACAATACCTTTGTTGCCCCGCCCGAAAGGCCGGTCAAACCGCCTTGCCGGGATTGAGGATCCCCAGCGGATCGAAGACCGCCTTCAGCTGCCGCTGCAGCTCCACCGCCACCGGCCCCAGCTCCCGCGCCAGCCACTCCCGCTTGAGCAGCCCCACCCCGTGCTCCCCCGTGATCGTCCCGCCCAGCTCCAGCCCCAGCGCCATGATCTCGTCGAAGGAGCGCTGCGCCAGGGCGGACTGCTCCGGGTCCGCCGCGTCGAAGATGACGATCGGATGGGTGTTTCCGTCCCCGGCGTGACTCACCACCCCGATGGTCAGCCCGTGCCGCTCCCCGATCGCCGCGACGCCCTCCAGCATCTCGGCCAGCCGTGAGCGCGGCACCGCCACGTCGTCGATCATCGTGGTGCCCAGCCGGTCCAGCGCGGGCAGCGCCAGCCGACGCGCCTCCAGCAGCAGCTCGGACTCGGCCTGGTCCTCGGCCGGCACCACCTCGGTCGCCCCGGCCGCCCGGCACAGCTCGCCGACCGAGGCCAGCTCGGCCACCCGGTCCGGACCGTCGAAGGCGACCAGCAGCAGCGCCCGGGTCGACTCCGGCAGGCCCATCCGCCCCAGCTCGTTGACCGCGCGCACGCTCACCGGGTCCATCAGCTCCATCAGCGAGGGGGTGAAGCCGCGTGCCATCACCTCGCAGACCGCCGCACCCGCCGAGGCCGTGCTCGGGAACTCCGCCGCCAGGGCCAGCTGCGGGGCGGGGGCCGGCCGCAGCGCCAGCACGGCGCGGACCACGACCCCCAGGGTGCCCTCGGAGCCGACCAGCAGCCGGGTCAGGTCGTAGCCGGCCACGCCCTTGGCCGTCCGGCGGCCGGTGGACAGCAGCCGTCCGTCGGCCAGCACCACGTCGAGACCGAGCACGTACTCGGCGGTCACGCCGTACTTGACGCAGCAGAGCCCGCCCGCGCCGGTCCCGATGTTGCCGCCGATGGTGCAGGACTCCCAGCTCGACGGGTCGGGCGGGTAGGCGAGCCCCGAGGCGGCCGCCGCCCGGGAGAGCTCGGCGTTCACCACCCCCGGCTCGACCACCGCGATCCGGTTCACCGGGTCGATCTCCAGGATCCGGTTCATCCGCAGCATCGACAGCACGATGCAGCCGTCGACCGCGTTGGCCGCGCCGGACAACCCGGTCCTGGCCCCCTGCGGGACCACCGGGACGCGCAGCGCGGTGGCGGTGCGCAGTACGTGCTGCACCTGCTCGACCGTCTCCGGGAAGACCACCACGGCCGGGGTGCCGGCCGGGCAGAAGTCCGCCATGTCGTGCCGGTAGGCCTCCGTCACGTCCGGGTCCACGGCCATCGCCCCGGGCGGGAGGCCCTCCGCCAGCCGGTCCGTCAGGTCACTCATCGCCGCCTCCGCCCTCCGCCGCCCGTCCCCGTCCGCACTCTGCCCGCCGTCCGCCCGCCCGGCAAGTGCGTCGGGGCGGCACGTACGTCGAGCCGGCACGTACGCCGGGGCGGCACACAGGGGGAGGTCAGGCCCGGCGCAGCACCGGCGAGGCCAGCGCGAGGACCCCGGCGGCCGCGGTGGCCAGTGCGCAGAGGGCGATCGGCAACCGGGGTCCGGCCGTGTCGGCGAGCAGGCCGAGCCCCCCGGTCGAGAGCACCAGCGCGGCGCTCTGCACCAGGGTCAGCAGGGCCTGCACCCGGGAGAGATGGGTGTCCGGCGCGGCTCCCAGCACCAGCGGCCCGAGCCGGCCGGCGAACAGCCCCGACCCCGCGCCCGTCAGCAGCCCACCGGTAACGGCCGCCGCCGGGACCGGCGCCGCGGCCAGCAGCGCGATGCCCGCGGCGGCGGCGCAGAGCCCGGCCGCCGCCTCCGCTCCCGCCCCGCGCGGGGGCCGGCCGGGCCGGGAGCCCCGGCGGGCGAGCAGGACCGCCACCACCAGGACCCCCGCGCCCTGGGCACCCGCCACCAGACCGGCCGCTCCCGCGCCCCACCCGGCGGACCGGGCCAGCAGCGGCCCGAGCAGCGAGACCACCGGCAGCACCGCCCCGGCCGCGGCGCCGGCCAGCAGCAGCGCCGCGCGCAGCAGCCGGTCGCCCGACACCAGCCGCACCCCGGCGACGGCCTCCCGGACCGGACCGGGGGGCCGTTCCGTGCTGTTCCCGGCCGTGCTGTTCCCAGCTGTACCGATCCCGGCCGTGCTGTTCCCGGCCGTACTGTTCCCGGCCTTACCGATCCCGGCCGGCGGGGCCGGGCGCGGGTCGGACACCGGCAGGAACAGCAGCACCAGCAGCAGGACGGCGAAGCTCGCCGCGTCCGCCAGCGCCGCGGCGGGCAGCCCGCCCGCCGCGACCAGGGCGCCGCCGAGGGGTGCCCCCAGCAGGGCGGCCGCCTGACCGCCCGCCTGGCGCAGCGCCAGGGCCCGCGGCAGGTCCGCCGCGGGCACGAGCAGCCGGGGCACCGACCCGCTCGCCGGGAGGTAGAACGCGTCCACCACGCCGATCACCAGCGCCGCGAGCAGCAGCAGCCCGAGCGGACTGCCCAGGACTCCGGCCGCGGCCGCCAGCGCGAGCGTCGCGGCCAGCATCACCGCGTCCCCGGCGAGCATCACCCGGCGCGCGCCCCGCCGGTCCGCCACCGCGCCGCCGACCAGGACCAGCGCCGTCCGGGCCGTCGTGATCACGGTGAGCACCAGACCGGCGGCCGCCCCGCCGTGCGCGGCGGCGGCCCAGCCCAGGGCGAAGGCGAGGGCGGCGTCGCCCAGCGCCCCGAGCTGCGCGCCGGCGAGCCAGCGCAGGTACGGCGCGGGCAGCGCCGCCCGGCCCGGGCGGGCCCCGGCGGAGGCGGCTGCGTCGGCCTCGCCGTCCCCGGCGGCGTCCCCGGCGGCGGGCACGGCGGCGGGCACGGCGGCGGCATCGCCGGTGGGCGTGCGGTAACCCGTGGTCGTCATGCGCGACGACGCTAGGACCCTCGACCGGCTTCAGGGCAAGCGCCGGACCGCCCGGGCGCGGGTCACCGCCGGGCGCGGATCAGGCCCGGACCACCGGCTCCTGCAGCTCCGTCACCCAGTCCGCCCGGTCCTCGGGGCACTCCAGGTAGAGCTCCCGGGCATAGCCCGCCGAGCGGTAGCCGTTCTCCTCGACGAAGCGCGCCAGCGCCTGGAACGAGCCCAGCGCCTCGTCCATCGAGCCCCGGTGCACCACCGTCGCCGCCGCCTCGACGGCCGGCAGCTCGACCACCGCGAAGCCGTGCTCCTCGCCCGTGGCCGTGCCGGTCCCGGCCGCGACCGGCACGGCGACCCGGATCAGCACCGAGCCGTCGCCGTCCCCGGTGTCCTCGTAGCGGGCGACGGACGGCCCGGCGGCCGCGACACCGGCCGCCGCCAGGCGACCGCAGAGCTCCTCGAACAGCGGGCCGACGACCGGCCCGATGTCCTGCGGCTCGTAGCTCGCCGCGACACCCGACAGTTCGGCCGCCCGGACCGACGGCAGCCGCTTCACCACAACGTCCTGTGCGGACATGGTCCCCTCGCTCTCGATCGTCCGGAGCCTCGTCTCCACCCGGGCCAGCCGTTCCACGTCCGCGGCGATGGCCGCGGCGAGCTCGGCCCGCCGCAGCCGCAGCATCCCGCGCAGCTCCGCCGGGTCCACCTCCTCGTCCAGGACGGCCCGCACCTGCTGCAGTGTGAAGCCGAGTTCCTTGAGGGCGATGACCCGGTTGAGCCGGGCGAGCTGGGACGCCTCGTAGCAGCGGTAGCCGCTCGACGGGTCGACCCGGGCCGGCCGGAGCAGTCCGACGGCGTCGTAGTGACGCAGCATCCGGACCGACACCCGGCCGTGCTTGGCGAAGTCTCCGATGTTCAACATGGTCCCTCCATTGCAGGACCTCACACGGTGTCATGGTCAAGCCCCGGGCCCCGCCCGCCCGCCCGCCGGCACCCGGCGGGCGGCGCGCGGTGGATCAGTCGGTCACGTCGAACCCCCGCCGGTCCCCCAGCGTGCGCAGGCTCCGCTGGCCGGGGACCCCGTTGGCGTCCTCCCCCGCGTAGCCGAGGCTGCGCTGGAAGGCCGCGTACGCCTGTACCGTCCGGGTGCCGAGCGAGCCGTCCACCCAGCGCTGCTCCAGGAAGCCCTCGTCCGCGAGGGCCTGTTCGACGATCCGCACCTCGCCCCCGTAGGTCTGGTGCCCCTGCTCGGCGCCCGGGTCGGTGCGGGCGGCCGCGACCACGTGGGCGAGCGACACCCGGCGCGGCGAGGGCAGCCGGCCGAGCAGCCGGCGCAGCGACCCCTCCCCCGGCACACCGTCGGCGTCCGGCCCCGAGTACCCCAGACTGCGCTGGAAGTCCCGGTAGTTGAGCGTGTCGGCGTCCCGCCAGTCCTCGTCCGGGCCGGCCGCGTAGTGCCCGCCGAAGCCCTGCCGGACGAGCGCCTCGCCGACCTCCCGGACCTGCGGTCCGTGCGCTCCGTAGCCGTACTCCAGCCCGTTGATCGTCACCCGGTACCGGGCCGGCCCGGGATCGCCGGCCGGGCCGGAGTCCCCGCGCGGCGTGGGCACCGGCGCACCGCCGGCCGCCGCGGCGATGCCGGGCAGCACCACCTCGCGGAACTGCCGGGCCCGGACGTCCCCCGGGCAGGCCGTACCGCCGTCCGACCACTGCGGGAACATCCGGTGCACCCCGAAGCCGGGCGCGTCCCACTGCGGGCAGATCCGCACCGGGATGCCGTGCCGCTGGTGCAGCCACACCCCGAGCGCGACCAGGGCGGCGACCTGGGCGTCCGTCCAGGGATCGCTGCTCGTGTCGTCGCTGGCCGTCTCCACGCTGACCGCGCCGGTGCCGTCGGCCCTGCGGTTGGCGCCCATATTGGCGTCGGCACGCGTCTCGGTGCCGACGAACTGCCCCACGCCGCCGTCGTATCCGACCCCGAAGTGCGACTCCAGGTTGGTCGAGTCCCGCCAGTACTCGTACATCCGCCGCGGCGTCCACGGCGCCGCCACACTGTGGAAGACCACCTGCGTCGGCGTGATCGCCGGCTGCTCGTCCGACTCTGGCTGGAGCTCCATCTTCTCCGCGCCGGGGTACCAGGCCATCCGTCTCTCCTTGCCGGGCCCAGGGCACTTCGCCCCTTACGCCCGAACACACGAGACCCGGCCCTCCCCGGAACGACGCATCCCCCACAAACCCCCCGTTCAGGTGAAAACGGGGCACTTCCCACCCCGAAAAGCACGAAGGCGGGTGCCGACCCTGAGGTCGACACCCGCCTTGAGCAGGTGGTTCTTCTCCTACCGGCGGAGAGCGTGGGATTCGAACCCACGGTACGGGGTCACCGCACGACAGTTTTCAAGACTGTTCCCTTAGGCCGCTCGGGCAGCTCTCCAGGCGGAGGTCAGCCTAACGGGTCCGGTGGGGTTCGGTGCACCGGGTTTCCGGGGTGGGGCGGGGGTCAGTCGCCGACGCGGGTGCCGAGGGTGACCTTGGTGGTGGCCGTCTGGCCGTTGCGGGTGTACTCGACGTCGACGGTCTCGCCCGGCTTGTGCGTCCAGATCTTGCTGACCAGGGCGGGGCCGTTCTCGATCGGGCTGCCGCCGAGCTTGGTGATCACGTCGCCCGGCTTGAGGCCGGCCTGGTCGGCGGCGCCGCCGGGGGTGACGGCCGGCTGGCCCTGGATGTCGCGGGTCTGGATCTGCGCGCCGTCGCCCTTGTAGTCGTCGTTGCGCAGCACGTCGAGCTTGGCGTAGACCGGCTTGCCGGTCTTGATCAGGGTGTCCGCGACCCACTTGGCCTGGTTGACCGGGATCGCGAAGCCCAGGCCGATGGAGCCGGCCCGGCCGTTGCTGGAGGCGTTGGACTGGATCGCGGAGTTGATGCCGATCACCGCGCCCGAGGAGTCCAGCAGCGGACCACCGGAGTTGCCGGGGTTGATCGAGGCGTCGGTCTGCAGCGCGTTCATGTACGAGGCCTGCGCACCGGTCTCGTCGCCGGAGGCGACCGGGCGGTCCTTGGCGCTGATGATGCCGGTGGTGACGGTGGACTCCAGGCCGTACGGGGCACCGATGGCGATGGTGGAGTCGCCGACGTTGACCTTGTCGGAGTCGGCCAGCGGAAGCGGCGTCAGCTTCCCCTTCGGCGGGGTGTCGAGCTTGATCACCGCGACGTCGTAGCCCTCGGCGCGGCCGAGCACCGAGGCGCCGTAGGAGCTGCCGTCGGCGAACTTGACGGTCAGTTTGCCGCCGCTGGTGGAGGCGGGCGCCACCACGTGGTTGTTGGTGAGGATGTGGCCCTCGGTGTCGAAGACGAAGCCGGTGCCGGTACCGGACTCGCCGTTGCCCTGGGCCTTGATGGTGACGACGCTGGGCAGCGCCTTCTGCGCGATTCCGGCCACCGAGCCCGGGGCGGGCTCGTTCTTCTGGGTGTTGTTGGCCTGGACCGTGGTGGAGCTGCGGTCGGCCTTGGCACTGACGGAGGTGTCGTCGCGGTCGGCGACGGCCACTCCGACCGCGCCGCCGGCCACACCGGCCACCAGGGCCACCGCCGCGACCAGGGCGATCAGACCGCCGCGCTTCTTGCGCGGGCCGCCGGGACCGGGGGCGCCGAGGTACTCGCCCGGGTAGCCGAGCGGGCCGCCCGGACCGCCGGGGGCCCCGGGCGCGCCGGGGGCGATGTCGTGGGAGCCCCAGCCGCCGAGCGGCTGGCCTGCGCCGAACGGGTGGTGGTGCTGCCCGGTCGCACCCGGGGCCGGCGGGGCGGCGGGCGTCCCGTACGGGTCGTGCTGGGCCGCGGCGGGCGCCGCGTAGGGGTCGTGCGGGGCCGACGGCGCGCCGTACGGGTCGTGCGCGGCGAGGGCCGGGGGCACCGGGGTGCCGGGGGCCGGGGTGGCGTACGGGTTGCCGCCCTGCGGGGCGGCCGGGGCGGCGGGCGCCGCCGGAGCCGGGGCAGGCGGCAGGACCGGCGGCGGGGCGTCCAGGTAGCCGGGCTCGGCGGCCGGGGGTGCGGCGGGCGCGGCGGGCGCCGGCACCGGCGGGGCCGCCGGCTCGGGGGCCGTCAGCTTGCCGAACGCCACGGTGGGGGTGAACCCGCCGGAACCCCCCTCGACGGCCGGAGCCGACGGCTCCGCCGCGGGGGACGGGCCGGCCGCACTCTGCTGCGCCGGACCGTCAGCAGGGGAACCCACCACCCCCTGGCCGCCGGAGGGCTGCTCCCCCTGCGGCCCGGTGGACCCAACCTCGCGCTCGGTGCTCACGGACGACCTCCATCGCTGACAGGACCAACAACCATAGTTTTTCGCACACTCGATTCGATTGCCGTAAGGAGCCTTCTGAAGAACTCATAAGAATCCTTAGCCCGACCAGACGGACGCCCCGGACGCCGCCCGCCCGGCCCCCTGGCCTTGGCGTTCTTCCCCGTGCCCGCTAGCCTGTCGCTCCGAACTGACACGCGGGAGCTTGGACCCACCAGGCTGAGAGTGCGCCGGTCGACCGTACGCCACGGGATCCGTGGACGGACCGTCGAGGGGGCGCAGACCGCCGGAACCTGTCCGGGTAATGCCGGCGTAGGGAGATATCGGCCGTGCCGCCTGCCTCGACGTCCTCGACGTCCTCCTCGTCCTCGTCCTCGGCGACCGCCGTCCTGGAGCCCCAGACCCGGGTCGAGGCGCCGCTGGTGCTCGACACCGAGCCGCCCCGCACCCTCCGCTTCCGCGACCACTTCGCGCTCTGGATGAACCTCGGCGTCTCGCTGATCGGCTTCACCACCGCCGCGACCGTGCTCGGCGCCAAGGGCAGCGAGCTGTCGCTGGCCGCCGCCGTGACCGCGATCGTGGCCGGCACCGCGGTCGGCACGGCGATGCTCGGTGTCGCCGCGCTGATCGGCGCCCGCACCGGCGCGCCCGCCATGGCGACCCTGCGCGGACTGTTCGGCACCCGGCTGTCCTACGTGCCGACGGTGCTCAACATCGTCCAGTGCATCGGCTGGGGCGTGTACGAGCTGCTGACGATCGCGCTCGGCGCGCAGACCGTCGTCGGCACCGAGGGCTACCGCTGGCTCTTCGTCGTCCTGGCCGGCGCGATCACCACCGCGCTGACCATCTGGCCGCTCGGCGCGATCGCCGTGCTGCGCCGCTTCGTCGCCGTCGCGGTGGCGGTGGCGATGGTGTACTTCACCGTCCAGCTCGGCCGGAACGGCGTCGCCGACCCGGGCGCGGGCAACTGGCACGGCTTCCTGCGGGCGACGGACGCGATGATCGCGGTGTCCATCTCCTTCGTCCCGCTCGCCGCCGACTACACCCGGCACTCGCGCACCCCGCGCTCGGCGTTCTGGGGCAGCTTCTCCGGCTACACGGTGGCGCAGGTCTGGTGCTACGTGCTCGGCCTGATGGCGCTGCTCCAGGCGGACGGCGACCCCGACCGGATCTTCGACTCCTTCCTGGGCGTCTGGGCGGGCTGGCTGTTCCTGCTGGTGCTGGTGCTGCGCGAGACCGACCAGTCCTTCGCGAACGTCTACTCGACCGCGATGTCGATCCACAACCTGCTGCCGAAGGTCGACCGCCGGGTGCTCACCGGCGGCACCGGCGCGCTGATCACCGTGCTCGCGCTGCAGATCACCGCGTTCACCGACTCGTACTACGCCTTCCTGGGGCTGATCGGCTCGGTCTTCGTGCCGATGTTCGCGGTGCTGGCGGTCGACTACTTCCTCGGCGCCGGGCGGCGCGGCTGGGACCTCTCGGACGGGGCGCCGTCCCGCTGGCTGATGCTGCTGCCGTGGGCGCTGGGCTTCGCGGTCTACCAGCTGATCGCGCCGACCGCGGTGGCCGGCTGGTGGACGGACTTCTGGACGTCCGCGCAGGAGCTGCTGCACTTCACCCCGCAGGAGTGGACCTCGGCCTCGCTGTTCGGCTTCCTGGTGCCCGCCCTGGCGACCTGGGCGCTGACCCCGTTCACCCGCGGCCGGGCCGTCACCGACGCGCGCTGACCGGGCGGCCCGGGGCGGCCCCCGGAACGCCCCGGGCGGCCGTCCGCCGGAATGTCCGTCGAATGCCGAATGCCCGGGGAATTCCGGCGGAACTCCCGCGGAACGTCCACGGAACACCGGTCCGACGCCGCTCGGAACGCCTGCGGAGCACCGCCGGGAGCCGGGCGGAACGCCACGGGAGCAACCGCCGGAACGCCACGGGAGCGCCCGTCGGAACGCCCCCCGCCGCGCGACGGAGTGACGAAGTCGGCCCCCCGGGTTGGGGCCGACGTCGCCTCCGTGTCACTTCCGCCGCCTATCGTGGGGGGTGTGACCAGCCCTGATGTCTCACCCGTGACGGCCCGCACCGACCGGAGCGTCCAGGTGATCGCCCACCGCGGTTCCTCGCACGCCCTGCCCGAACACACCCTCGCCGCCTACCGCAGGGCGCTCTCCGAGGGGGCCGACGCGCTGGAGTGCGACGTCCGGGTGACCGCCGACGGACAGCTGGTCTGCGTGCACGACCGGCGGATCGGCCGGGTCTCGGACGGCCGGGGCACGGTCTCCGCGATGACCCTGGCCGAGCTGGAGTCGCACGACTTCGGCGCCTGGAAGACCGGCAGGCCGAGCGAGGACCCGGAGCTGCGCGGCGTGCTGCGGCTGGAGAGCCTGCTGGAGCTGGCCGTGGACTCCGGGCGCCCGGTGGACCTCGCGATCGAGACCAAGCACCCGGTGCGGTTCCGCGGCCGGGTGGAGTCCGAGCTGCTGCGGCTGCTGGACCGGTTCGGCGTCGGCGGGGCGGGCGCGGGCCGGGGCACCGACGCGGCGGCGACCGGCGCCGACCACGGCGTCAGCGCCCGGATCATGAGCTTCTCCTCCGTCGCGCTGGCCCGGGTGGCGGCCGCGGCGCCGCAGTACCCGAGGGTGTTCCTGTTCGAGCGCGGCCTGGTGCTGCGCGGGCGGCTGCGCCCCGGTGCGCCGCTGCCGGGCGGGGCGCGGATCGCCGGACCGGGCATGGACCTGGTGCGGGCCCGGCCGGGGCTGGTGACCAGGCTGCGCGAGCTGGGCCACCAGGTGCACGTGTGGACGGTCGACGAGCCGGCCGACGTCGAGCTGTGCCTCGAACTCGGCGTGTCGGCGATCATCACCAACCGCCCGGCGGAGGTGCTGGCCCAGCTCGGCCGGTGACGGCGCCCGGCCCGCGGCGGTGCCGTGTTCTGCCGCGATCTGCCGCGTTCTCCCGCACGGTGCGGTGCCGTGCCGCACGGGCAGACCGTGGAGCCGTGGTGAACCGTTCAACCACTGTGACAAGTTGATCGTCTTGGTAGGGACTCAAACCTTTCGGCAACGATTTCTGGCGCAATTCATACAGTTTCACGACGGAGGGTGAGCGCGGAATCACCTGTCGCGCACCCTCGGTAGACCGGCCTGAAATGACCGCGCGGGATCGCCGCCCGGTCGTTTCCGACGTATTGCCAAGGGGCATCCATCCCTCGGCATACGCTGAAGGAGGTCCGGGGGTGGCGTTGATGGTGGCGCGTGAAGTGCCGACTTCATCGACCATGGCAGTGCCGCACGGCCCAGCGAGTGTCGGGGTCGCACGGCGCCGACTGCGTCGAGATCTGGGAGACCGGGAGATACCGCAACCGGTCATTGATGATGCTGTTCTGATCCTTTCCGAGCTCTTGAGCAACGCCTGTCGCTACGCCCGGCCGCTCGGGCCGCTGCCGGCCCTCGGCCGGGGCGCCCGCGCCGAGGCGGCGGAACCGCTGCTGGTCGGCGCACCGCCCCGGGCCGTCGGCCCGGCGGCACCGGCCGCCGCTCCCGGCGAGCCCGACGAGGACGCGGGCGGCGTACTGGTCCGCTGGCAGATGCACGCCGACGGGGTGCTCACCCTGGAGGTGACCGACGGCGGCTCGCCGACCCGGCCCGCGCCGTCCAGCCCCTCGCTGACCTCGCACGGCGGCCGGGGACTGAGCATCGTGGACCAGCTGGCGAGCGACTGGGGCGTGCGCGACGCACCGGGCGAGGTGACGGTCTGGGCGGCTCTCCCGGCCCGGGCCCGGCACGCCCGGCGGACGGCCGGCTGACACCGGGAGCCCCGAGGACCGGCGCACGGCGGCGGACCGCCCGGGCGCCCGCCGTCCGCCGGGCCCGCACCGCCCGGCGGCGGGCCGTGCCCGCGCCCCGGTGTGCGCCACACTCCCGGGGAACGTCAGTAGGCTGCCCGGAGCACAACACCACCGTTCCCGGGAGAGCCGCACCATGGGCAAGAAGGCCGCCAAGAAGGCGCCGCAGCGCAGCCAGTCCACCCCCGCCGTCACGGGCGACATCCCCGTGGTCGGGGCCCGCGAGGACTGCCCCTGCGGCTCGGGCCGCCGCTACAAGGCCTGCCACGGCCGCGAGGCCTCGCACGCGGTCCAGGAGCTCGTGCACCGCCCGTTCGAGGGCCTGGCCGGCGAGGCGGACTGGGTGGCGCTGCGCGAGCTGGTGCCCGCCGCCACCGTGCCGCTGACGCTGGCCGCCGGGGTCGCCGAGGGCGCCAACGGCGAGGTCCCGTCGGTCACCCTGGCCACCGTGCTGCCGCTGGCCTGGCCCGCGCTGCGCCGCCAGGACGGCTCGATCCTGCTGGGCCTGCAGACCCAGTCCTCCTCCGGCGACCTGAGCCGCGACCTCGGGGACGCCCTGGAGCTGGCCCTGGCCGCCGAGCCGGGCTCGCCGGTGCCGGCCCGCCGGACCGTGCCGGGCGGCCGCCGCCTGCAGGACCTGCTGGACCCCGCCGCCGCCTTCGAGCCGGCCGTGCACACCGGCTTCGAGTTCTGGCTCGAGGACGCCGAGACCGCCACCGGCGAGGTGGCCGCCTCGCTGGAGCGCGCCAACGCCTCGGCGATCCCGACCGAGAAGCTCGCCGGCCTCGACTCGGCGTACTGGTGCGGCACCCCGGACAAGAACCACCTGCGCTGGGTGATGACCGTGCCGGAGGAGCAGCTGCTGGACGCGCTGGCCCGGCTGACCGCCGCCGAGAAGTCCTCGCTCGGCCCGGACACCCGTCTGGTCGGCTCGTTCCGGGCGCACGGCCTGACCGTGCCGGTCTGGGACCTGCCGGTCGACATGACCGCGGCCGACTGCGAGAAGCCGGCCGCCGAGTTCGCCGAGCTCCTCGCGGCGACCCTCGCCGACCCGGCTCCGCTGACCGCGGACGAGCGGCGGGCCCGGGCGAACCTGGTGAACCGTCAGGTCACCCTGAACTAAAGGCGGGTCGCAAGGAACGCCGCCGACCGCCCGTTCGACGTGATACGCGTCACATTGTCGCCCGCAACCCGCAATTTCCGGGCTGCGACGGCGTCTTGGAAATTGGCGCGGGCGCAGATCCTTGTTACTGTCTAAAGAGTCCGGTCGCTGGTGCATCCCCCGTCGCCAGCGGCCGGATCTTTTGTTTTTCCGAACATCCCACGCCAACGCGGGTCGGCCGTGCCCGATCGATACGCCGGGCGCCCCGGTCGTACCGCGCGGGCAGCGGCCCGGCCGCGCCGTCAGTAGGCCGAGCGGCCGCTGTCCAGCTGGACCGCCGCGTCCACCAACTCGCCCAGCAGTGGACCGACCTGGGGCAGCCAGACGCCGCCGTCGGCGCCCTGACGGGGCGGCAGCACCCAGCGCACCCGGTCCCCGGCCCCGCCGCCGGGCGGCAGCGGCAGGAATCCGCCACTCCCGTGGTAGCGCAACGACCCCGGCACCCAAGGGAGTTGGACGAGCATCTCGCCGAGCGCGTCGAGCGAGTAGGGGGCGACCAGCATCGCGTAGCGGTCGGGCATAGCCAGCACCGGGCCGAGCCGCAGCCGGAGCGCGGCCAGATAGGCGAGCGCGCGGGCCCCGGCCGCCGCCGGCAGGCTGACCGCGGAGACCGTCCGGCCGGTCGCGACCAGCACCGGCGCGTCGGGGCAGCGCCGCTCCCACCACCAGCGCACCATCCGGGCGTCGGCGGTGGCCGCGAGCAGGGTCGGGTCGTGCGGGTGGGCCCCGGGCACCGGGCAGTCCTCGTCGCCGCAGGAGCACGCTCCGCCGGCGAGCAGGACGGTTCCGGGAACCACGGGCCAGCGGTGTTCGGTGGCTGCCGACAGGGCCCCGGCCAGCCGGGCCGCCCGGGCCGCCGACCGGCTCCTCGGGTCGTCGCGCAGTGGGTTGTCACGCATTGGCACCCGTTCCTTTCCGTGACCGCTCGAAGGCTCCGGCCCGCGGCCGCCGGGCCGGCCGCCGCCACCGGCCGGGGACGCCGGACGGCCCGCGCACCGGACGGAGGGATCGGACCGGGAGCCGGGCCGGGGCCGAACGGCGGGCGGGGCGAGCGGCGGTGCGGACGGCGGTGCGGACTGCGGCGCGGGCCTGGAGCACGCGGTGGAGCACGATGTGAAAGGGCCGCGGAATAGAACAGCCCTTGGAACGAGAATCCCGTATGCGACCGGATGGACGCCGCCCGGGCGCGGTTGGTTCCACCGTACGAGTGAGTCGCTTCCGGCCGGCCCGGCCGGCCGGCGGTAAAGGCATACGATCCGGACGGCCGCCGGAACCGTCCCCTCGGTTCTGCCCGTTCACCGGCCGCTCCATGCCCGCCGGGCGGAGCCCTCGCACCCCGCCGGACCGTGGTGCGAGCGACCGGCGCGCGCGGAGCAGAGCGCGCCCCCGACCGGGCCCACCAGGCCCGGAACCCGCCACCGGCCTTGTCCCGACTCTGGACATGCCCCGAATGGCCTGTGTAGAAGTGGTGGCATTGCTGTCGATCAATGACGAGTAGTAGCGAATCGAGGCGAAACGCGCCCCTTTGGCCGTGCTCGCTCCAAACGGCCGTCCCCCGGGGGGTTCCGCATGATCCGCGTGACACGTACCACCGCGTCAGGAGTGGCGGCATGACCGAGTCCCCCCCACCGTCGGCGTCCTCCGAGCCGGTCGAGCCCGGCTGCACCAGCGGGCTCTCCGTCCTCGATCCGCCGGGCTTCCACGGCCCGGCCCCGGCGTCGGGCGGCCAGCCGTCCCCCGGACGGCCCGAGGGCACGGACCGCCGCCCCGAGGACGGCGCGGGCCCGGACCCGGCCCCCGGCACACCCGGCACCGCGGCCCCCGCACCGGCCGGCGTGCAGGACCGTTTGGCCGGACGGCTGTCCGATTTCGCCAGCCTGCACGAGCACACCGAGCGGCTCGCCCGGGCCCGCGGCCTCGGCGCCACCCTGGACGCCGTCCTCGCCTCCGGCGCCGCGCTGCTCGGCGCCGACCGCGCCCTGCTGGTCACCGTGCTGCCCGGCGGAGGCCCGAGCCAGCCGCTCGGGCTCGGCCTGGACCGCGCCAGCCTGGGCGCGCTGGAGACCGTCCCGGCCGACCAGAGCCTGCTGGCCCGGCTGCTGCGCGAGCACGACCGGCCCGCCGAGGTGCGGTCGCACGACCTCGCCGAGGACCCGGCGATCGGCGCCCGGCTGCGCGAGCTCGCCGGGCAGCTCGGCCTCGGCGGCTGCTACGGCCTGCCCCTCGCCACCGAGGAGGACGGCCCGCTGGCCGCCGCCCTGTGGTTCTACGACGCCCCCGCCGACCCCACCGACCGCCGCCGCGACCTGGCCCGCCGCTACTCCGAGGTCGCCGCGCCGCTGCTCGCCAAGCAACTGGACGCGGAGAAGGTCCGGCGCACCACCGAGGCCCTGCGCCGGGGCCTGCTGCCCGACCGCCTCCCGCAGCCCGGCGGGCTCCGGCTGGCCGCCCGGCTCGTCCCGGCCGGACTCGACCGCTCCTGCGGCAGCGACTGGTACGACGCGATCCCGCTGCCGGACGGCACCGTCGGGCTGACCGTCGGCTCGGTCTCCGGCGACGGCCCCGGGGCCGGCCCCGGTTCCGCCCCCGGCGCGGCCGCCGCGATGGGCCGGGTCCGGGCCGCGCTGCGCGCGTACGCGGTGCTGGAGGGCGAGGACCCGGTGTCCGTCCTGGGCGACCTCGAACTGCTGCTCAAGACCACCGAGCCGACCCGCAGCGCCACCGCCGTCTACGCCTGGGTGGAGCCGGAGGAGCGCCGGGTCACCCTGGCCGGGGCCGGGCACTGCCCGCCGGTACTGGTCACCAGGTACGGCGCCGAGTTCGTCGAGACCTCGCTCTCCGCGCCGCTCGGCATGCTCTCCTGCTGGGAGGCGCCCGGGGTCGAGTTCACCGTCGAGCGCGGGGACACCCTGATCCTCTACACCGAGGGACTGGCCCGCCGCTTCGGCCAGACCCTGCACTCCGGACAGACCGATCTGCGCCGGGCCGCCGCCGACGCCCCCCGGGACGTCCGGACCGACCCCGAACGGCTCTGCGCCCACCTGCTCGCGGCCGCGGCCGAACGGGACGCCGACCGGCGGGAGCGGGCCGACCGCCGCGCGGCGGGCCGTGATTCCGCCGACCCGGACGGCGGGGCCGCCCCCCGGCGCTCCACCGACCGGGCCCCGGCCACCGACGACCTGATGCTGCTCGCCGCCCGCTTCGAGTGACCGCCCGGTGCCGGACGCGCCCCGCGCCGCTCCGGCACCGGTAGCGGCCCCGTGCCGGCGCGGTACCGGCACAGCAGGGCCCGGCACGGCCCGGTACCGGTACAGCACGACCGGGTACCGGTACAGCACGGCCCGGCACGACCGGGTGAAGGCCCGAACGGGTGAGCGGCCGGGCGTCCGTACCATGGACGCACGGCCGCCCACCTGTGTCGTGATCCGACGCGCCCCGGGCGGCACCACGCGCAAGGAGGCGACGTACGTGACCGAGGACCGCACCCCGGCGGTGGCCGAGAACCCCGAGGCCGCCGGCGGCGACGAGGAACCGCAGCAGTTCAAGGGCCGCAAGAACGGCCTCTACTCCGAGGTCTCCGACGAACTCGCCGCGTCGATGAAGTCCGGCTGGGCCGACACCGAGCTGCACGGCCTGACCCCGGTCCCGCAGGCCCGCTACGCCGCCGAGCGCCGGGCCGCACTCTCGGCCGCCCACCCCGGCGTGCGCCTGGTCGTCCCGGCCGGCACCCTCAAGATCCGTTCCAACGACACCGACTACGGCTTCCGCGCTTCCAGCGAGTACGTCCACCTCACCGGTGACCGCACCGAGGACGCCGTACTGGTCGCCGAGCCCACCGGTGCCACCGGCCACGACTTCGTCCTCTACCTGCTGCCCCGCTCCGACCGCGAGAACGGCGAGTTCTGGCTCGACGGCTACGGCGAGCTCTGGGTCGGCCGCCGGCACAGCCTCACCGAGCAGGAGCAGCTGCTCGGCCTGCCGGTCCGCGACGTCCGCAAGGCCGCCGACGAGCTGGCCGACCGCGCCGCCGACGGCGTGCCGACCCGGATCGTGCGCGGCTACGACGCCGGCCTGGAGGCCGCGCTCGCCGACGTGCTGGACGCCGAGCAGGACGCCGGGTTCAAGGAGTTCCTGAGCGGCCTGCGGCTGGTCAAGGACGAGTGGGAGATCGGCGAGCTGCGCGCGGCCTGCGCCGCCACCGTCAACGGCTTCACCGACTGCGTGCGTGAGCTGGGCCAGGCCGTCGCCACCTCCGAGCGCTGGATCGAGGGCACCTTCTGGCGCCGCGCCCGCGTCGAGGGCAACGACGTCGGCTACGGCTCGATCTGCGCCGCCGGCGCGCACGCCACCACCCTGCACTGGGTGCGCAACGACGGCGAGGTCCGCCCCGGCGAGCTGCTGCTGCTGGACGCCGGCGTGGAGACGGAGACCCTCTACACCGCCGACGTCACCCGCACCCTGCCGATCAACGGGCGCTTCGACGAGCTGCAGCGGAAGATCTACGACGCGGTCTACGACGCCCAGGAGGCCGGTATCGCGGCCGTGAAGCCCGGCGCCCGCTTCCGCGACTTCCACGACGCCTCGCAGCGGGTGCTCGCCGAGCGGCTGCTCGCCTGGGGTCTGCTGGACGCCTCGGTGTACGACGTCGAGAAGGTCCTGGAGCTCGGCCTGCAGCGCCGGTGGACCCTGCACGGCACCGGCCACATGCTCGGCCTGGACGTCCACGACTGCGCCCACTCGCGCACCGAGGAGCACGTCGACGCGCTGCTGGTGCCGGGCATGGTCCTCACCGTGGAGCCCGGCCTCTACTTCCAGCAGGACGACCTGACCGTCCCCGAGGAGTACCGCGGCATCGGCGTCCGGATCGAGGACGACATCCTGGTCACCGCCGACGGCAACGAGAACCTCTCGGCCGGCCTGCCGCGCCGGGCCGAGGACGTCGAGGCGTGGATGGCCTCGTTCGACCGGGGCTGACGGACGACGGCCCGGGGCGGATGCGCCCCGGGCGGCCCGGTCGCCGGTGGTCCGGCGCGGCCCGGTCGCCGGTGGTCCGGCCCCCGAGCAGTGGGGGCCGGACCGCCGGCGGCCCCGTCGCGGCACGGCGGCCGCCGACCGGCGGACCGGGGTGGTCAGGAGTCGGCCGCCGCCCTGAACTTCGGCTGGATCACCACCGGCGGCGCCTCCCGGCCGTCGCCCCTGGCCCCGACGACCACCGCGAAGTCGGCGTCGGGCTTCCAGCCCTCCGGGACGCTGATCTGGAACTCCAGGTACTTCGAGTCGTGCGGCCGGATCAGCCGCTCCAGCAGCGAGGTGTCGACCACCAGCTGCCCGTTGCCGTCCGGTGCGACCGGGAGCCGGCGGACCCCGTTGCCCGCGCCGAACCTGGCCTCGACGACGGCCTTGGCCGCGTCCGCGCCCGTCAGCACCAGGGTCGGGACCACCGAGGCCAGCGGCGCCGCGCCCGGATTGCCGATGCTGAGCGCGAACCCGCTGGGCCGCCCGGCGATCACCCCGTCGCCCGGCGGGTAGCTGAGCGTCAGCGTGGGCGCCGTCCGGCTGGCCGCCGGGGCGCTCGTCAGCAGCAGGGGCGCCAGCGCCGAACCCTCCTCGAACCGCTCCGGCGTGGTCGGCAGCACCGCCACGGCCTCGAGCAGCAGCGTCCCCTCCGCGCTGTCGATCGAGGGGTCCAGCCGGTAGCGGAGCGTCCGGGCGGCCCCCGCGGCGAGCGGGAACGCGGCCGCGTCGCCCGAGGTCAGATAGGCGCCCGAACCCACGGTCAGCGGGACGTCCGTCCAGCCGCCGTCCTCCTCCTCGCGCTGGAGCCGGCCGCGCACCGTCCGGCCGGAGCGGACGGCTCCGGTGAGCGTCCGGACCGACACCACCGGGGCCACCGCCTCGAACAACCGCTGGGTGGTGTTGCGCCAGGTCACCGAGAAGGTCGTCGGGCCGGCGCCGACGATCGCCTCCGTCCCGGTCAGGCCGTCGAAGCTCAGCGCGACGCCGCCGCCCTGGCGGACCGTGCCCGAGGGCGCGGGCGCCGCCGGGGACGGGCGAGCGGACTGTGCTCCGGCCACCGGACCACCGGGCGACGGAGCGGAGGCCCCGGCTCCGGCCCCCGGCGGTGCGGGGTCCTCCCCCTCCTGGCCGGGCGGAGGCGGCGCGGTCCCGGCACCCGGGACGGCGGCGGACGGCCCAGGGGCCGTCCCCCCGGCCGCTTCCCCGAGCGGGTGGGCGGGGTCGTCGGCGGGCGGGGCGGGGACGCCGCTCGGGGAGGCCCCGTCGGTGCCCCGGGTGGGCACCGGGCCGTCGCTCATCGTCGCCGCCGGCGCGTCGTCGCCCTTGTCGGCGAGCATGTCGGTGGGGACGGTGAGCACGCCGACGATCATGGCCGCGGCGAGCCCCATCAGGGGCAGGCCCACCAGGTAGGCGGGCCGCCTGCGGTTGCGGGGCCCCTTCGGCGGATCGGCCGGGCGCAGGTCCTGGGCGGTGATCCGGGCGGCGCGGGCTGCCAGTGCCTCCCGGAGCAGCCGCTCCATCGGCGATTCCCCGCCGACCGGGGCGGTGACGCCGGTGCCGGCGCCGCCCGCCGCGGACCGGGTGCCGCGCGGGCCGTCCCGCTCGGGGCGCTTCGGGTCGTCCCGGTCGGGGCGCTTCGGGCCGGGGCGCTTCGGCCCGTCCCCCTCGGGACGCTTCGGGCCGTCCCCCTCGGGGCGCTCCCGGTCGGGGCGCCGCGGGCCGGAGGCGTCGCCGTCCGGCCCGTGGTCGGACGTGGGCCGCCGGTCGTCGCTCATCGGGCGTCCCCCAGCTTCCGTTCCAGGGCGTCCAGGGCCCGGCTCGCGGTGGACTTCACGGTGCCGCGCGACACCGCGAGGATCTCCGCGATCTCCGACTCCGACAGGTCGGACCAGTAGCGCAGCACCAGCACCTCGCGCTGGCGCGCGGTCAGCTCCTGCATGGCCACCAGCACCCGCCGGTGCTCGTCGTGGAGGACGGCGTGGTCCTCCGCCGAGGGCGCGTCCGCCTCGTGCGGCGGCACGTACTCGCGGGCCGTGCGGCGCCGCCGGAGCACCGAGCGCGCGCCGTTGACCACGGCCGTGCGCAGATAGGCCAACGCGTTGTCGAGGTCGTCGAGCTCGTCGCCGTGCCGTTGGTACAGCTTGGCGAAAGCTTCCTGCACGACATCCTCCGCCTGGTCCTGATGGTCGACCAGCAGGACCGCGAGCCGGACCAGGCTCAGCCGGTGCGTGAGGTAGAGCTCGGTCAGCGTCGGCCCGGCCTCACGGGTCCGGCCGCCACCGGCCAGCAGCCTGAACCCGGCCCGGCGCCGGCCGGCCGTCTGCGCGGCGACCGGGACGTCGAGGACCTCCCCGGCGCCCTGCGGCTCCCGGGCGCCGAACAGCAGCGCCAGCAGCCGGCGGAGGCCGGTCCCCCGCCCCTGGTCGACCTGGGCGGCCTGGGCGGCCCGCCCGATGGCCATGGACATCCGTCTTCGCTTTCCCCCCGACCGCGACCCGGCTCCGGCCGGTGCGTCAGGACATCGTCATTGGGTGGCCGGGCCCCGATCGCGCGATCGGGGCAGCCGGGCAGGTCGTGCCGGAGCGGGGTCGTGCCGGACCGGGGACGTGCCGCCGGATCCCGCCCGACCGCACCGGATCCCGCCGGTGCGCGGACCGGCGAGGGTCCGGGAGACAGGCCCTGGCTAGGAGGTCGCGTTCGGCGTGTCGTCCGCCATCCAGGTCATCCGCGGCCGGGCCTTCTGGGTCGGCAGGGCGCCGCCGTCGGCCGTCCCGCCGACCGTGAACTCCAGCCCGCTGCCGGCCCTCCAGCCCTTCGGCAGGTTGAAACGGAACGGGAAGACGGCCGTCTCGCCCGGCCCCAGCACCCGGGTCAGCCCGGCGGTGTCCACCCGGACCTGACCGTCGGCGTCGAGCGCGCCCGACAGCCGGCGCCACTCGCCGTCCACCAGTACCTCGGCGGAGAGGTCGCCCGGCACCAGGCCGTGCGTGGTGTTCCGGCCGAGCGGGTCGGTCACCCTGACCACCGGGGACACGGTGTGGTTGCCGGTGGCGTCCAGGTTGGCCATCTCCACCCGCAGCTCGGAGGGGATCCGGCCGACGGTCATGTCGGTCGCCTTCGTCGCCGAGAACCGGACCGGCTGCCCCGTCGTCACGTTCATCCGCGCCTGGGTGCCGCCGACCGACACCGCCTTGGCACCGCGGCCGACAAAACCGTCCGCCTGGATCGGCAGCCGGCCCGACATGCTGTCGGCCCCCAGGGTCAGGCGGTAGCGGACGGTTCGGCTCTCGCCCGGGTCGAGCGCGAACGCCCCCTGCTGGGGTCCGTTGTCCGGGGCCTTCTGGTCCGGCTTGACCTCTCGCCACTCGTCGAGGTCCTTGCGGTCCAGCACGCCCTTGGCCGTCGCACCGAGCCGCGCCACGGCGGCCGGGTAGTCGAACGGGAGCACCCGGACCACCGGGACGATCTCGTCGAAGCGCCGGTCGGTGGCGTTGGTCCAGGTCACCTCGAACTCGAAGTAGCTGCCGCCGCCGCGGATCTCCCAGTCGCCGCTGAGCGAGCGGATCGCGACGTCCACCCGCTCGGCGACCGCGGCGGGCATCTCTCCCGGCCGGTCCGGGACGGTGCCGGTCACCGGGGCCGGGCCACCGCCCGGGGAGGTGACCGGGGCGGGGACCGAGGGGCGGACGGTCCCGGCGGGCGCGCCCCCGGGGGTCCCGGCCGGCTTCGCCGCCGCGGGCACCGGAGCGTTCGCGGTGGCCGCGGGCGGAGCGGCCGGGACCCCCGGGGCGGACCCCGTCGGTACGGCCGACGCGGTGCCCGCCGTCCCCGGCGTCCCGGCCGGGGTGGGCGTACCCGCTGCGGTGGCCGTGGGCGACGCCCCGTCCGGGACGGACCGCGCGTCGGCCACCGGTGCGACGAGTGCCACGCCCGAGGGTGCCGGAGCCGCGGACCGGGCCGGCCGGGCGTCCGCGCCCGCCTCGGCCGGAAGCAGCGCGTAGCCGGCTGCGCCGGCCACGACGGCCGCCAGCGGAACGGTCCTGACGAGACGCCGGACTGTGGACGGACGCATGGTGGGTTCCCCGTGGTAGTCGGACTCGGCCGGTGAGCGAGACCCGGCACCGGTGCGGTCGTGTCCGCGCCGAATCGGCCCTCACCCTTTCAGACGCCCATACTCCCCAGGAGTTGTGGGTGGTTCGAAGGAAATTTCGAACTGGCCGGAACGGCTACACTCACCGGCATTCCGCCACCGCCCGTCACCAGGGGATCCCATGGCCGAGCAGCACTCGACCGGGCCGGCAACCGTTGCCGTCACCGCCGCGACCACCGACACCGCCGCCACCACCGACACGGCCACCGGTGCCGTCCCCGGCCCGGTGGCCGTCAGCATCGGGCGGCGGCCGGAGCCGGTGCACGAGGTCGCGGTCTACGCCTTCGACGGCATGACTCCGTTCGAACTCGGTGTCGTGGTCGAGGTGTTCGGCCTGGCCCGGCCCGAGCTGAGCGGGCTGCTGGCCACCCCCTGGTACGGGCTGCGGGTGTGCGCCGACCGCCCCGGTACCCCGCTCCGCTCGGTCGGCGGATTCACCCTCACCGCCGAACACGGCCTCGACGACCTCGCCGCCGCCGACACCGTGGTGGTCCCCGGCGTACCGAACGCGTTCGGCGGGACGGTCTCCCCCGCCCTGGTCGAGGCGCTGCGCACCGCGCACGAGCGCGGCGCCCGGATCGTCTCGATCTGCTCCGGGGCCTTCGCCCTGGCCGCCGCCGGTCTGCTCGACGGTCAGGAGGCCACCACCCACTGGCGGTACGCCGAACTGCTGCGGCAGCGCCACCCGGCCGTCCGGGTCAACCCGGACGTGCTCTACGTGGACAACGGATCGGTGCTGACCAGCGCGGGCAGCGCGGCCGGGATCGACCTCTGCCTGCACCTGGTCCGGCGCGACCACGGCGCGAAGGTGGCCAACAGCGTGGCCCGCCGGTTCGTCGTGCCGCCGCACCGGGACGGCGGCCAGGC
Organism: Kitasatospora sp. NPDC089913; assembly: GCF_044748625.1. Taxonomy (NCBI): domain Bacteria; kingdom Bacillati; phylum Actinomycetota; class Actinomycetes; order Kitasatosporales; family Streptomycetaceae; genus Kitasatospora; species Kitasatospora sp. NPDC089913. The sequence goes on along the minus strand of NZ_JBIVGI010000026.1, from coordinate 80,626 downwards.
CCAGTTCATCGAGGCCGCCGTCCGGCCGGTCGAGGAGGAGGACGACGGCGTCGCCCGCTCGATGCAGTGGGCACTGGACCACCTGGCCGACCCGCTCACGGTCACCGGGCTGGCCCGGGCCGCCCGGATGTCCGACCGCTCCTACCTGCGTCACTTCACCGCCCGCAACGGCACCAGCCCGATGCGCTGGGTGATCAGCCAGCGCGTCGCGGCCAGCCTGCCGCTGCTGGAGGCGCCCGACGGCACCGTCGAGGAGATCGCCGGTGCGGTGGGGTTCGAGAGCGCCGCGACCTTCCGGCACCACTTCGGGCGCGTCATGCGCACCTCCCCGACGGCGTACCGCCGGTCCTTCGGCCGCGGCGCGGCGTGACCTCGGTCGGGCGTGACCCCCGGTCGGTTCGGTGTCAGCCCTCCCCGCCCGCGCGGCGGGCCGCGTTGGCGAGCACGGCGTCGTGCAGCCACTGGGCCAGGCCCGGCGCGAGCTGCTCGTAGACCGCGGTGAACCGCGGGTCGGCGAGGTACATCCCGGCGAGACCGCGGTGGATCTCGTAGGTGCAGTCGTAGAAGTTGTCGCGGATGTGCTGCCGGTGCGCCTCGGCGAGGTCCGTCGCCGGGCCGCCGTCGGCGGGCTCGCCGGCGGTGAACAGTTCGACCAGACGGGCGTTGAGCGCGTCCGCCTCGGCCTTGATCCGCTGCCAGTCGCCCTTGTCGTAGCCGCCGGTGCGGCGCTGGGACTCCGCCCAGGCCGGGGTGTCGCCCCAGCGCTGCTCGGCCTCGCTCTCCCACTCCTCGCGGTAGTGCTCGCCGAAGAGCTCGAACTTCTCCTCCGGGGTCAGCTGAATACCCATCTTCTCTGCCTCCATGGCGTGTTCGACGGCCGCGGCCAGTTTCTGGAGGTGGGCGATGCGGTCGGTCAGCAGCCGGTGCTGGCGCCGCAGGTGCTCGCTCGGGCTCACCGAGTCGTCGTCCAGGACGGCCGCGATCTCCTCCAGGGGGAACCCGAGTTCGCGGTAGAACAGGATCCGCTGCAGTCGGCCGAGGTCGGCCTCGTCGTACCGGCGGTAGCCGGCCGGCGTGCGGCCCCGGGGGGACAGCAGGCCGATCTCGTCGTAGTGGTGCAGGGTCCGGACGGTCACCTTGGCGATCCGCGCCACCGCGCCGACCGTGAGGCCGGTGCGGCCGTCCTCGTCTCCGCTGTTCATCGGGGTACTCCCTTCGTGCTGACCACGACCCTGCCTCCTCCCGTTGCGTGAGGGTCAAGCGCGGGGCCGGACGTGGCGGCCGGGTCTCGCGGGCCGGACGCGCGCGTCGGGTCCAGTGTCGGGGTCCGGTGTCGGAGTCCCGTGTCGGGTTCCGGTGTCGGGGTCCGGTGGAGAAGTCTCCGACCCGGCCGGGCCGGACCGGCGCCGGTTTGTGGGGTCCGGCCAATTGCCGGGGCGGCCGGGCGGCCACCAGCATGTGCGCGTGACCACGCCCGTACCGCCCGGCACGCCGCTGCCGAAGCCCACGCCGCCGACCGACTCCCCGCCACCGGCTTCCCGGCCGACCGCCACGACCGGCCGGACCGCCGGGGCACGACCGGCCACCGTGGCCGAGCCGGTCGCCGTGGCCGAGCCGGTCGCCGTGGCCGAGCCGGTCGCCGACCTGCCGACCGTCGCACCGCCGCCGGGCCGCCGACTGGTGGCGGAGCTGGTCGGCACCGCCCTGCTGGCCGTCGTCGTGGTGGGCTCCGGACACCAGGCGGACGCGCTGACCCCGGACGCCGGGCTGCGCTTCCTGGCGAACGTCGGCGCCTCGGCGGCGGCCCTGACGGTGCTGATCACCCTGTTCGGCCCGGTCTCCGGCGGGCACCTCAACCCGCTGATCACCGCGGGCGCCTGGTGGACCGGCCGGGGCACCCCCGCCGGGCTGCCGCTGCGCGAGGCGGTCGGGTACGCCGCCGCGCAGACCGTCGGCGCGGTGGCGGGCACCGGACTGGCCGACGCGATGTTCGGACACCCCGCGTTCCGGCTGTCGGAGGTACCGCGCGGGAGCGGCGCGCTGTGGCTGGGCGAGGCGGTGGCCACCGGAACCCTGCTGCTGGTGGTGACCGGGGCGACGGCCGCCGGGCGGGGGCGGCTGGTCCCGGGACTGGTCGGCCTCTGGGTGGTCGCGGCCTGCTGGGCGACCTCCTCGGGCGGCTTCGCCAATCCGGCCGTGACGCTGGGCCGGGCGCTCACCGACGGCTGGACCGGGATCGCGCCCGGATCGGTCCCCGGCTTCGTGCTCGCCCAGTGCGCGGGGGCGGTGGCCGGGACCGGCCTGGCGGTGCTGCTGTTCGACGGCCGGCAGCGTGCGCGCTCCGCCGTCAGCGAGGAGCCGCCCCGCTGAAGCTCGGTGCGGAAGTCCGGGCGGGGGCAGGACGGTGCCTGGTCCGACCCGTGGCGAGGACGGTGGTTCCCGCGCACCGCGCGCCGGAGAACGCCCCGCACCGGACCTTCCGGAACGAGCTTCAGGGGCTCCGGAGCGTCGCCGGCTGCCTGGGCACCGGGGGCGCGGCGGTCCGCCGGCGACCGCTCCGCCGCCGGCCCGACCGCTGCTGCGGGAGGCCTTCGCCGGGACCGCCGTCCGGGCCGCCCCGGCCGGGGGGACGGCGGCCGGAGCCGCGCCGCCGCTGGGCGGGCAGGAGCAGCACGCACCCGGCCGAGACCACCACGAAGGCGAGTCGCACCAGTCCGCGCGCCGGGTCGGACGGCAGGAACAGCGTGCCCCCGTACAGGGCGACCAGCGCGATCCAGCTCCACCACGGCACCAGCCGCCGCTGTCCGACCGTGTCCCAGAGCAGCGTGCCGAGCATGATCGACGCGGTGTAGTACGTGTAGACGCTCGGGTCCAGCAGGATCCGGGCGTCCGCCCCGAGCAGGACGACGGCCGGCCAGCGGCCGCGCCACACCGCCAGGGTGCCCAGGCCCAGGCCCAGGGCGAACTGCGCCGGACGGTCCCACCAGGGCGTCGTCGGATCGGTCACCCCGAACCAGCGCAGCGCCGAGGCGGTCTGGTTGGGGATGGTGAACTTCGCGGCCGCGACGGTGTCCAGGTCACCCAGGTAGAACGGCAGCCAGGCGACCGCCACCAGCCCGGCGAACCAGAGCCCCGTCCGCACCCACCTGGCCCTGGGCAGGGCGAGGATCAGCGGCGCGAACGCCAGCGCCCACGGTTTGGAGTCCACGGCCAGCGCCAGGTACACGGCCACCGCGGTGGCCCGGCCCCGGCTGAGCTCGTGCGCGGCGAGGGTGGTGAAGAACAGCGCCAGCACGTCGTCCAGGTGCGCGAAGCGGACCGACACCTCGACCCACATCGGGATGAACGCGAGTCCGGCGACCAGCAGCCGCTGCTGGAGCCGGCGGTGGTTGGTGCCGGTGCCCAGGTGGTACTGCGCGGCCGTGCGGCCCACCAGGACCAGCATCGCCAGCCCGAGGCCGGACATCACCGCCTCGGCCAGCACCTCGCCGGTGTGCCCCGGGAACGGCGCGAAGAGCCGCGCCACGGCCAGACTGACCGGGCCGATCTGCAGCTCGGGGTGGTGGGCGTAGAGGGCGAGACCGCCGTCCGAACGACCGCTGAAGAGCAGTTCCTCGCCCTGGCGCAGGTAGTGCCAGGAGAAGCCGCCGCTCGGCTCGACCAGCAGGAACCAGAGCACCGTCCAGGCCAGCAGCAGGACGTGGTGTCTGCGTACCGGCAGGCTGCCGATCCGGCCGGTGGCCGCCTCGTAGTCGGTCCAGGCCCGTCCCGGCCGTCCTGACCGCTCCCGGCGCCCCGCGCCCGTTCCACGCACCCCAGTACCTCGTCCGCCGTGCCGCCCCCTCGGCCGGTCATCCTAGGCGACCGAACGGAACCGCCCGTGCCCCCGGGTTCGGGAGCACGGGCGGTTCCGCTTCGGGCGGTGCGCCTCGGCGGTGGGCCGGGACGGGCCGGGACCGGCCCTGCTGCGCGTGGGCCCGGACGGGCCGGACTCAGCCCTGCTGCGCGGTGCGGCGGCGGCGCAGCACGACCAGGGTGCCGACACCGGCCGCAAGGACGGCGCCGCCCGCGATCGCGATGCCGGTGCTGTCGTCACCGCCACCCGTGGTGGCGAGCGCCTTGTCCGCGTTGGACTTGGCCTTGGCGACGGCCGCCGGGGTGATCGGCAGCGGCTTGACCTTCGGAACGCTGACCGGGAAGTCGATCGGACCGGCGGCGTCGTCCTGGGTCGGCGCGGGGCTCGACGGGGCGGCGGTCGCGGGCGCGCTCGGGGAGGTGCTCCCGCTCGGCGTCACGGTGGCGCTGGCCGAGGGCGAGGCCGAGGTCGACGGGGTGGCGGTCGTCGACGGGGTGGCCGTCGTGGACGGCGTGGCGGTCGTCGACGGCGTGGCCGTGGTCGACGGGGTCGCGGTCGTGGACGGCGTGGCCGTCGTCGACGGGGTCGCGGTCGTGGACGGCGTGGTCGACGGCGTCGCCGTCGTGCTCGGGGTCGTCGAGGCGGTCGGCGAGGCGGTCGGCGACGTGCTGGTGCTCGGGCTGCCGGTCGGCTTCACCGTCGGGCTCGTGCTGGGGGTGGTCGGCTTCGTCGTCGACGGCGTGGCGGTCGGGCTCGGCTTGCCCGGGCCCTCGGCCACGATCTTGAAGCGCTTGCCGCGGATGCCGTCGCAGCTGAACTCGGCCTCGCCGGTGGGCGTGTTGCCCTCGGCCTCGGCGGAGAAGACCACCGGAACCACGCCGGCGTTGCCGCGCGGCGCGTCCTTGGCCACGGTGACGCGGACGGCGACCGTCAGGCTGCTGCCCTTGGTGACGGCCAGCAGCGAGTCCTCGAAGTCCGGGTTGCCGTCGGCCTGGAGCTTGGCGAGCAGGAACAGCACGCCGTCGTCGTCGGCCTCGGCGCCGGGCGCGGCTCCGGCCGGGTGCCAGGCCTTGGTCTTGTCCAGCGCCTCGGGCAGCTGGTACTCGACCTTCAGGTCCTTCGCCTTCAGGGTGTCCTGGGCGTTCTTGAACTTGAGCAGCGGGTAGAAGACGAAGTCCGTCTTCGTGTTGTTGTCGATCGTGAAGCTGAACTGCTTGGACTCGCCACCGGCGACGAAGGTGCCCGGCACCCCGTCCAGCGACAGGTCGAGCTGGCGGTGCGCGGCCTTGTCGGCCTGCGGCGCGGCGGCCGAGGGCGCGCCGGTGGCGGCGGCGACGGCGCCCTGGGCGCCGGTGAGGGCCATCGAGGCGGCGAGCGCGGCGGCGCCGGCCAGAGCCAGGCTGCGAGGTATGGAGATGGACAAGGAGAACCTCACGGGAGTGTCCGGGCGCGGCCCGGGAGCGCGGGTGGACCCGGTGGTTGTCCGAGCCGCGATCCCCCCGCGAAGGCTGAAAGTCCGACGGAGACTACCGAAGGCCCCCGCTGTGCCGGAAGGTGGGTGCCGGTTTGAAACGTCACCAGGCCGTTTTCTGTCCGATTGACCCAACTCTGCCCGTGAAAGGGACTTTTGCCCCCGGCCGTCGAGGGGAGCCGCTTGCTTGGTACACGGTGGGGGCAGGGGCGCTACGCGGGGAGTCCGGCCCGCCGTCGCGCGACCGCCGCGACGGCCGCCCAGTCCTTCTCGCCGTCCCCGTGCGCGAGCGCGTCCAGGAACGCGTCCCGCAGCACGCTGCCGAACGGCAGCGGCACCCGCGCCGAGGCCCCGGCGGTGAGCGCGAGGCCGACGTCCTTGAGCCCCAGCGGCAGCTTGAACCCGGCGGGCTCGTAACGGCGTTCGGCGACCATCGCGCCGTACCCGGAGTAGACCGGCCCGGGGAACAGCGTGCCGCTGAGCATCTCGATCAGGTCGGTCGGCCGGACCCCGTTCGCCTCGGCCAGGCTGCACGCCTCCGCCATCGACTCGATCGCGCAGGCCAGCAGGAAGTTGGTGCTGATCTTGGCGGTGTTGGCCTGGGCCGGGCGCTCGCCGAAGTGCCAGACCCGCCGGCCCATCGCGGCGAGCAGCGGTTCGGCCGCCGCCAGCGCAGCGGGAGTCCCGGCGGCCAGGATGTCGAGCTCCCCGGCGGCCGCCACCGGCGGTCGTCCGAGCACCGGCGCGGCGACGTACCCGATGCCGTGCTCGGCGTGCAGTGCTTCGGCCCGCTCGGCCAGGTCGACCGAGACGGTGGCCATGTTGATGTGCAGGGTGGCCGCGGCCCCCGCCAGCAGGGCCGGGTCGAGCAGCAGCCGTTCGACGGCGTCGTCGTCGGCGAGCATCGAGACGACCGTGTCGGCCGCGAAGACGTCGGCCGGCCCCTCGGCCGCCTCGGCGCCCAGGGCGACCATCGCGGCCACCGGCTCGGGCGAGCGGTTCCACACCCGGACGGTGTACCCGGCGCGCAGCAGACTGCCCGCCATGCCCCGGCCCATCGCACCCAGTCCGACGAAGCCGACCGTCGTCCCGCTCATCGCACGCTCCCGCTGTCGCCCGGCGGACGGACCGGTCGTCCGACCACGAGCAACCGACTGTACGTCAGCCCGCCGGGCCGCCGACCGACCCGATCCCGGCGCCCGGAGAGACGGGTGCACGGAGAGGTCGGCGCACGGAGAGGTGGGTGCACGGGCGGTGGGGGCGGGTGCGGTCAGGCGGCCGCCGCGCGGTGCCCGTCCGCCGCCCCCGCCTCCAGCCGCGCGGCCACCCGGTGGCGCAGCAGCTGGTACTGGACCTGGAGCCGGCCCGGACGCTGCGGGCGGGCGACCGGGCGACCGGGGCCGACCTCCTCGTCCGGACCGAAGCGGGAACGGGTCATGTCGACCTCGGCGCCGGCGGCGGACCGGTTCCACCAGTGCAGGTCCGTCCGGACCCCGCCGACGTACACCTCGCCCATCATCAGCTCGCCGCCCAGCAGGTCGTGCACCACCAGGGCGGTCGCCCCGCACTGGCCGTGGGCGGGATTGTCGGGACGCCAGTGGGCCTGGTCCTCGGGCGCGCAGGTGTCGACACCCCAGGAGGAGCGGATCGCACGTTCGATGTCGTTGAGGGTCCACGCCGTCATAGCGGGAAGCCTGCCACGCGGCACCGACAGCGGCAGCGGCTTTTCGGCCAAAGTGCCCGTGTTCTGCGACGACCCGGGTGACCTTCACCCGTACGGGGAGCCCTCGGGGCGGTGGCCGGAGGGCCGTTCCGGGGCGACGGCCGCGGGCGCGGGACCGGGATCGGGCGCGGGACCGGGATCGGGTGCGGGACCGGGATCGGGTGCGGGCGCGGGCGCGGGCCGGTGCGCGCCGGAGCGGTCGGGGGTCCGCTCCGGCGCGTGCTCCGTCCCCGTGCCCTTCACCGGCCGGGTATCACTTCCCGAGCGCCTCGACGCCCGCCTGCGCGAACTGCTCGTCCAGGTCGCCGCTCGGGGCGCCCGCGACGCCGATGGCCGCGACCGGCGCACCCTTCGACTGCACCGGCGCACCGCCCGCCAGGAACAGGGTGCCCGGGATGTCCTTCAGGTTCGGCGCCTGGGCGAGCCGCTTGGCCAGCTCGGAGGTGGGCGCGTTCCAGGAGACCGCGGTGAAGGCCTTCCGCACGGCCGACTCGGGCGACTGCGGGCCGGCGCCGTCGCCCTTGAGCAGCACCCGGGTGACACCGTCACGGTCGACGACCGCCACCGAGACCTTCTGACCGGCCTTGGCCGCCGCGTCCAGGGTGGCCTCGGCGGCCTTGGTGGCGGCGGCGATGGTCAGGCCGGTGGTCTGGGCGAGGTTCTTGTCCCGGGTGTCGGCCTTGACCGCGGCGGCGGCGACGGACGGGGTGTCGGTGGCCTCGGCACTGGCCGAGACGGCGCCGAGGGTGGCGGCGGCCAGCGCGGCGGCGGCGACGGTACCGGTCAGCACCTTGGTACGAACGGAGATCTTCTTCATGGTCCGGCTCCTCGTCGGATGGTGTCGCTGGGAACGGAATCGATCCTCCGGCGGCCGCCCCCGCGCCGCATCGGCGGTCCGGGCACTCCCCGCGGGCATGATGGACGACGGACCCGTCAGCCGATCGGCTGATGCGTCCCCGGGCCGGACGGGTCACCATCGAGGGATCGCCTCGGGGGATCGTCCGGGGGATCGCCCCGGCCGGGGCAGCGTTGGTCACGACGACCGGCCACGAGCACGGCTACGGCCACGACGACCGGCCGTCGGAAGCGAACGAACGAACGAGCGAGGAGCGGCCCCGTGCACCACCCCGGCCCCCCGCTCGACCCGGACGCCGGCCGGCTGGCCGTCCTGCTCGACTCCGCGTTCCTGCTGCTGCTCGCCACCTCGCTGAGCCGCTTCCTCACCCACCACCCGGGCAGTCCGCGGATCCCGTGGGTGCTCGGCCTGAGCATCGCGCTGGCCGTCGTCCAGCCCGTCGGCTCCTGGCTCGCCCACCGCCGCCCGCCCGCCCCCGGGCAACGCCGCCCCGCCTGGCCGCTGGCCGTGGTGACCGTGCTCTGGGTGGTCCTGGTGCTGCTCGCGCCGAGCTTCTCCTGGTGCGCCGTGCCGCTCGTCTACACGGCCCTGCGCACGCTGCCCACGCCCGCGGCCGTCCCCCTGGTGGCGGCGCTCACCCTGCTGGTGGTGGTCGGTGAGGTCCGGCTGCCGGGCGCGACCGACGCCAACCTCCTCCTGCTGCCGCCCGCCGTCGCCGCACTGGCCACCGGCGTCTTCCTCTACATGGAACGGCAGGCCGAACGGCAGCGGGCGCTGATCGCCGACCTGGTCCGCACCCGGCGCGAACTCGCCGCCACCGAGCGGCGGGAGGGCACGCTGGCCGAGCGCGAACGGCTCGCCATGGAGATCCACGACACCCTCGCCCAGGGGCTCTCCAGCCAGCAGATGCTGCTCCAGGCCGCCGACCGCACCTGGGACGGCGACCCGGCGACCGCCCGGGGCCACGTCCGCACCGCCGCCGCGGTGGCCGCCCGGAACCTCGCCGAGGCCCGCCGCTTCGTCCACGACCTCGCGCCGGCCGAGCTCGCCGACGGCGGCACCCTCGACCGGGCGCTGCGCTCGCTCGCCGAACGGGAGTCGGCCGAGAGCGGGCTGCCGGTCCGCTTCCACCTGGACGGCGCACCCGTGCCGCTCCCGGCGGCCGCGCAGTCCGCCCTGCTGCGCATCGCCCAGGGCGCGCTCGCCAACGTCCGGGAGCACGCCGGGGCCACCGCCGCCGGTCTCACCCTCTCCTTCCTCGGCGACCAGGCCGTCCTGGACATCGCCGACGACGGCCGCGGCTTCTCCCCCGACGACACCGCCCCCACCGGGGGCCGGGGCCACGGCCTGCCCGCCATGCGGGCGCGGCTGCGCCAGCTCGGTGGGACCCTGACCGTGGAGAGCGCCCCCGGGGAGGGCACCGTCGTCTCCGCCGCGGTCCCGCTCACCCCCGACACCCCCGACACCCCCGACACCCCCGACACCCCCACCACTTCCTCCACCCCGTCCACCCCCACCGCCCCGGACCGTCGCCAGGGCCCAGGAGCCGTCCGATGAACCCCGCCCCCGCCCCGTCCCCGGTCCGGCTGCTGGTCTGCGACGACCACGCGGTGGTCCGGGCCGGCCTGCTCGCCCTGCTGGCCAGCGCCGGCGACATCGAGGTGGTCGGCGAGGCGAGCAGCGGCGAGGAGGCGGTCGACCTCGCGGCCCGGCTGGCCCCGCAGGTGGTGCTGATGGACCTCCAGCTCGGCGACGGCATCGACGGGGTGGAGGCCACCCGGCGGATCACCGCCGCGCCGGAGGCGCCGCACGTCCTGGTGCTGACCACGTACGACACCGACGCCGACATCACCCGGGCGATCGGCGCGGGCGCGACCGGCTACCTGCTGAAGGCCGAACGGCCGGAGGAACTCTTCGCAGCGGTGCACTCCGCCGCCCTGGGCCGCACGGTGCTCTCCCCGCCGGTCGCCTCCCGGGTGATGGCGCAGATGCGGGCCCCGGCGCCGCAGCTCACCGAGCGCGAGACGGAGATCCTCGCCCAGCTCGCCCAGGGGCTCGGCAACCGGGAGATCGCCCGGGCGCTGTTCATCAGCGAGGCGACGGTGAAGACCCACCTGGGCCGGATCTACGACAAGCTGGGCGTCGACACCCGATCGGGCGCGGTGGCGGTCGCCAAGGAACGCCGTCTGCTGCGCTGACGGCGTTCGAATACCGACATTCCGTTCGGAATATCGGATTCCGAGCCACCGGCCCGAGATCCCGGTCCGGAATCCCCCGGCACCCGAACGAGCGATCCCACCAGCAGCTTCCACCGGCGCCCCAACGCCCCTCGCCGCCCCTTGCCAACCGGACGGCAATCCCCGATTGTGGATGTTTCATGGATTAGGGGTATTGACAAACCAACCATGCGGTTTGTTACCGTAACGATCAACGACGCCCCACGGTCAAGGGGGCCCGCCGGGCCTGTGCGGAACGCTCTCGCCGGAGAGCGGTGCCAGGGGGGACGGCGGAGTCCGGGGTGGTCGGGGGGAGCGGCGTAGACGTCGCGCGTCGACGCGGCGCGGAGCGGGTCCGGGGGGACCCGCTCCGCGCCTCCCTGCTTTCCGGCCCCGTTTTCCCGCCCTCACCACCGTCCGCACTTCACGCCCCTCCAGGTAAACTGCACCGGGTAGTGCAATACGCCGAGGAGGGGAACCCGCCCGATGAGCACAGCGAACCCGGCAGCGACCACCGGCTCACGCCGCATGCCCGAGAAGCGCCGGGCCATCGCCCGCGCGGCGAGCACGGTGTTCGGCCGCGAGGGCTACACCCGGGCCAGCGTCGACGCCATCGCCTCCGAGGCCGGCGTGTCCAAGCGCACCATCTACAACCACTTCGGCGACAAGGAGAAGCTCTTCCTCTCCGTCGCCCTGGAGACCGCCGGCGAACTCACCGAGATCATCGCCGGCCTGGCCGACCGGCATCTGCACAAGATCGTCGACCTGGAGGCCGACCTCACCGCCTTCGCCGTCGACCGCGCCAAGGCCGTCCTCGCCGCCGGCGAGCACTACGCCCTCGGCCGCACCATCCGCGCCGAGGCCGGCAACATCCCGCCCGACGTCCTCGCCGCCTGGCTCGCCGCCGGCCCGCTCGCCTCCCAGCGCGACCTCGCCGACCACCTCGTCCGCCTCGCCTCCCAGGACCTGCTCACCCTCGACGACCCCGACCTCGCCGCCACCCACTTCACCCTGCTCACCTTCAGCGGAGCGGCCGACCAGTCCTTCTACGGCGCCGTCCCCATCTCCGACACCGCCCTCCACAGCACCGTCACCACCGGAGTCCAGGCCTTCCTCCGCCTCTATCCGCGCCCCTGACGCCATCCTTGCGCCGCCCCGACCCGCCGCCCCGACCCGCCGCCCCGACCCTCCCCCGGTCGGCTCGCGCGGCGGGACCGCCGGGCAGTCGGGCCTCGGCGCGATACGTTGACGGTTCCGATTCCAAGATCGGCGACGGCGGCCGCAGAGGTCTCGAACCGGAAGGGCTGGGAGGCAGCGTGGGCGAGGACCCGAAGCACTGGGTTCGCGTGCCGGTGGGACCCGAGGCGGCCCGGTGGGCCACTCGCGGCCGATGCCGACGGGTGCTGCTGGTCGTCCACAACGTGACGGCCGCGACGCGACTGATCGATGTGCTGCCGCTGTTCCGCGACGACCTGCGGCTCCAGGTACTGGCGACCTGCACCGGCTCGTCACCGTTCCAGTCGGGCGTGGCGGAGCTGCTCGCCTCGACGGGCGTCCCGGTGCTGCCCTGGGAGCAGGCCCTCTCGACTCCCGTGGACCTGGCGGTGTCGGCAAGCCTCGGAGGTCAACTCGATCTTCTGAAAGGCACGTTGGCGATCCTCTCGCACGGCGCCGGATACAATAAGACGCTCGCCGCACCGGACACCGGACACCGGACACCGGACACCGTGTTCGGGCTCGGACCGGAGTGGATCCTCACCGCCGGAGGCACCCCGGTCGCGGACGCCATGGTCTTCTCCCACCCGGAGCAGATCGCCCGCCTCGCCGAGTCCTGCCCCGAGGCCCTGCCGACCGCCGTACTGGCCGGCGACCCCTGCTTCGACCGCATCCTCGCCGCCCGGCACCACCGGGACCGGTACCGGCGGGCCCTGGGAGTACATCCCGGCCAGCGCCTCGTCCTGCTGAACTCCACCTGGAACCCGACCTCGCTCTTCGGTGACTCCGGCCCCGAGGACGTCCTCCCGCTGCTGCTCCCCCGGCTGACGTCCGAACTCCCCGCCGACGAGTACCGGGTGGCGGCCGTCCTCCACCCGAACATCTGGCACGGCCACGGCCCCGGCCAGATCCGCCTCTGGCTGGACCGGGCCCGTCGGGCCGGGCTCGCCCTCGTCGACCCGCTCGAAGGCTGGCGCCAGGCCCTGATTGCCGCGGACGTGGTCCTGGGCGACTTCGGTTCGGTCAGCTACTACGCCGCCGCCTGCGGCACCCCCGTGCTCCTGGGCGCCGCCGACCCCGACGCCCTCGGGACGGAATCGCCCGTCGCGGCGTTCGTCCGGTCCGCACCCCGACTCGATCCGTACAGCGCGCTCCCGCCCCAGCTGGACGAGCTGCTGACCGAACACCGCCCCCTCGACGGGCCGGACCGGCTGACCAGTTCGGCCCCGGGACAGGCCGCGGCCCTGCTGCGCGGCCTCTTCTACCGGATGATCGGCATCACCGAACCGGCCGGACCGGCCGTGCTCGACCCGCTGCCGCTGCCGCCGTACGAGCCGCCGCTGCGCACCGCTCCCCTGCGCGTCATCACCCGCACCGCCGCGGACGGCAGCATCGCCGTCCTGCGCTTCGCCGAGCCCCGCTACGAACCCGACGGCGCCGAGGGCGAGGGACACCTCGCCGTGCACGAGGACACCCTCGACCCCGGTGCGCTGGAGTCGGCCGACGTCATCCTCCGGTACGGCGAGCCCGACGACCCCCGGTTCGGCCCGCCCCACGCGTGGGCGGCCGAGGTGCTCGGCCGGTACCGGTCCGCCTCGCTCGCCGTCTACGTCACCGGCCCTCGCGAGTGCGTGGTGCTGCACCGCGGCGGACTGTGCCTCAGGCTGACCGCCGACGGTGACGGCGACCCGGCCGCACACGCCTCGGCGCTGCTCGCACGGCTGCACGCCGGCCCCGCGGTCGTGGCGGCGCCCACCACCCTGACCGTCAGGACCGGCACCCGTCCGACGCGGGTCCGCGTCACGGTCGATCGGAAGAGTGACCGGGAGAGTGACCGGAGGATCGATCGGGCAGGCACCGGGCGCGCAACCCGGCCAGATAGGTGAGGTGCACGGTCGCGTTCTCCCGCCCCAGCAGCGCGACGGCCTCGTCGACCAGCGGCAGCGCCCCGGCCCGGTCGGCCGCGTCGAGGTGGAGTTCGGCGAGATCCGTCAGCACCCGGGCGGTGTTGTAGCGTTCACCGCTCTCGCGGAAGAACTCCCGTGCGACGGAGAGCTGTTGCTCCGCCTCGTCGAAGCGGCCGAGGCCCCTCAGCGCCCGCCCCCGGTGCCGGTGCAGCAGCGCCCGGGCCCGCGGCACATCGGCGGCCCCGTCGTCGGCCGGGCCGATCCGGTCCAGCAGCCCGTCCGCCTCCTCGAAGCACTCCAGGGCCGATCCGAAGCGCCACTGCCGCAGCCGCAGCAGCCCCAGCGACTCGACCGCTGTCGCCCGGCCGCGCCCGTGCCCGGCCCGCTCCTCGTCCGCCGCGGCCGCCAGAAGTTCGCCCTCCGCCTCCTCGTCCTGACGCAACTCCATCAGGGCGAAAGCGAGTTGGATGTGCATCCGGCCGGCCGTCCGGGTTCCCGGGCAGTGCCGGCCGGCCGTCCGGGCGCCGGCCCTCAGCGCGGGCAGCAGCACATCGTGGCAGCCGGCCTTCAACTGCACGGCCCAGAGCGCCTCGACGGTCTGGCAGACGGTGTCGAAGCGGCCGAACTCCTCGGCGGCGAGCACGGCTTCGACCAGGTTGCCCGCCTCGGCGACCAGCGCGGCGACCGCCGCGCCCTCGTCCTGGTACGGCCCCGGACCCAGCTCGGCGTACAACGGGCCGAGGTGCCAACGCTCCTTCAACGCCGCGTAGTCGGCGCGGACGGCGAACCTCAGGTACCAGTCCGCGGCGCGGGCCACGGCCGCGGCGCACCCCGCCAGGCCCTCCTCGCGGGCCGCCGCCTCCTCCGCGTGCGCACGCACCGCCGGCCGGTAGCGGTAGCGGCCGTCCCCGGTGCTCTCCAGCAACCGGAGCTCCGCCAGCTCGGCCAGCACCCGCCCCGCGGCGTCCTCCGCGACCTCGGCCGTCGCCGCCGCCACGGCCGCGTCCAACGAGGACCACGGCCGCAGCGAACCGAGCCGGTAGATCCGCGCCGCCTCCGGCCCGAGCCGCCGGTAGGCCTCCTCGGCGACGGCCCGCACCGGGGGCAGGGGGTTCGGGGAATCCGCCGCGCCGTCGCCACCGATCGGCCCCGTCGCCAGGTACGGAGCCATCGCCCGCAGCGCGAACGGCGAACCGGCGCAGCGCTCCAGCACCGAGGGAAGCGCGGCGCGGGCCGTCGCCACGGCGGACCGTCCCGCCAGCTCGGCCAGCAGCCGCCTGGCGTCCCGGTCGGACAGCGGGCCGACGGGAACGGCCACCGCGTCCAGCCCGGTGAGCGGCCGGCGGGCGACGACCAGGGTGAACACGCCGCGCGCCGCCGTGATCAGCGGATCGACCTGGGCCGCCGACTGCGCGTGGTCGAGCACGACCAGCAGCCGCCGTCCGGACAACAGGGAGCGGAAGAGGTCCACCCGGTCCTCCACGGCGGGCGGAACGTACTCCGCCGGCACACCGAGGCGCAGCAGGAAGTGCCGCAGGACGGTGGCGGCCGTCGGAGCGGTGCTCGCCGAACCGCCCCGGAGGTCCGTGTACAGGGTCCCGTCCGGGAACCGGCCGGCCTCGCGTCCGCCCCAGTGGAAGGCGAGCGCACTGGTACCGATCCCCGCCGGACCGTGCAGGACGGCCACCTTCGGCAGGCCGTCGGGCTTGCGGTCCGCCTCCCGGTCCAGCAGCGCCAACGGGCCCTTCCGGTCGGTGAAGAAGCGCGCGGAGGCCGGCAGCAGCCGCGGCACCCCGTGCACCGCCGCCCCACCGGTACTCCTCCCGCTCATCGCGGCGGCCAGCGCCCTCGCCTGTTCGGGGCTGCGCGACGCCTCCGCCACGAGCAGCCCCGCCACCGACTCCCGCTCGGCCGCCCCCACCGGCGCCGGCACCTCGCGCCCCACCACCCGGGCCACCAGCCCGCCCATCGTCTCCCAGGCCCGCTTCCCCGCCTCGTTGGCCATCCCCGCACCGGCCGCACCCAGGAAAGCCGTCACCATCGACAACGACAGCGGATCCACCGCGCCCACCCCCGGTCCTCCGTGAGGCAGAGGTTCTCCAATGCCCCGACCTGTTGCATCCGGCCCCACCGTAGCCTGCCGGGCCGGACCGCCGGAGGACCTTCGCCCGCACCCCCGCGAAGCCGGTCCGGACCTCCTCCGCGGCCCCCGCGGCACCGCTGCGGAACCACCTCAACTCCCCGGTTCCGCAGTATCCGTCGACCGTTCCGGCAGCGCTGCGGAGAACCGGCACGACCGCGTCGTCCACCGGCCCCGCCCGCACCGGGCAGGCCATTCGCGACGGCCCTCGTCGTCGCATCGCCGGACACCGGGAACACCTGGCGACAAAGCCGCTGCGACGATGCCCCGAACGCGCCGCCGCCGGCTCCCGGCGCCCTGCCCGGGCCTCGCTCGGATCGTCTGCGGCGCACTCCGCCACCCAGCTCCCGGCCATGCCGGAAATAGCTGGACCGGTCCGGAGAACGCAAAAGCCGCAGGTCGCTGACCTGCGGCTTTATCGATGGAGCGGGCGACGAGAATCGAACTCGCGCTATAAGCTTGGGAAGCTCATGTTCTACCATTAAACTACGCCCGCCTGACGAGTCGTCAGAGACGCTCGATCTGCCCTCACTGTACCCCATCCGTGACGGTCGCCGCACAGGCGGCCGGAGGTCGTGGCGGAGCCGCGCGGGGTGGGGGCGGGGGCGTACTGTGTGGGCCGCGCGAGACTGCCCCGGCGGGTGGGTGCGGGCGGCGAGCCTTGGTGTGGAATGTCCGGAACTTCCCCTAATGTGACGCTGGTCCCGGGGGCTCCGCCGTTCGGGGCGACGAGTACGGGTGAGTACCGGGGTAAGGATGGGAAGGGGATCGATGGAGCAGCGCGCCGTCGTTCGTTGTGCCGAGGGGCACCTGTTCAGCACCACCACGTTCCCGATGCAGAATCTCGGCGCCGGCCGGCTGGGGCCGGGGCGGCTGATCCGGTGCCCGCAGTGCGGACGGCTGAGGAGTTCGGTGCTCGCCGACGTGCGGGAGCTGTCCGAGCCGCAACTGGCCCGGGCACTGCGGCTGGAGGCCGCGGAGTTCCTCGCCTGACGAGGGCGGTCGTGGGAGAGATGTGACGGGTGCGGCCCCGGGCGATTCGTCCGGGGCCGCATCGTGCACGTAACCTCGAAGCGTGCTGCTCTCTGACAAGGACATCCGGGCCGAGATCGACAACGGCCGGGTGGTGATCGATCCGTTCGACCCCGCGATGGTCCAGCCGTCGAGCATCGACGTGCGACTGGACCGCTTCTTCAGGGTCTTCGAGAACCACCGCTACCCGCACATCGACCCCTCCGAGGAGCAGCCGGACCTGACCCGTCTGGTCGAGCCGGAGGGCGACGACGCGTTCATCCTGCACCCGGGCGAGTTCGTGCTGGCGTCGACCTTCGAGGTCATCACGCTGCCCGACGACGTCGCCTCGCGGCTGGAGGGCAAGTCCAGCCTGGGCCGGCTCGGTCTGCTGACGCACTCCACGGCGGGTTTCATCGACCCCGGGTTCAGCGGGCACGTCACGCTGGAGCTGTCGAACGTCGCGACCCTGCCGATCAAGCTCTACCCGGGTATGAAGATCGGGCAGCTCTGCCTGTTCCGGCTCTCCTCGCCCTCGGAGCACCCGTACGGCTCGCAGCGGTACGGCTCGCGCTACCAGGGGCAGCGCGGCCCGACGCCGTCGCGTTCCTACCTGAACTTCCACCGCTCCGAGGTCTGAGCGGCGCCGCGAGCAGCGCGAGCGGGCACGACACGGGCGGCCACCCTGGACGGGGTGGCCGCCCGCCGCCGTGTCAGGCCCGCTTCGGGCGGGTGACGGCGACCAGCTCGCTGCCGTCCTCGGAGAGCCGCAGTTCGGTGCGGAGCTCGGCCAGCTCGCCCAGGTGGTGCAGATGGGTGCCGCCGCAGAAGATCCGCGCCGCGCCCTCGGGCAGCTCGCAGTTCCACTCGCGGCGGGCGGTCAGCTCGGGGCCGGGGACGTCGATGCGCACCGGGGCGTCGGCGGCGACCCAGCCGGCCAGCCGGCGGTTGACGGCCTCGGTCAGCTCGGGGAGGGCGTCGGCGAGGGCCGGGAACTCCTCGGTGGCCTCGGCGGTGAAGCCCTTCTTGCGCAGCGACTTGCCGAGCCGGTAGGTGTCGGTGCTCGCCTCGGTGTCCATCACCGAGCTCGCCATGGCGAGGCTGTCGAAGTCCGGGTGGCCGAAGGCGTCGGTGCGGCCCGGGTCCTTGCGCCAGCGCGGCGCGAGCGCCTCGTTGAGGGCGAGGGCGAGCAGGTGGCAGCCGCTGTGGGAGGCGCTGAGAGCCCCGCGCCGGCCGGCGTCGACGGCGAGGGCGGCGGTCCGGCCGACGATGTCGCCCGGGTCCGCCGCGAGGACGTGCAGGACCAGCCAGGACCACTCCTCGTCGCCGCGGCGGACCGGGATGTCGGCTCCCACCAGCACCGGGCCGCCGTCCGGGCCGACCGCACCGGTGAGGCAGTCGACGACGGCCAGCTCCACGCCGTCCACGGTGAGCGTGCCGAGGTCGGCGGGCTGGTCCGGCCAGGTGTGGTCGAGCGGGTGGAACGGCGTCGCCCCGGTGACCACGGCGTACCGGCCGCCGTCCAGCGGGTGCACCGCCAGCACCGTCGACTCGCCGGTCACCGCCCCGGCCGGGAAGCTGACGTGCGTGGTGGGGAGGGTCATGCCTGGCTCCGTGCGGGTGAGGGTGGACTGGACAGGGGAAGGGCGCGGCCCGGACGGGACGGCCCGGGAAACGGCGACGGGCCCCGCGAGGCGAGGCCCGTGCTCCATTGTCCCCGAGGTCCGGGGGCGGGTCGGGAAGGGGGACGGGGGTCAGCCGAGGGTCGGCAGCTTGATCAGCACCAGCAGCGCCAGCAGCTGCAGCGCCGCCGCACCGGCCGCCTTGCCCCAGGGGAGGTCGTGCACCCGGCGGACCATGCTGGTCAGCAGGAACGCGCAGAGCAGCCAGGTGGCCCAGCCGACCACCTGGACCAGCAGGTTGTCGGCCGGCAGCACCAGTGCCAGCAGCAGCCGGGGCGCGTCCGTGACCCAGCCGATCAGCACGGCCAGGCCGACCGTGGACTGCCACGGGCCGTCGCCGCCGAACTGCCGGGCCAGCGCGTAGGTGACCCCTCCGAGCATGGCGCCGGCCAGGGTGAAGCCGATCGCCGCCGCCAGCAGCGCGGTGAGCGCCACGGTGAAGGTGGAGTTGACCACGTCGTCGCGGGTCATGCCGAGGCCGAGCACGGCGAGGGCGCCGTAGAGCAGGGAGACCGTGACGGCGGGCAGCCAGACCTGGTGGTCGCGGGTGCGGTCGAAGATCGCGGTGGGGGTGCGGAAGAGTCCGGTCAGCAGTTCGCGCCAGCTCGGCCTGGGGCCGGTGGCCTGCGGTGCGGACTGGCCGCCGGCCCGGTAGACGGCGACGTTGTCGTCGCCGTAACCCTGGGCCCGGCCCTGCTGACCGGGGCCGTCGGGGTACGGCGGCTGCTCCGGAGCGTAGGAGGACGGCTCGCCCGCGTACGGGTCGGCGCCGACCGGGAAGGCCCGGGTGTGACCGGGCTGGTCGGCCGCGTACGGGTCCCGCTGCGGCCCGCCGTAGGGCTGCCCCGGCTGCCCCGGGTAGGGCTGCTGCCCCGCGTACGGGTCCCGCTGCCCGCCGTACGGGTCCTGCTGCGAGGCGTACGGGGAGCGGGGGCCGGGCCCGTACGGGTCCGCCGGGCCCTGCTGCGGGCCGCCGGGTCCCTGCTGCGGGCCGGTGAAGTACTCCGGTCCGTCCGTCGGCCCGTACCCCCCGGGCGCCGCCTGCTGCTGCGGGGGCGCCGACCACCCGCCACGGGGTTCGGCGCCCTGACCGCTGTCGTATCGATTGCCAGCCACGTTCCGAAGGTACCCGCCCGGCGGGCGCCCCGGTGGCCGGGCACCGGACCGGGTCCGGTTTGCAGCGAGCCTGTTACTGCCGCGGGGCCACGGCGGCGCGTTACCGCCCCACGGCCACCTCCGGCCCGTGCACGGAGGCGGCTACTGCCCCACGGCCACCTTCGGCCCGTGCACGGAGGCCGCGGCGCTGGTGCCGGCCGGGCACCCGCCCGGGCCGGCCGAGGTACGGACGGCACCGACCGGCAGCAGGGTGCCGCAGGCGATCCGGATGCCGTTCGGCAGCTCGTTGTCGGACTCCACGATCGCGCCGTCCCCGATCACCGCGCCGTCCAGCGCGGTGCGGTCGCCGACGGTCGCGAAGGCGCCCACGATCGAGTCCTTGACCAGGGTGTCGGCGCCGATCACGGCACCGGGCAGGATCACGCTGCCCTCGACGATGGCGCCGGCCTCGACCACCGCCCCCTCGGCGACCACGGTGCCGCCGCTGAGCACCGCGCCGTGCCGGACGGTCGACCCGGGCAGCAGCAGGGCGTCGCCGGTCGGGCCGGGCACGGCGGGCGAGTCGACCTTGCCGAGCACCAGGTCGGCCGAGCCGCGGACGAAGGCGGCCGGGGTGCCGAGGTCGAGCCAGTACGAGGTGTCCACGACGCCGCGCAGCAGCGCGCCGGTGGCCAGCAGCTCGGGGAAGGTCTCGCGCTCGACGGAGACCTCGCGGCCGGCCGGGATGCGGTCGATGACGGAACGGGTGAAGACGTAGCAGCCGGCGTTGATCTGGTCGGTGACGATCTGCTCCGGCGTCTCCGGCTTCTCCAGGAACTCCAGCACCCGGCCGTGCTCGTCGGTCGGCACGAGGCCGAACGCGCGCGGGTCCTCGACCCGGGTGAGGTGCAGGGTGACGTCGGCTCCGGCGGCCACGTGGCCGTCGCGCAGGGCGGCGATGTCGACGCCGGAGAGGATGTCGCCGTTGAACACCAGGACCGGCTCGTCCGGGCCGCAGGTGAGCCCGGTGGCCGCGTTGCGGATGGCGCCGCCGGTGCCGAGCGGCTCGCGCTCGGTCAGGTAGACCAGCTCGATGCCGTAGGGGGTGCCGTCCTGGAAGTGGTCCTCGAAGACCTCGGCGAGGTAGGAGGTGGCGAGCACCACGCGGGTGACCCCGGCCGCCGCCGCGCGCGCCAGCTGGTGCGCGATGAACGGGACGCCTGCCACCGGCAGCATGGGCTTGGGGGTGTGGGTGGTCAGCGGACGCAGTCGCGTGCCCTTACCACCGACCAGCATGATCGCCTCGGTCATGGTCTGCGCTGTTCCCCTTGTGCTCTGTGCGGCCCGGCCCGGCGGGCCGATACCTCCGTCGGTGTGGTGTACGCCGTTCCGGGGGCCGGAACGGATCGACCGGCTCACGGCCGGTCCGGCGCCTACTGTATTTCCTTCCGACAGGAGCGCCGCGCGGTGGTCCTGCCCTCGGCACCCGGGACGGAGCCGGGCGGCGGCCGGAACGGAACCGGGCGGCGGTCCGGAGAGCCCGGGGCCGTCACCGGAAAATCCCCGGGCGGTCACCGGAAAGACCCGGCCCGGGCGGATGCCGGTGGCACCCCCCGGGCCGGGCGGTTGTTGCAGAACTGTCGAACAACCGGGCCGGTTCACGGCCCCGTCGGTCGGGACGCCGCTCAGGCGTCGACCGTCTGCGGCTCCTCGGCCGCGGCCGGCGGGACCGCCTTGACCGAGTCGAGCAGCAGCTGGGCGACGTCGACGACCTTCAGGTGCTCCTTGGCCGCGCCCTCGTTCTTCTTGCCGTTCACCGAGTCGGAGAGCATCACCAGGCAGAACGGGCAGGCGGTGGAGACGATGTCCGGGTTCAGGGACAGCGCCTCGTCCACGCGCTCGGTGTTGATCCGCTTGCCGATGCGCTCCTCCATCCACATCCGCGCGCCGCCGGCGCCGCAGCAGAAGCCGCGCTCCTTGTGGCGGTGCATCTCCTGCTGGCGCAGACCGGGGACCTTGTCCATGATCTCGCGCGGCGGGCTGTAGACCTTGTTGTGGCGGCCCAGGTAGCAGGGGTCGTGGTACGTGATCAGGCCCTCGACCGGGTTGACCGGCACGAGCTTGCCTTCGTCGATGAGGTGCTGCAGCAGCTGGGTGTGGTGGATGACCTCGAAGTGGCCGCCCAGCTGCGGGTACTCGTTGGCGATGGTGTTGAAGCAGTGCGGGCAGGTCGCCACGATCCGCTTGACCGGGGCGTCCTCCAGCGCGGCGTTCAGGGTCTCGACGTTCTGCGCGCCGAGCATCTGGAAGAGGAACTCGTTGCCCAGCCGGCGGGCGGAGTCACCGGTGCAGGACTCCTCCTTGCCGAGGATGGCGAACTTCACGCCCGCGGTGTGCAGCAGTTCGGCGAAGGCCTTGGTGGTCTTCTTCGCCCGGTCCTCCAGGGCGCCGGCGCAGCCCACCCAGTACAGGTACTCGACCTCGGCCGGGTCGATGTCCTCGCCGATCACCGGCACCTCGATGCCGGTCTCCTTCTTGAGCTCCTTGACCCAGTCCAGGCGGGCCTTGGTGGCCATGCCCCAGGGGTTGCCCTTGTTCTCCAGGTTCTTGAGCATGGTGCCGGCCTCGGTGGGGAACGAGGACTCGATCATGACCTGGTAGCGGCGCATGTCGACGATGTGGTCGATGTGCTCGATGTCGACCGGGCACTGCTCGACGCAGGCGCCGCAGGTGGTGCAGGACCACAGCACGTCCGGGTCGATGACGCCGTTCTCCTCGGCGGTGCCGATCAGCGGGCGCTCGGCCTCGGCGAGGGCGGCCGCCGGGACGTCCGCCAGCTGCTCGGCGGTGGCCTTCTCCTCGCCCTCCATGTCCTTGCCGCCGCCGGCCAGGAGGTAGGGGGCCTTGCCGAAGGCGTGCTCGCGCAGGCTCATGATCAGCAGCTTCGGCGAGAGCGGCTTGCCGGTGTTCCAGGCCGGGCACTGCGACTGGCAGCGGCCGCACTCGGTGCAGGTGGAGAAGTCGAGGATGCCCTTCCAGGAGAAGTGCTCGACCTGGGAGACGCCGAAGACGGCGTCGTCGGCCGGGTCCTCGAAGTCGATCGGCGCGCCGCCGCTGGTCATCGGGCGCAGCTCGCCGAGCGCGGTGGAGCCGTCCTCCGCGCGCTTGAAGTAGATGTTGAAGAAGGCCAGGAAGCGGTGCCAGGCGACGCCCATCGAGGGGTTGATGCCGATGGTGATCGCCCAGGCGAAGGAGGTGCAGATCTTCAGCATCGCGAAGACGTAGACCAGGTTCTCCAGGGTCCCGTGGGACAGCCCGCGGAACGCCGCCACCAGCGGGTAGGAGATCAGGTACTTGGCCTCGTAGGAGCCGACGTGCTCCAGCGCGCCCTCCAGGCCGCGCAGGATCATGATGCACAGGCCGATGCCGAGGATCGTGTACTCGACGTAGAAGGCCTGCCAGGCGATCGAGCCGGCGAAGCGCGACTTGCGGCCCGCCCGGCCGGGCAGGCTCAGCAGCCGGATCACGATCAGGGCGGCGATGCCCAGCGTGGTGAAGGTGCCGACCAGCTCGGTGAAGAGCTCGTACGGCAGCCAGCCGCCGAGCACCGGCAGCACGAACTCGGCGTCGAACAGCTGGAAGAACGCGGTGAGCAGGGTCAGGCCCAGGGTGAAGAAGCCGACCGCGACGAACCAGTGGGCGACGCCGACGATCCCCCAGCGGTTCATCCTGGTGTGGCCGACGAACTCCACGGCCACCGTCTTCGCCCGCTGGGCGGGCTGCCCGAAGCGGGTGGCGTCCGGCTGGCCGGTCCGCACCACCCGGTAGATGTACAGCGCCGCACGAGCGGCGAGCGCGGTGCCGACCACGAACGTGACCAGCGAGATGACGATCGCTGCTAGCTGCATCGGCTCTCCGTCTCCTGCGGCTTGCTTGTTACGGGTGTGCGGTTTCTCCGGGGCAGTGTACTCGTCGGTAACTTCCTGGGCCGACGGCTCGGACATTACCGCCGGGCACCACTTCTCCTGAAGATGCTCAAGGTATGGCGGCAGTCACGTGAACGCACGCCCGGGGGCACCCCGGCCGTGTCCCGGCCGGGCGCCGGAGTCCGTTCGCGCACCCCGCCGCTCACCAAAGTTGAGCGCCGAGGACTCATAGCTGTTGACGCGTCCCGGCCTGTCATGCATCCTTGAGCCTGTAAAGCTCAACTCTTCCGTGGAGGTATTTACGATGGCACGCGCGGTCGGCATCGACCTCGGCACGACGAACTCGGTCGTCAGCGTTCTGGAGGGTGGCGAGCCCACCGTCATCACGAACGCCGAGGGCGCGCGGACCACGCCGTCCGTCGTCGCCTTCGCCAAGAACGGCGAGGTGCTCGTCGGCGAGGTGGCCAAGCGCCAGGCGGTCACCAACGTGGACCGCACCATTCGCTCGGTCAAGCGCCACATGGGCACCAGCTGGAAGATCGGGCTGGACGGCAAGGACTTCAACCCGCAGCAGATCAGCGCCTTCATCCTGCAGAAGCTGAAGCGCGACGCCGAGTCCTACCTGGGCGAGACGGTCACCGACGCCGTCATCACCGTTCCGGCGTACTTCTCCGACTCCGAGCGCCAGGCCACCAAGGAGGCCGGTGAGATCGCGGGCCTCAACGTCCTGCGCATCGTCAACGAGCCGACCGCGGCCGCCCTGGCCTACGGCCTGGACAAGGACGACCAGACCATTCTGGTCTTCGACCTCGGCGGCGGCACCTTCGACGTCTCGCTGCTGGAGATCGGCGACGGCGTCGTCGAGGTGAAGGCCACCAACGGTGACAACCACCTCGGTGGCGACGACTGGGACCAGAAGGTCGTCGACCACCTGGTCAAGGTCTTCCAGGCCGGCCACGGCGTCGACCTGTCCAAGGACAAGATGGCGCTGCAGCGTCTGCGCGAGGCCTCCGAGAAGGCCAAGATCGAGCTGTCCTCGTCCTCCGAGACCTCGATCAACCTGCCCTACATCACGGCCTCCGCCGAGGGCCCGCTGCACCTGGACGAGAAGCTCACCCGGGCCCAGTTCCAGCAGCTCACCTCGGACCTGCTGGAGCGCTGCAAGGTCCCGTTCCACAACGTCATCAAGGACGCGGGCATCGCCCTCTCCGAGATCGACCACGTCGTCCTCGTCGGCGGCTCGACCCGTATGCCGGCCGTCGCCGAGCTCGTCCGCGAGCTGACCGGCGGCAAGGACGCCAACAAGGGCGTCAACCCGGACGAGGTCGTCGCCATCGGCGCCTCGCTCCAGGCCGGTGTCCTCAAGGGCGAGGTCAAGGACGTCCTGCTGCTCGACGTCACCCCGCTGTCCCTCGGCATCGAGACCAAGGGCGGCATCATGACCAAGCTGATCGAGCGCAACACCACGATCCCGACCAAGCGTTCCGAGATCTTCACCACGGCCGAGGACAACCAGCCGTCCGTGCAGATCCAGGTCTACCAGGGCGAGCGCGAGATCGCGGCGTACAACAAGAAGCTCGGCATGTTCGAGCTGACCGGCCTGCCGCCGGCCCCCCGCGGCCTGCCCCAGATCGAGGTCACCTTCGACATCGACGCCAACGGCATCATGCACGTCGGCGCGAAGGACCTCGGCACCGGCAAGGAGCAGAAGATGACCGTCACCGGCGGCTCCGCGCTGCCGAAGGACGACATCGAGCGCATGATGCGCGAGGCCGAGCAGTACGCGGCCGAGGACCACGAGCGCCGCGAGGCCGTGGAGACCCGCAACCAGGCCGAGCAGCTCGTCTACTCCACCGAGAAGTTCATCGCCGACAACTCCGACAAGCTCCCGGCCGACGTCAAGACCGAGGTCGAGACCGCCATCGGCGAGCTCAAGGAGGCCCTGAAGGGCGACGACATCGCGAAGATCCGCGAGGCCTCGGAGAAGGTCTCCACCACCGCCCAGAAGCTCGGCCAGGCGCTCTACGCCAACGCCGACGCCGCCGGTGCGGCGGGCGCGGCCGGCGACGCCGGCGAGGCCGGTGCCAAGGACGACGACGTCGTCGACGCCGAGATCGTGGACGACGAGAAGCCCAAGGGCGGTGCGGCATGACGGAGAAGCCGCAGGGTGCCGAGCCCGGCGACGACTCCGCCGCCGAGGAGGCCGTGATCAAGGCCGCCGAGGAGGCCGCCGCGGCCGGTGCCGAGAGCACCGACGCCGGCACCCCCGGGGACGCCACGGCCAAGCGCGAGCTGGCCGAGCGCACCGCCGACCTCCAGCGCCTCCAGGCCGAGTACCAGAACTACCGCAAGCGGGTCGAGCGCGACCGGCTGACGGTCCGCGAGATCGCCGTCTCCAACATCCTGGAGTCGCTGATCCCGGTCCTGGACGACATCGGCCGGGCCCGCGACCACGGCGAGGTGACGGGCGGCTTCAAGTCCGTCGCCGAGTCGCTGGAGACGGTCGTCGCCAAGCTGGGCCTGCAGCAGTTCGGCAAGGAGGGCGAGCCCTTCGACCCGACCATGCACGAGGCGCTGATGCACAGCTACTCCTCGGAGGTCACCGAGGACACCTGTGTCCAGATCCTCCAGCCCGGTTACCGGATCGGCGAGCGGATCATCCGCCCGGCGATGGTCGCGGTCGCGGAGCCCCAGCCGGGCACCCAGACCGCGCCCGGCCCGGACGCCGACACCGCCGAGGGCGGGGAGAAGAAGGACCAGGCCGACGGTGGCTCGGACAGCTGACCACCGGTGACAGCTGACAACCCTTGCGCTGCGGAGTCGTACGCCGGCCAGTACGGCGGACGGCTCCGCAGCGCGCTGTCGAGGTTCCCCGGCACCACTCGCCGGGTTCCGACCGTTGACAGCACTGTGACGATGGACCTCGGGAGGTGGCGCCGGCCATGAGCGGCAAGGACTACGTGGAGAAGGACTACTACAAGGTCCTCGGCGTGCCGAAGGACGCCAGCGCCACAGAGATCAAGAAGACCTACCGCAAGCTGGCGCGCGAGTTCCACCCCGACGCCAACAAGGGCGACACCAAGGCCGAGGAGCGGTTCAAGGACATCTCCGAGGCGTACGACGTCCTCTCCGACGAGAAGCGCCGCAAGGAGTACGACGAGGCCCGCAGCCTCTTCGCCAACGGCGGCTTCCGGTCCGGCGGCCCCGGTGGCACCGGCAGCTACAGCTTCGACTTCGGCGACCTGTTCAACGGCAACCAGGGCGGCGGCGGCAGCGGCGGGATCGGCGACGTCTTCGGCGGGCTCTTCAACCGGGGCGGCCGGCAGGCCCAGCCGCGGCGCGGCTCCGACGTCGAGACCGAGGTGACGCTCTCCTTCGAGGAGGCCGTCGACGGTGCGACCGTCCCGCTGCGGATGACCAGTCAGGCCCCCTGCCGCCTCTGCAACGGCACCGGTGCCAAGTCCGGCACCACCCCGCGGGTCTGCCCGACCTGCGTCGGCTCCGGCACCGTGAGCCGGGGCCAGGGCGCCTTCGCGCTCTCCGAGCCCTGCCGCGACTGCCGCGGCCGCGGCATGATCGTCGACGACCCGTGCACCGACTGCCACGGCAGCGGCCGGGCCAGCTCCGCCCGCACCATGCAGGTCCGGATCCCGGCCGGCGTCCAGGACGCCCAGCGGATCCGGCTCAAGGGCAAGGGCGCCCAGGGCGAGCGCGGCGGACAGCCGGGCGACCTCTACGTGACCGTGCACGTCGACCCGCACCCCGTCTTCGGGCGCAAGGGCGACAACCTGACCGTGACCGTCCCGGTCACCTTCCCCGAGGCCGCCCTCGGCGGCACCATCGAGGTGCCGACCCTGAACGGCCCGTCGGTGAAGCTCAAGCTGCCCCCGGGCAGTGCCAACGGCCTGACCCTGCGGGCCCGCGGCAAGGGCGCCACCCGCAAGGACGGCACCCGCGGCGACCTGCTGGTCACCGTGGAGGTCGTGGTGCCCCAGACCGTCACCGGCGACGCGCTGACCGCACTGGAGCAGTACCGCGAGGCGACCGCCTCCGACGACCCACGAGCCGCCCTGTTCAGAGCGGCGAAGGGAGCGTGACGACCAGATGATCCCCGACGAACCCATCGGACCCGGCCTCGGTGACGGCCTGCCCGGTGGCGGCGCCCGCCGCACCACGCGGCGGAGCGCCCCGCAGCCCCAGTACGTGCTCACCGAGGAGACCCCGGTCTACGTGATCTCGGTGGCCGCCGAGCTCTCCGGTCTGCACCCGCAGACCCTCCGCCAGTACGACCGGCTCGGCCTGGTCTGCCCCGACCGCACCGCCGGCCGGGGCCGCCGCTACTCCGCGCGCGACATCCAGCAGCTGCGCGAGGTCCAGCGGCTCTCCCAGGACGAGGGCATCAACCTGGCCGGCATCAAGCGGATCATCGAGCTGGAGAACCAGGTCACCGCCCTCCAGTCCCGCATCGCCGAACTGGCCGACTCCCTGGAGGGCGCGGCCACCGCGCTCCAGCAGCGCGAGGCCACCATCCACGCCTCCTACCGCCGGGACCTCGTCCCCTACCAGCCGCCCACCCCGCACTCCAGCGCCCTGGTCGTCTGGCGCCCCAAGCGCTGACGCCGTCCGCCCGTACGACGGCTGCCGCCGGTTTCCCCCTGGCCGGGGGGTGCCGGCGGCGCGGCGTTGGTGAGAGGGTGCTGAGGACCGGGCCGCGGTGCTCCACCGGCGCGGCCCGATCTGGCATGCTGCATCACGTTTCCTGCTTGGATACCTGGCAGTACTGGTAAGCACGGCCACGGCAAGGAGCCCCAGATGAGTGGACGAGAGCAGCTCAGTGCCACCGCGGGCGGTACGGGCATCCTCTCCAAGGAGGCGCGTGCGCTGTACCTGGCCGTCATCGGCGAGAACGGCCGGATCGCGGAGGACGCGGAACTCCTCCGCGACTGCGCGGCCCGGGACGAACTGGTGGGCCTCGGCCTGCTCGTCCCCGACACCGACGAACCCGGGGTGCTCGTCGCGGTGGACCCCCAGCAGCTGTCCGAGAGCCTCAGCGCCTCGTGGCAGCGCCAGGCCCTCGACCTGCTCACCCGCGCGTCCGCGCTCAACACCGACCTGCACGACCTCACGGCCGCCTACCACTCGCCGGAGCAGGCCGGCGGCACCATCGAGTACGTCCGCGGCAAGGTCCTGATCAACCAGCGGGTGCAGCAGATCGTCTCGAGCGCCACCGAGGAGATACTCGCGGCCCAGCCCGGCGGCCCGCGGCCGTCCGAGGCCCTGGCGGGCATCCTCGAACGGGACCTCGTGTCCCTGCGACTGGGCATCACGCTCAGAACGATCTACCACCCGAGCACCCGGTACCACGCCCCGACCAGGGAGTACGTGGCCGCCATCACCCACGCCGGCGGCCGGGTGCGGACGCTCGACGAGCCCTACACCCGACTGATCGTGATCGACCGCCGGATCGCGGTGATCCCCGTCGCCGAGGACCTGAACCTCGCCGCGTTCATCCACGACCAGGCCGTCATCAGCTACCTGATCAGCGAGGTCTTCGAACGCAACTGGAGCCACGCGCTGGACTTCGACGGGGCCCGCGCCGTCCCGCAGCAGGTCGTCTCGGGGATGCGGCAGACGATCATCGACCTGATGCTGGAGGGCGTGAACCACCGGGTGATCGCCCGGCGGCTGGGGATCAGTGAACGGACCCTCGCCCGCCACCTCGCCGAGATGCGCGACGAGCACAACGTCGAGTCGCTCTTCCAGCTCGGCTACGCGCTGGCCCGCACCACCAACGGCGAGGTCCTCCCCGAAGTCTTCGGGTGACCGGTCACCGACCCCGTCGGCTCAGTTCCAGATGGTGTCCGTCGCCAGGGCGACGGTCCTGTGCGCCGCGGCCTCGTCACCCACGCGGACGTTCCAGATCGTGTCGTCCCCCGGGACGACAGCACTGACAAGAAGCCCCGCGCCGACGACAAGTGGGACCAGGACAAACCGAACCACCCGACGTATACGAGACATGATGTCCCCTCTCCTGGCAGGGCTAATTCCGGGTATCCAGCCCACTGTTTAGAACAACGTGCCACATAATGCCGCACAGACGCGTGCGAAGGCCAGGGGGACGGAACGCACAGTGCGTCATCTCTCTGCCAGTCATCGAGATGACACCGCGGTTCTGTGGACGGTGATGACGGTCGACAGAGACGATCAGTGCACTCCCCAGAGGGGGCGACCAGGAAGAACGTGGGGACAACAAAGCTATACATGAGCACGACAAGATAGTTTTGACGGCAACGAATGCGCAGCAGCATTCCGATAGGCACCACCCAACGGGGCGAATCCGGCCTGGTTGGCATCTATCCCCGGAGTCATCATGACTGAGCCCTACCTGCGTCACCACGACAGCCAGGCCCCCGAGGGCCGGCGTGCACGAGTCTTCCTGGCCGCGCCGCTGATGCGGTTGACCGGGCCGGCGGACAGTGTGGTGACTCTCGCCAGCCGGACGCGGCT
Organism: Kitasatospora sp. NPDC089913; assembly: GCF_044748625.1. NCBI lineage: Bacteria > Bacillati > Actinomycetota > Actinomycetes > Kitasatosporales > Streptomycetaceae > Kitasatospora > Kitasatospora sp. NPDC089913. Next base: position 51,021 of record NZ_JBIVGI010000026.1, on the reverse strand, counting down.
GACGACCCTGCGCACCACCCTTCTCCGCAGTGGCGCCGCCGTCTACAGCGCCCACCACAGCGATGCCTGGACCGTCGCCGGGCGCGCCCCCGAGCCGCGGGTGCCGTCGGACTTCCGCGCGCTGCAGTCCGCGGACCTGGTCTTCGCCTACGTCGGCGCGCCGCTCTCCGCCGGCGTCAGCCTGGAGCTGGGCTGGGCGTCCGCGCTGCGCAAGCCGATCGTCCTGCTCGTGGACGAGGCCATCACCCACAACCCGCTGATCGCCACCATCGAGCAGGTCGCCCCCGTCCTGCCGCTGGTCTTCGACGACACCTGGTCCCAGGAGGCGCTCCACCACACCGTGGAGACCGCCCTCGACTGGGCCGGCATGGCGCTCTCCCTGCGCGAGGGCTTCTGGACCGCCCCCGGCGAGCAGTTCACCGTCCCCCGGCAGCAGCCCCCGGCCGTCGGCCCGACCGGCTACTGGCCCACCGGCGCGGCCACCGGCTGATCGCGGGTCAGCCACCGGGTTCCCCCGCCCGGGCTCCGCGCATCTGCCAGCCGAGCTGGAACAGCGTCTCCGCGTCGTACATCTCCCGGAGCCGGGAGATGTGGGCGGCCACGGTCCGCTCGCTCAGTCCCAGCCGTACGGCGATCGTCCGCTGGGTCAGTCCCTGGGCGAGCAGCCGGCCGACCTGCTCGTGCACCGCGGAATCGGCCGTACCGGCGGCCAGCGCCGCCCAGTTGACGCCTTCGGCGTGGTGCCAGTGCTGCTCGAAGGTGTCCACCAGGAACGCCACCACGGCCGGATCGGTCACCAGCACGGCCTTCGTCCCGTCCGCGCCCTTCGGCAGCACCGCCACCGAACGGTCGAAGATCACCAGACGGCTGAAGTCGGCGGCCAGCGTCCGGATCGAGCAGCCGAGCCGCGTGACCTCCGCGGCGTAGTCGACCGTGGCCGGGTCGAGCCTGGCCGGCGGCTGGTGGATCGTCCGGACGCTGCCGCCCCTGCGCAGGTAGGCACTGGTGTGGTGGAGCATGTCCGCGACGACGCCGGCCGGACGGGCGCCTCCCGGCTGCATGGTCATGGACTCGTGCGGGTACTCCCGCGCGAGGCAGGTCAGCAGCGTGCGGATCTCCGGCACACCCTCGACGTGCTCCACACCACCCGTCACATCGAGGTGGCGCGAGGTGCGTTCGTAGGCCCGGACGAGTTCGTCCAGGCGGTCCGGCAGCCGCTCGGACTGCTGGAGCAGCCTGACCCCCTCCGCGCGCAGGTCCGCCGCCACCTGGTCGGCGAGCGCCCGCGGGCTCACGGCCACGTACGACGAGTCCAGGGCGTGCGGCACCAGCAGGCCGAGGCGGATCAGCGCCGCCAGCGCGGCCCGGTCCGCCGGGGCCACCTCGGCGGACCCGATCCGGCCGCCCCGGCCCAGCACCCCGAGGTAGAGCTCCCGGGCGGCCTCGTCCGGCAGTGCCGCGTCCAGCACCTCCGAGGTCCTGGGGACGGCCGCGGCCGACGGGTCATCCGTCGTCACGGCCGCCCCGCATCAGCCAGCCGAGCTGGAACAGGGTCTGGGCCCCGTAGCGGTCGCGCAGTCGGGAGATGTGGGCGGCGACCGTCCGCTCGCTGAGGCCGAGGCGGGTGGCGACGGCGCGTTGGGTGAGGCCGCGGGCGAGGAGGCGGCCGACGCGTTCGGGAGCGCTGTGGGCGTCGCCCCGGCCGGGCGCGGTGGAACGGCCGATGGCGTCGGCGCGGCACCAGTCGCGTTCGAAGGCGTTCACGATGAACGCGATCGCGGCCGGGTCGGTGATGAACGCGGCGGTGCTGTGGTCCTCCGAGGCGGAGATCACGGCGACCGAGCGGTCGAAGATCATCAGCCGCTGGATGGGCTCGTCCAGGATCCGGATCAGCGAGCCGCGCCGGGTGACCTCCTCGGCGTAGGCGAGGGCGGGCGGTTCGGACATCGCGACCGGCTGGTAGATGGTGCGCAGCGAGCAGCCGCGCCGGAGCAGCTGGACGTCCTGCTGGATCGCGATCTTGAGCGCGTCGGCCGGGCGGGGCCCCGGCTGGACGGTGAGGACCTCGGTGCGGCAGTCGGAGACCAGCTGCGAGATCCGGTGCCGGATGTGGATGTGGCCCTCGATGTGGACGGCGCCGCCGGAGCGCTCGGGCGGGCGGGGCATCGCGTCGTAGGCGCGGGTGAGGGCGTCCAGGGTGCCGGGGAGGTTCTCCGCGCGGACCAGGAGCCGGGTGGCCTCGCTGCGGAGTTCGGCGCCGAGCCGGTCACTGACCGAGCGGGGGCTGACGGCGGTGTAGCAGGCGTCCATCGGGTTGGGCATCAGCAGGCCGATGGAGACCAGCCGGCGGACGGCCTCCCGGTCGGCCTCGGGGACGTCGGCGACGCGGACGCGCCCGCCGTCGGCGAGGATCGCGAGGTAGAGGCCGCGGGCGGTCTCGTCGGGTTCGCCGGCGGCCGCGGCGGTCGCGCCCTCGTCGTCGGGGACGCCGCCCGGGGCGTGCTCCGGATCCACCGTCGCTCCGAACGTCACGTCGAACGCTCCCTGCCGGGTTCTCTCGGGGGTGTGGGGGCCTCCGCGCGCCGCACGGTGCCCGGCGGCCCTCACGGTACTGGGGACCGACGGGCCCCCGGACCCCGGGTGCCGTCGCACACGGGTCCGGGGAGCCGTCGGTCCACGCCGCGGTCCCGGCGCTTCCGGCGAGGCGGAGCAGCAACGCCTCGCCGGCTCCGGTCCCGGGGGCCATCACCACACATGGCGTCCCGGCCGGCGCTCTTCCCCCCGATATGCAGGCACGTGCGGACGTGCCGGTCGCATCCAGTATTGAAGAGCAAGTCACCGTCATCGGGCTGCGGTTGCCCGGACGACCTGGCGTGGCTCCACCCTCACAGCGTGACGGCCGGTGAACAAGTGCCGCCCTGCTGCATGTTCTCGCAATTGCAGAAACCTGCAGCACCGGGACGGCCCGGACCGCCGCGCGCCGCTGCCGGTTCCTGCGAAAGACCAGGTCAGGGCGGTGCGATGGAAGTTTTCCGACCGTCCGTCCGGTCGGTGGCGGACGCCCGGAATCCGGAAAACCGGACGCCGGGGCCCACCGCGGCGGTGCCACCGCTCCGCCGGCGCCGGTCCGGGCGGGCCTCAGCGGGCCAGCAGCCGTCCGCCGGCCAGCGCGGCGGCCGTGCCGCCGGCCGCGAGCGCCCAGCCCGCCAGCAGCAGCGCGAACAGGCCGACGGCGAGCCCGGTGAACCCGGCGAAGCCGGTGTGCCGGGCCAGCGCGGCCGCCCCGGTGACACAGGTGCCGACCGGGAAGGTGAACGCCCACCAGGTCATCCCGAAGCCCATCCCGGCCCGCCGGGCGCGCAGATTGGCGGCGAGGGCGAGCAGCAGCCACAGCATCGCGACACCGAGCACGGCCACGCCGTACAGCTCGGCGAGCGGAAGCGCGACCGGGGCGAGCCCGGGGAGGACCGGGCCGGCGGCGTCGGCCAGCTGGTGCACGGCGGTGGTCGACTGGCCGAGCGGGCCGAGCACCAGGAACAGGGTCGGGGTGAGCGCCAGGGCGGACAGCTTGCTGTGCACCAGGCCGGTGAGCACCACCGGCAGCAGGGCCAGGGTGGCCAGCAGGCCGACCCCGAACAGCGCCGCGCAGCCGTACAGCAGGGCCTCCCGGGCACCGCCGGCGGGCAGGTGCGGGACGAGCGCCGGGCCGGCGGCGGAGGCGACCAGCGGGGCGACCACGGGCAGCAGCCAGGTCGGGTTGGCGCCGAGCGGGGAGACCCGGTGCCGGGTGATCATCAGATAGGGGATGCCGACCGCGACGGCCAGCGCGTACAGCGTGCCCGCCGTCCACAGCACCAGGTCGATCGCGACGGCCGGGCCGGTGCCGAGGACCCGGGAGCCGACGGTCAGGGTGCCGAGGCCGACCGAGAGCAGCGCCATCGGCGGACAGCCGTAGAAGACGGCGGTGGCCGGGTTCTCCAGCAGGTGCTCCCGGGCGGCCTCCCGGTGCCGGGTCAGGTGGACCGCGCGGGCGGCGCCGAGCACCAGCAGGGCGGCCAGTCCGAGCGCCCAGGCCACCTCGGCGAACCCCAGCAGGCCGGGCCACCGGACCGGGAGGGCCGCCGCGCCGTTCGCCACGATCGCGGTCCCCATGACCACCGCGTACCAGTTCGGGGTGAGCTGGGAGAGGTCGAGGCGGCGGGCCCGGGCGGCGAGACGGGCCCGGGCGGACAACGGGGGAGCGGCGCTGAGCAGGGTGACCATGGCATCAACCGTGCTCCGGGAGGACGGCCGCCGGTAGCGCCGCCCGCTCTATGAGGGCATAGCCTGAATCTATGCCCCTCTCCCCGCGCGTCCCCGAAATCGGTGCCCTGGAGCTGCTGCTCGCGGTGGCCCGGCTCGGCAGTGTCGGCCGGGCGGCCGCCGAGCTCGGGGTGAGCCAGCCGACCGCCAGTGCCCGGATCAAGGGCATGGAGCGGCAGATCGGCGTCCCGCTGCTGGAGCGCTCCCCGCGCGGCTCCCGGCCCACCGAGGCGGGCCGGCTGGTGGTCGAGTGGGCCCGGCAGGTGGTGGAGGCGGCGCAGGCGCTGGACGCCGGGATCGACGCGCTGCGCGAGCGCCGGGACGCCCGGCTGACCGTGGTGGCCAGTCTGACCGTCGCGGAGTACCTGATGCCGGGCTGGCTGCTGGCGCTGCACGCGACCAATCCGGGGACGGCCGTGACGCTGCGCACCGCCAACTCGGCGGACGTGGCCGGGCACGTGCTGTCCGGGGACGCCGACCTGGGCTTCGTCGAGGGGCCGCTGCCGCCGGCCGGCCTGGCGGGCGCGGTGGTGGCGGCGGACCGGCTGGTGGTCGTGGTGGCGCCGGACCATCCGTGGGCGCGACGGCGCTCGCCGCTGTCCGGGGCGGAGCTCTCGGCGACCCCGCTGGTGCTGCGCGAGCCGGGCTCGGGGACCAGGGAGGTGCTGGAGATGGCGCTGGCCCCGTACGGCGGCGCCGCGCCGCCGCGGCTGGAGCTGGCCTCGTCGACGGCGCTGAAGGCGGCGGCGATGACCGGCGCCGGGCCGGTCTGCCTGAGCGAGCTGGCGGTGGTGGAGGAGCTGGCGACCCGGCGGCTGGTGGCGGTGCGGCTGGCGGAGGAGCTGGACCTGCGGCGGCCGCTGCGGGCGGTCTGGCCGTCCGGGCAGCGGCCGACCGGTCCGGCCCGGGACCTGCTGGCGCTGACCCGGCGGACGGCGGGGACGCACCAGGCGAGGATGGCCCAGGCGCGGACCCTCCCGCCGAGGACGGCGGCCCGGCCGGCCACCGGGACGGGCGCGGCCGCCGGCACCGCCGGGGCGGCCGCGCGGAGCGAACGGCCCGTTCTGCGGGCCCGCCCCGACCGTTCACGCAAAAGTTGAGCGGAATAGACTCAACTTAGTGCATGCTGTAGAGAGCAGACATCAGCTCGACGAGGGAGGACCCCCCAGCAGTGGACGCCAGCAAGTTCACCACCAAGACGCAGGACGCCCTGTCCGCCGCGATCCGGCAGGCCGGCGCGGCCGGCAACCCGGACGTCAAACCGGTGCACATCCTGATCGCCCTGCTGGAACAGCCCGAGGGCATCGCCGCACCGCTGCTCGAGGCGGTCGGCGCGGACGTGTCCGCGACCGGCGCCGACGCCCGCCGCCAGCTGGCCGCGCTGCCGAGCGCCTCCGGCTCCACCGTCGCCGCGCCGCAGCTGGCCCGCGACACGATGGCCGTGCTGACCGAGGCCGGCAAGCGCGCCGACGACCTCGACGACCAGTACGTCTCCACCGAGCACCTGCTGGTCGGCCTGGCCGCCGAGGGCGGGGCGGTCGCCGAGCTGCTGGTGCGGCAGGGCGCCACCGCCAAGGCGCTGCTGGCCGCGTTCAAGGACGTCCGCGGCAGCGCCCGGGTCACCTCGCCGGACCCCGAGGGCACCTACAAGGCCCTGGAGAAGTACGGCACCGACCTCACCCGGGCCGCCCGGGACGGCAAGCTCGACCCGGTGATCGGCCGGGACCAGGAGATCCGCCGGGTGGTCCAGGTGCTCTCCCGCCGGACCAAGAACAACCCGGTGCTGATCGGTGAGCCCGGCGTCGGCAAGACGGCCGTGGTCGAGGGCCTGGCCCAGCGCATCGTGGCCGGCGACGTGCCGGAGTCGCTGCGCGGCAAGCGGCTGGTCGCCCTGGACCTCGGCGCGATGGTGGCCGGCGCCAAGTACCGCGGCGAGTTCGAGGAGCGGCTGAAGGCCGTCCTCAACGACATCAAGCAGAGCGACGGCCAGGTCGTCACCTTCATCGACGAGCTGCACACCATGGTCGGCGCGGGCGCCGGCGGGGACTCCGCGATGGACGCCGGCAACATGCTCAAGCCGATGCTGGCCCGCGGCGAGCTGCGGATGGTCGGCGCCACCACCCTGGACGAGTACCGCGAGCGGATCGAGAAGGACCCGGCCCTGGAGCGCCGCTTCCAGCAGGTCCTGGTCGGCGAACCGGACGTCGAGGACTCGATCGCCATCCTGCGCGGCCTCAAGGGCCGGTACGAGGCGCACCACAAGGTGCAGATCGCGGACGCCGCACTGGTCGCCGCGGCCACCCTCTCGCACCGGTACATCACCTCCCGCTTCCTGCCGGACAAGGCGATCGACCTGGTCGACGAGGCGGCCTCCCGGCTGCGGATGGAGATCGACTCCTCGCCGGTCGAGATCGACGAACTCCAGCGCTCCGTCGACCGCCTGCGGATGGAGGAGCTGGCCCTGGAGAAGGAGTCGGACCCGGCCTCGGTCGACCGGCTGGCCAAGCTCCGCCGCGATCTCGCCGACAAGAACGAGCAGTTGAGCGTGCTGACGGCCCGGTGGGAGCAGGAGAAGAAGAGCCTGAACCGGGTCGGCGAGCTCAAGGAGCGGCTGGAGGACCTGCACGGCGCGCTCGAACGCGCCCAGCGGGACGGCGACTTCGAGCGCGCGTCGAAGCTGATGTACGCCGAGATCCCGACCGCCGAGAAGGAGCTCGCCGACGCCCAGGAACGTGCCGCCGGCGAGGACGCCTCCGCCTCGATGGTCAAGGAGGAGGTCGGCCCGGACGACGTGGCCGATGTGGTGGCGTCCTGGACCGGCATCCCGGCCGGCCGGCTGATGGAGGGCGAGAGCTCCAAACTCCTGCGCATGGAGGAGGAGTTGGGCCGACGCCTGATCGGCCAGACGGAGGCCGTGCAGGCCGTGTCGGACGCCGTGCGGCGCACCCGCTCGGGCATCGCCGACCCGGACCGCCCGACCGGCTCCTTCCTCTTCCTCGGCCCCACCGGCGTCGGCAAGACCGAACTCGCCAAGGCCCTGGCCGACTTCCTCTTCGACGACCAGCGGGCGATGGTCCGCATCGACATGAGCGAGTACGGCGAGAAGCACTCCGTCTCCCGGCTGGTCGGCGCCCCGCCCGGGTACGTCGGCTACGAGGAGGGCGGCCAGCTCACCGAGGCGGTCCGCCGCCGCCCGTACAGCGTGGTGCTGCTGGACGAGGTGGAGAAGGCCCACCCCGAGGTCTTCGACGTGCTGCTCCAGGTGCTCGACGACGGCCGGCTCACCGACGGCCAGGGCCGCACGGTGGACTTCCGCAACGCGATCCTGATCCTCACCTCCAACCTGGGCAGTCAGTTCCTGGTCGACCCGACCACCCCGGACGAGCGGAAGAAGGACCTCGTCCTGGAGTCGGTGCGGTCCGCCTTCAAGCCGGAGTTCCTCAACCGGCTGGACGACATCGTGGTCTTCGAGCCGCTGGGCACCGCCGAGCTGACCCGGATCGTCGACCTCCAGGTGGCCCGGCTCGCCGAGCGGCTGCGCGACCGCCGGCTCGGCCTGGAGGTCTCCGCGGCCGCCCGGGACTGGCTGGCGCTCACCGGCTACGACCCGGCGTACGGCGCCCGGCCGCTGCGCCGGCTGGTGCAGTCCGCGATCGGCGACCAGCTGGCCCGGGCGATCCTGGCGGGCCAGGTGCACGACGGCGACACCGTGCTGGTCGAGCGGGACGAGACCGGCGACCGCCTCACCGTCCGTGCCCGCGGACCACTGGAGAAATGACCCTCCGGGACCGGTCGCCCGGGCCCGCCGCACCCCCGGCGGGAATCCGGGCGACAGGCCCTCCGGGCACCCCTGTGAGGCGGGCCCCGGATGAGGCAGGATGGACTCGGAAGGGCGGCCTCTCATTGCCGACCACCACGTGCACTGAGGAAGAGGACCCCATGAGCATCGACCCGTCGTCCATCCCGTCCTTCGGCGCGCCGCAGGGCGGTCAGCCCGGCGGTCAGGGCGGCCGACCGGCCGGCCCGCCGCCGATCATCGTCCCGGACCAGGCCCTGGTGGGCCAGCTGCTCGACCAGATGCAGCTCAAGCACGTGGTCGACGAGGAGGGTGACCTCACCGCTCCCTGGGAGGGCTTCCGCGTCTACTACATGTTCCGCGGCGAGCAGAAGGAGCTCTTCGCGGTCCGGGCGTTCTACGACCGCGCGTACCCGCTGGAGAAGAAGGGCGAGATCCTCGACCTGATCGACGAGTGGAACCGGGAGACCCTGTGGCCCAAGGTCTACACCCACACCCACGAGGACGGCGTGGTCCGGCTGATCGGTGAGGCCCAGATGATCGTCGGCACCGGCGTCAACCTGGACTACTTCGTCACCACCACGGCCAACTGGACCCAGGCCGCGGTCGGCTTCGAGCAGTGGATCGTCGAGCGCCTGGGCCTCCAGGACGAGATCGAGGGCGAGGGCGGCGAGGACAAGCCGTCCGACGGCTCCGACGAGAACTGAGCCCGCGGGAGACCCCGGGCACGGCCCGCCACCGGCACACCCGGTGGCGGGCCGTCCTTGTCCCCGGGCCCCCTCGGGCCCCAGGATGGGCCGACCGGGCCCCGGAACGGACCCGACCGCCGCCGCCACCGAGGTACGAGGAGCCGTGATGGGTGCGAGGCCGCTGCTGAACCGTCGTCTGGACGGGCTCGGTACGACGATCTTCGCGGAGATGTCCGCGCTGGCCACCGCCACCGGCTCGATCAACCTCGGCCAGGGGTTCCCGGACACCGACGGCCCCGAGGAGGTCCGCGAGGCCGCCGTCCGGGCCCTGCGCGACGGGCGCGGCAACCAGTACCCGCCCGGCCCGGGCGTCCCCGAGCTGCGCAGCGCGATCTCGGAGCACCAGCGGCGCCGCTACGGCCTCGCGTACGACCCGGACACCGAGGTGCTGGTCACCGCCGGCGCCACCGAGGCCATCGCCGCCGCCCTGCTCGCCCTGCTGGAGCCCGGTGACGAGGTGATCGCCCTCGAACCGTTCTACGACTCCTACAGCGCCTGCATCGCGATGGCCGGTGCGGTCCGGGTGCCGCTCACCCTGCGTGCCCCCGACTTCCGCCCCGACCTGGACCGGCTGCGCTCGCTGGTCACCCCCCGTACCCGGCTGCTGCTGCTCAACTCGCCGCACAACCCGACCGGCCTGGTCCTCTCGCCCGAGGAGCTCGCCGCCGTCGCCGAACTCGCCGTCGAGCGCGATCTCCTGGTGGTCACCGACGAGGTCTACGAGCACCTGGTGTTCGAGGGCGCCCACCACCCGATCGCCGCCCTGCCCGGCATGCGCGAGCGCACGGTCTCGATCTCCTCGGCCGGCAAGACCTTCTCCTTCACCGGCTGGAAGGTCGGCTGGGTGACCGGCACCCCCGAGCTGGTCGCCGCCGTCCGCACCGCCAAGCAGTACCTCACCTATGTCAGCGCCGGTCCGTTCCAGTACGCCGTCGCCGAGGCGCTCGCGCTCCCCGACAGCTACTTCGACGGCTTCCGCGCGGATCTGCTGCACAAGCGCGACCTGCTCGCGGACGGCCTCGACGCGGCCGGGTTCCGGGTCTTCCGCCCCGGCGGGACCTACTTCGTCACCACCGACATCACCCCGCTGGGCGAGCAGGACGGCATCGAGTTCTGCCGCACCCTGCCCGAACGCTGCGGGGTGGTGGCCATCCCCAACGCCGTCTTCTACGACGACGCCGACGCCGGCCGCCCGCTGGTCCGCTTCACCTTCTGCAAGCGGGTGGACGTGCTGGAGGAGGCGGTCGACCGACTGACCCGGCTCCGTCCCGTCGACCGGACCTCTCGCACGTCCTGACGATTCGTCAGTTCGCCCGGCGGGCAGCGGTCTTGCTGCCTTCCGGGCAATTCCTCGTGCCTGCGCGGCAGGGCTTCGCCCGGGCCCGGTGCCGTGCGCCCGGCACATCCGGGGCGAGAGCGCACGCGTGGTGCGAACAGCGCGCAAGCCGCGTACACGGCGTGCGGGCCGGAACGAAAGGCGCGCGCGGTGCACAGTCGCACACCGGGTCGATCAGAGCAGCGAAGCCGATGTGCTCGAAACGGTGAATGCTTGACAAAGTTGGGTAAATCACCGACGGACCCGGCGTATTCGTGCTTCTCTGCTGCTGAATCTCCAGCCGGAATCCTTCCTTCCACGGTCGGCCGCGCCCTGGACCGCACAGCCACGAACAGCCCCGCCTTGACCCGGGCCCGATCGCTGCTGCTCGGAGGGCGCGCACGGAGCTGAAACGCGGAGCCGAGCATGCTCACCACTTTGCAGACCTCCTACACGGACACCCGCGCGGGTGACCTGGCCTGGTGCCTGGGCGGCGAGCCGCTGCCCGCCCTCGCGGTCCGCGACCTGAGACTCGACGGCCCCGGCCACCCCGGCCCGTCCGGCACCCTCCAGCTGCGCCTGCTGGGCGCCTCCCACCAGGTGGCGATCGCCGCCGGCCCCGGCCACTGCCTGGAGACCGTCGCCTGCCTGCCCGGCCGCCGCACGCCGCTGCCGGCCCGGGTGGCCAAGCAGGTCGACGGCTGGGAGTACGAGTTCGCGGCCCGGATCGAGGCCCTCCCGCCGCACGACTTCGCCGCCCGGGCGCAGGAGTTGCTCGCCCTGGTCGAGGGCCACCCGCGCGGCCTGGCCGGCGTGTTCCCCGGCGATCCCAGCGCCTTCACCGCGCTGGTCACCCAGGGCGGGGCGGACCGCCTGCTCTGGCGCACCTGGCACGCCTATCCGCAGGAAGGACGGCTGGTCTGCACCCGCTCCTCGCTGGTGGTCTCCCGATGACCGGCACCGACCCCACCGAGCCGTGCATAGCTCCAGCCGCGCGCCTTCATTCGTACGCAGGAACGATTCGTCAACCTGCGATACCGCCCTGTCCGTCGAATGGGCGCAGCCGTCCGTCCCGAACGTCGCCTAGCGTTTGTTCGTGATCAATCATCCGGTCGGTCCGCCCCCCGCACAGCCGGGCCTCGACCTCGACGACGGCAGCCCACCCCGGCCCGGGCGGAGCCTGACCTCCCTGCCCGCCCGCCGTCGGTCCCGCGTGCGTGCCCGCCCCGAGCTCGCCCGGCTGGTGGTGCTGCTCGCCGCGTTCGTCTGCGCGGCCTGCGGACTCGTCTACGAGCTGGAACTGGTGGCCCTCGGCGACTATCTGCTCGGGGACTCGGTCACCCAAACCTCGGTCGTGCTCTCCGTCATGGTGTTCGCGATGGGCCTCGGCTCGCTGCTCGCCAAACGCTTCACCCGCCGGCCCGCCACCGCCTTCGCCCTGGTCGAGTGCGCCCTCGCCCTCACCGGCGGCCTGTCCGTACTGGCGCTCTACTCCTGCTGGGCCTGGATCGGCCGCTACCAGGCCGCGATGGTCGGCCTGACCTGCCTCATCGGCGTCCTCATCGGCGCCGAGATCCCGCTGCTGATGACCCTGGTCCAGCGGATCCGCCGCGAGGACGCCGGGCGCGCCGCCGCCGACCTCTTCGCCGCCGACTACGTGGGCGCGCTGATCGGCGGCCTCGCCTTCCCGTTCCTCATCCTGCCCCTCCTCGGCCCCGGCAGCGGCGCACTGGTGACCGGCGCCGTCAACGCCGTCGCCGGGGGCGCCCTGGTGCTCTGGCTCTTCCGCGAGGAACCGGACCCCCGGGTCCGGCGGCTGCTGTGGGGCGGCTGCGCGCTCGTCCTCGCCCTGCTCGCCTCGGCCGCGCTGTGGTCCGGCGCGGTCGAGCGGGCGGCGCGGCAGGCCCTGTACGGCGGGCAGATCCGCTCCGTCAGCCAGAGCCGGGACCAGGAGCTCGTGCTCACCGGCCCGGCCGAGGGCCCGCTGCGGCTGTACGTCGACGGCCGGCTCGCGGTCTGCGGACCGGACGCCTACCGGGGCGACGAGGCGCTCGTCCACCCCGCCATGGCCGCCGGACCGGACGGTCGGGTGCTGCTGCTCGGCGGCGGCGACGGGCTCGCGCTCCGGGAGGTGCTGCGGCACAGCGGCGTCCGCTCGGTCCTGGTGGTCGACCCGGACCCGGCGCTCCCCCGGCTCGCCCGCACCGACCCGGGCCTGGCCGCGCTCTCCGGCCGGTCCCTGGACGACCCCCGGGTGCGCACCGCCGAGGCCGACCCGCTGGACTGGCTGCGCGGCGTCCGGCCCTCGCCCGGCCAGTCCTTCGACGTGGTCCTCGCCGACCTGCCCGCCCCCGCCGACGGCGGGCCGGTGAAGTTCCACTCCCAGGAGTTCTACGGCCTCACCACCCGACTGCTCGCCCCGGGCGGACGGCTCGCCGTGCGCGGCGGCGAGGAGCAGCACGGGCGCCAGGGGCTGTGGCAGGTGGAGTCCGGGCTGCGGGCGGCCGGGCTGCGGACCGTCCCGTACGCCGTCGCGGGCAGCGCGACGGCCAGTTGCCGCCCCGGGCCGGAGAGCAGCCAGAGCTTCCTGCTCGCCGCGGCCGCCCAGCCGCCGCTCACCCTCTCCCCCGACGCCCCGCCGCCCCGGGCCCTGACCGCGGACGGCCTGCGCGCCTCCGCCGCCCGGCTCACCGCGCTGCGGCCGCTGCGCCCGCCCGCCGCCCTCACCCTGCTCGGCCCGCACTGACCCGGCTCCGCCGGCCGCCGGCCCCACCGGTCGGGGCCGGCGGCCGGGCGGCGGCGAGCGGGCGAGCCACGGCGACAGGTAGGGGACAGGGCGGCGCCGGGCGCGGGTTCGGTCGGTAGGCTCCGTGACATGGAGCATGAGGTTGTCGTCCCGATGCCGGCCGGGCAGGTCCGGCAGGCCCTGCAGGATCCGGCGCTGCTGGCGCGTTCCGTGCCGGGGCTGAGCACCGAACCGGCCGCCGTCGGCAGTGGCCCGGCGGAGGAGATCGGGGGGCGGCTGAAGCTGCGGATCGGCAGCTCCACCATCACCTACAAGGGCGTGCTCTCACTGATCGAGGGCCGCGAGGGCGTGCTGACGGCTTTCGCCGAGGGCCAGGAGGCACGCGGCAGCGGCGAGGCGACCGCCACCGTCCGGATCAGCGTCGCCGAGGGCGCCGGGGAGGGCACCTCGGTGGTGCGCTTCACCGGTGACCTGAGCGCCACCGGGCGGCTGACCGAGTTCGACGGCGAGACGCTCGACGCGGCCGGCCGCCGGCTGCTGGACCGTTTCGCCACCGCCCTGACCTCGCCGGACGGCGCCGCCGGGACCGGCCCGGACGGCGAGGCCGAGGACGAGAGCGGGGCCGAGAGCGGGGCCGAGGCCGGGAGCGGAGCCGGGCCGGAGGCGGAGGCCGTCACCGGGACGGGCGCGGACGCCGCCGGGCAGGCCCGGGACGCCGGGGACACCCGGGAGCCCGACGGGTCCGACGGGTCCGACGGGTCCGGTGATCCGGACGACTCGGAGGACTCCGGCGACTCGGAGAACGCCGAGGACTCCGAGGACTCCGAGGACTCCGCCACGGTGGTGTTCCTGGAGAACCGCCACGAGGCCCTCGACGAGGACCGCGAGGACGAGCCCGGCGACGACCTCGACGACGACCTCTCCGACCTCATCGCCTTCTCCGACGCCGACGCGGAGCGCTTCGGCCTCCCGCTCGGCGACCCGGACGAGGCCGACGACGTCGACGAGCCCGCCGCCGGCGAGGCCGGGACCGGCACGCCCGCCGCCGGGATCGAGCGCGAGGTCTCCGCCGAACTCCCCGCCGAGCCGCCCTTCGGCTACGAGCCGGAGCCGGTGCTCGGCGGCCCGGTCCGCCGCAGCATCGTCGGCCGCTCCGCCGAGGAGGTCGACCACGCCCCGCCGCGCGGCCCGTACGCCCCCGCCCTGCCGGCCCGCAGCGCCCGCGCCCGGGCCGCCTCCCGCTGGGGCGGCGACGCCGGCGGCATCGTGGTGCCCGGAGTGGGCGGCCGCAGCACGGTGCCGTGGATGATCGGCGGCGGGGTGGCCCTGCTGGGCGGCACCGTGGTGCTGGTCAGGGCGCTGCGCCGTCGCCGCTGACCGGCCCGGGACCGGGGCGGGCCCCGGAGGCAGGCCCTAGACTGGACGTCCATGAGCAACGACCGCGACGCCCTGCTGGCACAGATCAAGAACAAGGCCGTCGTCCACGGCAAGGTCACCCTTTCCTCCGGCAAGGAGGCCGACTACTACGTCGACCTGCGCCGGATCACGCTGGACGGCCAGGCCGCTCCGCTGGTCGGCCGGGTGATGCTGGACGCGACCGCGCACCTGGAGTACGACGCCGTGGGCGGGCTGACCCTGGGCGCCGACCCGGTCGCCGCCTCGATGCTGCACGCCGCCGCCGCGCGCGGCCGTGAGCTGGACGCCTTCGTGGTCCGCAAGGCCGGCAAGGCGCACGGCCTGCAGCGCCGGATCGAGGGCCCGGAGGTCAAGGGCCGCCGGGTGCTGGCCGTCGAGGACACCTCCACCACCGGTGGCTCGGTGCTGACCGCCGTCGAGGCCCTGCGCGAGGCGGGCGCCGAGGTGGTCGGCGTCGCAGTGATCGTCGAGCGCGGCGGCGCCGCCGCGGTCGAGGCCGAGGGCCTGCCCTACGTCACCGCGTACACCCTGGACGACCTGGGCCTCTGAGCCCCGACACCCGCCCGGCCGTTGTGCTCGGTGGAAAACGTCCTCGGTGGACGGCTCAGCCGCGCCGGTGCCGGCCGCCGCCGGCCTGGACGGCGTCGGCGTTCTCGGTCTCGGGACCGGCGGCCTTCTTCTTGCGGCGCTCGCGGAGCACCTCGACCAGCATCGGCGAGATCGAGAGCAGCACGATCAGCAGCACGGCCGGGATCAGGTACTTGTCGATCACCGGGGCGAGCGCGTCACCGAAGAAGTAGCCGATCAGCAGCATCGACTCGGTCCACAGCACGCCGCCGACGACGTTCCACAGGAAGAAGGTCCTGGCCGGCATCTCCAGGGTGCCCGCGACCGGGTTCAGGAAGGTCCGGACGATCGGCATGAAGCGGGCGAGCACGACGGCCTTGCCGGGGCCGAAGCGGTTGAAGTACTCCTCGGCCTTCTGCACGTACTCGCGCTTGAAGATCTTCGATTCGGGCTTGTCGAACATCTTCGGTCCGACCTTCACCCCGATCTGGTGCCCGAGCTGGGCTCCGGCGATCGCCGCGATGGGCGCCCCGATCAGCAGGGTCGCGATCGGCAGCCGGTGGCCCTCGCCGAGGACCGACGAGGCGGCACTCGAGGCGGCGACACCCGCGATGATGAGCAGCGAGTCACCCGGGAAGAAGAACCCGACCAGCAGGCCGGTCTCCGCGAAGATGATCGCGATCAGCCCGATCGCACCGAGGGACGAGATCAGTGATTTGGCGTCGAGCAGATTGACGGCCAGCTGGTTGTAGTCCACGGCCGCAGGATAGCGGGCCCGTCTTCGTCCGGGCCTCGCCCCAGGGGGTCGGTGGGTGCTCATCCTTTCGTCGCACGTCACCGCCGTACCGGGGGCGCGGCCCCGGGAACGGCGGGCCGCCGGGGGCGGCCGTCCCGACTGGCGGGCCGCATGGTGGAGGCGGTGGGCATTCTGGGAGGATGGCACCGGCGACCGGCCGCGGTGGCGAACACCCTCATCGCCGCTCCGCGGCCGCTGCCTCTGACCTCGGTACCGGTCAAGCCGCACGCAGAGCCGCGCACCGGCCCCGGTACCCCGGAGTCGTCACCAGGCGTACACAGCGTCGGACAGCACCGTCCGTACGCCGCACACCGACAGGAGCGGATTCGCATGCCCATCGCAACTCCCGAGATCTACAACGAGATGCTGGACCGGGCCAAGGCGGGCAAGTTCGCCTACCCGGCGATCAACGTGACCTCCTCGCAGACCCTGCACGCCGCGCTGCGCGGCTTCGCCGAGGCCGAGAGCGACGGCATCATCCAGATCTCGACCGGCGGCGCGGAGTTCCTGGGCGGCCAGCACAACAAGGACATGGTGACCGGCGCCGTCGCGCTCGCCGAGTTCGCGCACATCGTCGCCGCCAAGTACGACATCACCGTCGCGCTGCACACCGACCACTGCCCGAAGGACAAGCTGGACGGCTACGTCCGCCCGCTGCTGGCGGTCTCCGCCGAGCGCGTGGCCAAGGGCCAGAACCCGCTGTTCCAGTCGCACATGTGGGACGGCTCCGCCGAGACCCTGAGCGACAACCTGGCCATCGCCGAGGAGCTGCTCGCCCAGGCCGCCGCCGCCAGGATCATCCTCGAGGTCGAGATCACCCCGACCGGTGGCGAGGAGGACGGCGTCACCCACGAGATCAACGACGAGCTGTACACCACCGTCAACGACGCCGTCCGCACCGCCGAGGCCCTGGGCCTGGGCGAGAAGGGCCGCTACCTGCTGGCCGCCTCGTTCGGCAACGTGCACGGCGTCTACAAGCCGGGCAACGTCGTGCTGAAGCCGGAGCTGCTGCGCGAGCTCCAGGACGCGATCGGCAAGCAGTACGGCAAGAACGACCCGTTCGACTTCGTCTTCCACGGCGGCTCCGGCTCGACCACCGAGGAGATCGCCACCGCGCTGGAGAACGGCGTCGTGAAGATGAACCTGGACACCGACACCCAGTACGCGTTCACCCGCCCCGTCGCGGGCCACATGTTCGCGAACTACGACGGTGTGCTGAAGGTCGACGGCGAGGTCGGCAAGAAGAACACCTACGACCCCCGCACCTGGGGCAAGCTGGCCGAGGCCGGCATGGCCGCCCGGGTGCTCGAGGCCGCCCAGCAGCTGCGTTCGGCGGGCAACCGCCTGAAGTAGGGGCCCCCGCCCCCAGTGGTCCTGCGTCCATGCCCCCCGGTGGTTCACTGGGGGGCATGAGCATTCACGAGAACCTCCTCGGGGGTCCCGCCCCGACGCACCTGCCCGCCGAGCCCGGCCCGCTGGAGCTGATGGCCGGCGGCGCCTCCCCGGCCGAGGTGGCGGCGAAGTTCCCGACCTCCTCGTTGGCCTGGGCCCAGCTCGCCGACGACGCCTTCGCGGCCGGCCGGGTCGTGGAGTCCTACGCCTACGCCCGTACCGGCTACCACCGCGGCCTGGACGCGCTGCGCCGCAGCGGCTGGAAGGGCCACGGCCCGGTGCCGTGGGAGCACGAGCCGAACCGCGGCTTCCTGCGGGCGCTGCACGCGCTCGGCCGGGCCGCCGCCGCGATCGAGGAGAAGGAGGAGGCGGAGCGCTGCGCGCAGTTCCTCCGGGACAGCTCGCCGACCGCCGCCTCGACCCTGGGCTGACACCCGGACGGCCGTGCCCCGGTCCGCCCGCGAACCCGCCGCCCCCGGTGCCCGACAGGGCACCGGGGGCGGTTTCTGTCCGTTCTGTGCATACCCCGTACGTGGACATTCACCGGTCCGCCATGCCAGGGTGGGCGGGCCAGGGGGGCGCGCACGTCAGTTCGAGGTTTCGCGGCCCCACGGGTCGACAGAAAGCCCCAGCGTGCCCGCGAGCAGTCCCGTCCGCCGTCCCCGTACCGCCGCACACCCCGGGCGGCGCCCCGCGCGCCGCGCGGGCGGATCCGGCGGCCGGCCCCGCGGCGGGGCGGGCTCCCGTCGCCGTCGGCCGCCCCGGCGCCGGATCGGGCCCGGCATGCTCACTGCGCTGCTCGCCTCGGTGCTGATCCTCGGCGGCACCCTGTTCGTCCTGAACCGCCCCGGCACGCTGCCCGGCGCCGACCGGACCACCCGGGCCAGGGTCGCCCCGCCGGACGGCACCGCCACCGCCGCCGCCCCGGCCGTGCCCACCACCGCGGTGCCCCCGGCCCCGCAGTCCGGGCCCCCGGCGGCCGCGGCTCCGGCACCGGCCGCCCCCGCCGCTCCGCCCGCGCCCGCCGCCACCCCGCAGCCGACGGGCCCGGAGACCCCGGCGGCCAAGGGCGCCGGCACCTTCACCGTCGCCCAGGGCTCCGCCGACCCGGTCGGCCGGGGCACCGTCCGCCGCTACCGGGTCGAGGTCGAGGACGGCATCGGCATCGACCCGGCGGCCTCCGCCGCCCGGATCCAGGGCATCCTGGCCGACAAGCGCGGCTGGACCAACGACCGCCGGAACGGCTTCCAGCTGGTCTCCACCGGTGCCTACGACTTCACCGTGAAGATCGCCTCCCCCGCCACCGTGGACCGGATCTGCGGCGCGGCCGGGCTGGACACCCACGGCGAGGTGAACTGCAACGTCGGCAACCAGGTGGTGGTCAACGTCAAGCGCTGGACCATCGGCTCGCCCCAGTTCGACGGTCCGATCGACGAGTACCGGGCGCTGGTGATCAACCACGAGGTCGGCCACCGGATCGGCCACGGCCACGAGGGCTGCCCCGGCCCCGGGAAGCCGGCACCCGCGATGATGCAGCAGATCTACGGGCTCAAGGGCTGTACCGCCAACGCCTGGCCGTACAGCGCCGACGGCGGCTACCTGGGCGGTCCGGCCGTCCCCTGAGACCCGCTCTCCCCCGGGCCCGGCCGTCCTTCAGGGCCCTGGGGCCTCCGGGGGCCCCGCGGGTCCCGGGTCAGGCCAGCACCGGCAGGTACGCCCCCAGGTCGCTGCGCTCACCACTCGCCGAGACCGTGGCGGCGGCCACCGCGTCCGCCCAGCCGACACGGCCGGTGGCCAGCCGGATCCAGGTCAGCGGGTCGGTCTCGACCACGTTGGGCGGCGTGCCCCGGGTGTGCCGCGGCCCCTCGACGGCCTGCACCACCGCGTACGGCGGCACCCGCAGCTCGACCGCGCCGCCGGGCGCCCGGTCGGCGAAGGCGTCGGCGAGCAGCCGGGTGACGGCGGCGACGGCCTGCTTGTCGTGCGGGAAGTCCGCGGCTCCGAGCGCGTCGGCCAGGTCGTCGGCGTGCACGACCGTCTCCACCAGCCGGGTCACCCACATGTCGGTGAGCAGCATCGAGCCGAGCCGGATCTCGAACCGCCGGGCCGGGTCCTGGTAGTCGGTCCCGGCCAGGACCGCGGCGAGCCCCGCCACGGCCTCCTGGAAGGCCGCCGCCACCGCCGCCGGCCCGCCCCCGAACCCGCCCGCCGGGTCCGCCGCCCGCGCCCGGGCCTGCTCGTCGAGCAGCGGGGCGACCGTGCCGACCCGCTCGACCCACCGCAGCAGGTCCAGCGGCGGCCGCCCCTCCGGCGGGTCCTCGACGTGCGCCGGCACCCAGTCGATCTGGACGGCCAGGTGCGCGATCAGCTCGCGCACCCGCCACTCCCCCAGCCGGGTCGGCCGGTCGAGCAGTTCCCCGGCGTCCGGACGGGCGCAGAGCAGCCGCACGGCCTCGTTCAGCGCGTCGATCTGCCCGGCGAGTGCGGCGCGCACCTTCTCGGGCCGGTAGGTACGGGACTTGGCAGGCATGGGGCCCAACATACGCCGAGGGGCGGACGGTCCTGGAAGGACCGTCCGCCCCTCGGGCGGCAGCGTCGCCGATCAGGCCAGCAGGGCCTCGATGACGCCGGTGTGGGCGTCCTTCAGCTCCGTCAGCGGAACGGTGAACTGCCCCTGGACGTCCAGGGAGTCGCCGTCCACCACACCGATGCGGACGGCCGGCAGACCCCGCGCGGTGCACATGTCGTTGAACCGGAGCTCCTCGCTGCGCGGCACGGCCACGACGGCGCGGCCGGCCGACTCGGAGAACAGGAACACGAACGGGTCCATGCCCTCGGGCACCACGATCCGGGCACCCCGGCCGCCCTTGAGGCAGCTCTCCACCAGCGCCTGGCCCAGGCCGCCGTCGGAGAGGTCGTGCGCGGCGTCGACCATGCCGTCCCGGGAGCCGGCGATCAGGATCTCGGCGAGCAGCCGCTCGCGCTCCAGGTCGACCTTGGGCGGCAGGCCGCCCAGGTGGTCGTGGACCGCCTGCGACCAGGCCGAGCCGCCGAGCTCGTCCTCGGTGTCACCGAGCAGGTAGAGCAGCTGCCCCTCCTCGGCGAACGCCATCGGGGTGCGGCGGGTGACGTCGTCGATGACGCCGAGCACCGCGACCACGGGGGTCGGGTGGATGGCGACCTCGCCGGTCTGGTTGTACAGCGAGACGTTGCCGCCGGTCACCGGGGTGCCCAGGGTCAGGCAGGCGTCGGCGAGGCCGCGGGTGGCCTCGGCGAACTGCCACATCACGTCCGGGTCCTCGGGGGAGCCGAAGTTGAGGCAGTCCGAGACCGCGAGCGGCTTGGCACCGCCGGCCGCGACGTTGCGGTACGCCTCGGCGAGGGCCAGCTGGGCGCCGGTGTACGGGTCCAGCTTGGTGTAGCGGCCGTTGCCGTCGGTGGCGACCGAGACGCCGAGGTTGGTCTCGTCGTCGATCCGGATCATGCCCGAGTCCTCGCCGTGCGAGAGCACGGTGTTGCCGAGCACGTACCGGTCGTACTGGTCCGTGATCCAGGACTTGGAGGCCTGGTTCGGGTGCGAGGCGAGCTTCAGCAGGTCCGCCTTGAGGCCCTCGCCGGTGGTCGGGCGGGCCAGCCGCTCGGCCGTCGGGGCGTCGCCCTGCAGCGCGTCCTGCCAGCTCGGGCGGGCGTACGGGCGCTGGTAGGTCGGGCCCTCGTGGGCGACGGTGCGCGGCGGCACGTCCACCACGAGCTCGCCGTGCCAGAAGATCTCCAGCCGCTCGCCGTCGGTGACCTCACCGATGACGTTGGCGATGACGTCCCACTTCTCGCAGATCTCGAGGAAGCGGTCGATCTTGTCCGGCTCGACGATCGCGCACATGCGCTCCTGCGACTCGCTCATGAGGATCTCCTCGGGCGAGAGCGTGTGGTCGCGCAGGTGCACCGTGTCGAGGTCGATCCGCATGCCGCCGGAACCGGCCGAGGCCAGCTCGGAGGTGGCGCAGGACAGCCCGGCGCCGCCGAGGTCCTGGATGCCCTTGACCAGCTTCTCCCGGAAGATCTCCAGGGTGCACTCGATCAGGAGCTTCTCCTGGAACGGGTCGCCGACCTGGACCGCCGGACGCTTGGCCGGCTTGGTGTCGTCGAAGGTCTCGGAGGCGAGCACCGAGACGCCGCCGATGCCGTCGCCACCGGTGCGGGCGCCGTACAGGACGACCTTGTTGCCGGCACCGGAGGCCTGCGCGAGGTGGATGTCCTCGTGCTTCATGACACCCACGCACAGCGCGTTGACCAGCGGGTTGCCCTGGTAGCAGGAGTCGAACACGACCTCGCCGCCGATGTTCGGCAGGCCCAGGCAGTTGCCGTAGCCACCGATGCCCGCGACGATCCCGGGCAGCACGCGCCGGGTGTCCGGGTGGTCGGCCGCGCCGAACCGCAGCGGGTCCATCACGGCGACCGGGCGGGCGCCCATCGCCAGGATGTCGCGGACGATGCCGCCGATGCCGGTGGCCGCGCCCTGGTAGGGCTCGATGTACGACGGGTGGTTGTGCGACTCGACCTTGAAGGTGACCGCGTAACCCTGGCCGACGTCGACCACACCGGCGTTCTCGCCGATGCCGACGAGCATGGCGTCGGTCTCCGGCTTCTTGTCGCCGAACTGCTTCAGGTGGACCTTGGAGCTCTTGTACGAACAGTGCTCCGACCACATGACCGAGTACATGGCGAGTTCCGCGCCGGTCGGGCGGCGGCCGAGAATCTCCCGGATCCGGGCGTACTCGTCCTGCTTGAGGCCGAGCTCGGCCCAGGGCTGGGCGGCGTCCGGGGTCTGCTCGGCGTTCTTGACGGTGTCGAGGCTCATCAGGCGTTCACCAGCTGCTTCAGGACGGAGGTGAAGAAGCCCAGGCCCTCGGTGGTGGGACCGGTGAGCGGCTCCACGGCGTGCTCGGGGTGCGGCATCAGACCGACGACATTGCCGGCGGCGTTGGTGATGCCGGCGATGTCACGGTACGAACCGTTGGGGTTGACGTCGAGGTAGCGGGCGACCACCCGGCCCTCGGCCTCCAGCTCGTCCAGGACCCGCTCGTCGGCGACGAAGCGGCCCTCGCCGTTCTTCAGCGGCACGACGATTTCCTGCCCGGGGGTGTAATCCCCGGTCCAGGCGGTGCCGTTGTTCTCGATCCGCAGCTTCTGGTCGCGGCAGACGAAGTGCAGCGAGTCGTTGCGGGTGAGCGCGCCGGGCAGCAGGTGGGATTCGCACAGCACCTGGAAGCCGTTGCAGATACCGAGAACGGGCATTCCCTGCCGGGCCTGCTCGATGACGGTCTCCATCACCGGCGAGAACCGGGAGATCGCACCGCAGCGCAGATAGTCGCCGTAACTGAATCCGCCCGGCAGGACGACGGCGTCGACCTGGTGGAGATCCTTGTCACGGTGCCAGAGGGCGACCGGCTCGGCGCCGGCCAGGCGGACCGCGCGCCGGGCGTCGCGGTCGTCGAGGGAGCCGGGGAAAGTGACGACGCCGACGCGGGTGGTCACTTGCCGTCCTCCTCGACGCGGACGGTGAAGTCCTCGATCACGGTGTTGGCGAGAAAGGTCTCGGCGGCTTCGCGGATACGGGCGAGCGCGGCGTCGTCGACCGGGCCCTCCAGCTCCAGCTCGAAACGCTTGCCCTGGCGGACGTCGGAGATCCCGGTGAATCCGAGACGGGGCAGCGCGCGCTGCACCGCCTGTCCCTGGGGGTCGAGGATCTCCGGCTTGAGCATGACGTCGACTACGACGCGTGCCACTGGCACTCCCGGTGGTGTCTTCGTGAGGCGGGGGAACTCCAGACTACCGGGGGTTTCGGGCGTGTTTGCTGGCCGGGGACGGTGACGCGCGTAGACCGACGACCCTTACGCCACAAGGGCTCCACCTGCCCGCCACCCCCCGCCGGGTGCCCCTTTTCGCCGGATTCCGGAGCCCCCGCGAGAACCACCGAAGAGCACCCGAATACCGGCACTCCGGACAGATCGGCCAGTCGAGTGCACCGGTATCCGGCACCCGGCGAAGACACGTGAATATCCGGAAAAGAAAGCCGGACTCTTCGATTTCTCCCCGCTTCGGGTGCAGAATAGGGCCACCTGCCGCGGCGAGTGCTGCGTATCCGGCACGGCCATCCGGCCTGCCCGTATGCGCTTGCGCGAAGGGTGCACATCAGGCCCCGGGGCGCACCCGCGTCCTTGTCGGCCGAATTGCCCGAGAGGATTGACACCCATGGCTCAGCGTGTAGTTGTCACGCTCTCCGACGACCTGGACGGCGGCGCGGCCGCAGAAACCGTCCACTTCGGCGTCGACGGGAAGTCGTACGAGATCGATTTGTCCGTGGACAACGCGGAAAAGCTGCGGGAGGCCCTCGCCCCGTTCGTCGCGGCCGGCCGCCGCCAGAGCCGTACCGGAAAGTCCTTCCGCCGCACCGCCCTCACCCCCGACCCGGCCGCCGTGCGCGCCTGGGCCCAGTCCCGCGGCATGGAGCTGCCCGCCCGCGGCCGCATCCCGAAGCACGTCTACGAGGCCTTCGCCGAGGCGAACTGACCGCCCCGGTACCGGTCGTCCCGCCCTCGGCAGAAGGGTGGGGCGACCACCCCGAAAGATGCTGTAGAGTATTCCTCGTCGCCGCAACGGAGAGATCCGGAGAGGCGGCGGGTGCCCCAGGCACCAGGCGGACGTGGCTCAGTTGGTAGAGCATCACCTTGCCAAGGTGAGGGTCGCGAGTTCGAATCTCGTCGTCCGCTCGCAGTAGCGAGCACAACTCAATAGTTCCATCCTGCGGACGTGGCTCAGTTGGTAGAGCATCACCTTGCCAAGGTGAGGGTCGCGAGTTCGAATCTCGTCGTCCGCTCCAGTACGAAGGGCCCTCTCGGAAGAGAGGGCCCTTCGGCGTTTCCCGCTCCGGGCGGAATCCCGGAGGCACCCATGACATTTGTCACCGCCCACCCGTGGATCCGCACCGGGTTCCGGTGAGACCGCGCACTGCCCGCGCGGCCCCGCCGGCGGAAGGCTTGGGACATGGAAACGAGCCAGTCCCACGCCGCCGGCGACCACGTGATCGAGGTCACCGACCTGCACCGCCACTACGGCGCCGGCAGTGACCGCTACCACGCGGTCCGCGGCGTCGATCTGACCGTCGGCCGCGGCGAGCTGTTCGCCCTGCTGGGCACCAACGGGGCCGGCAAGACGTCCACCATGGAACTCGTCGAGGGCCTCGCCGCCCCGACCGGGGGCCGGGTCCGGGTGCTCGGGCACGACCCGCACCGGGAGCGGGCCGCCGTCCGCCCCCGGATCGGCATCATGCTCCAGGAGGGCGGCTTCCCCGGCGACCTCACCGTTGCCGAGACCGGCCGGGCCTGGGCCGGCATCACCAGCCACGCCCGCCCCCTGGACGAGGCGCTGGAGCTGGTCGGCCTCGGCCACCGCCGCGGGGTCCGGGTCAAGCAGCTCTCCGGCGGCGAGCGCCGCCGTCTCGACCTGGCGATGGCGCTGCTCGGACGGCCCGAGGTGCTGTTCCTGGACGAGCCGAGCACCGGCCTCGACCCCGAGGCCCGCGCCGCCGTCTGGCAGCTGGTCCGCGAGCTGCGCGCCGAGGGCACCACGGTGCTGCTCACCACGCACTACCTCGAGGAGGCCGAGGAACTCGCCGACCGGCTGGCGATCATGCACGGCGGGCAGATCGTCGCGGCCGGCACGGTGGCCGAGGTGATCGCCGGACGCCCGTCCCGGATCGGCTTCGAACTGCCCGCCTTCACCGGCACCTCCCTCCCGCCGCTGGCCGGCGCCACCGTCACCGTCGACGGCCGGAAGGTCACCGTCAAGACGCCCGCCCTGCAGGCCACCCTGACCGAGCTGCTCGGCTGGGCCGACCGGCACGGGATCGCGCTCGGCGCCCTCGACGCCCGCAGCGCCTCCCTGGAGGAGGCCTTCCTGGCCATCGCCTCCGAGGCGGGCCACCGGCCCCCGGCCGACACCCCCGCCGCTCCCCCCGCCCGCCGCAAGCTGATCGGACTCGCCCGATGACCACCGCCACCACCACCGCCGGTCCGCAGCGGGCCCGCTCCTCCGCCGCGGGCCCGCGGAGCACCGTCGTCCGCCGGCTGCTCGCCCTCGGCCGGGCCGAGGGAGTGCTGCTGCTCCGCAACCGGACCGCCCTGTTCACCGCCGTCCTGCTGCCGGTGCTGCTGATCGGCGGGCTCAAGAACGTGCTCGACCAGCAGGCCAAGGACAGCCCCGGCCTGGACGTCGACTCGCTGCTGGTCAACGGCGCGGTCGGCATGGTGCTGGCCTTCGTCGTCTACTACAACCTGACCGCCGCCTACGTGGCCCGCCGCGGCGAGCTGGTGCTCAAGCGGCTGCGCACCGGGGAGGCCCGGGACATCGAGATCATGGTCGGCACCGCCGTCCCCTCGGTCGGTCTGGCCCTGCTGATGTGCACGGTGATCGGTGTCGTCGGCGCCTCCGCCCTGCACCTCACCGCACCGGTCAACCCGCTGCTGCTGGTGGCCGGCCTGGCCCTGGTCGTCGCGACCATGATGGCGCTGGCCGCCGTCTCCAGCGCCTTCACCCGGACCGTGGAGAGCGCCGGCATCACCACCATGCCGGTCCTGCTGCTCACCCAGTTCGGCTCCGGGCTGTTCGTCCCGCTGGAGGTCATGCCCGAGCGCGTGGCCGACATCTGCCGCCTGCTGCCCACCACCCCGGCCTTCCAGCTGGTCCGGGTCGGCTGGTTCGGCACCGACGGCTCCGAGGCCCCGACCGGGTTCGCCGGCAGCTGGGCCGCCGCCGCTCCGCACCTCGTCACCGGGAGCGTCTGGCTCGCCCTCGCGGTCTGGGGCGCCGTCCGGTACTTCCGCTGGGAGCCGCGCCGCTGAGCGTCCCTCCGCCCGGTACGGATCCGAAGGCCCGCTCCCCGTTCGACCTCTGATAAGAAGGCCGCAGCACGATCATGACGGAACGGGGAGCGGAAGAAATGGATGTCGTGAATCCGGTGCGCGCATGGCGGGGCCGTTCCAAGCCCCAGCGCTCCGAGCTCTACCTCCGCTGGTCGCTCTACCTGATGGCGCTGGCTCCGCTGCCGGTCACCGTGCTGATCAACTCGGCCGACCCGGACTCCGGCGCCGAGCCCGCGTCCAGGGTCGCCCTGGTGCTCGGCCTCGCCCTCACTCTGGTCACCCTGCGCGCCTACCGCACCTCGCTGGACCACTACCTCAAGCGGCCCACCGACCACCTGCGCTGGCTCGCCCTCACCGGCGGCGTCGCGGTGGCCGGCGCCTGGGTGCTGCTGCTGCTCGGCCCGCGGGTCGACCCGGTCCCCGGCGGGGAGCAGGTGGTCTTCACCCTCCCGATCGTCAGCACCATGCTGTTCTCCTCCTTCGGCCCGGCCTCGGTCGGACTGCCGCCGCGCCGGGCGGCGCTCGCCGGCGCCGCGGCGCTGCTGGCCGTCGCTCCCGCGATGCTGCTGGTCGGCGCCGAGCCCGGCACCACCGCCGGGATCCTGGTCGGCAGCGGCCTGGTGATGGTCTTCATCGGCTGCAGCTGCCGCAGCTTCGCCTGGCTCCAGTCGGTGGTCCAGGAGCTGGACACCGCCCGCGAGGCGCAGGCCCGGCTGGCCGTCGCCGAGGAGCGGCTGCGGTTCTCCCGCGACCTGCACGACGTGATGGGCCGCAACCTCACCACCATCGCGCTCAAGAGCGAGCTGGCCGTCCAGCTGGCCCGGCGCGGCCGCCCGGAGGCCGCCGAGCAGATGGCCGAGGTGCAGCAGATCGCCCAGGAGTCCCAGCGCGAGGTCCGCGACGTGGTCCGCGGCTACCGCACGGCGGCCCTGCACGCGGAGGCGGTCGGCGCCCGCGCGGTGCTCCGCTCGGCCGATGTGGCCTGCGAGATCGACCTCGGCGAGCACGCCGAGCAACTGCCGGAGGCGGTCCAGTCGGTGCTCGGCTGGGTGATCCGCGAGGCCACCACCAACGTGCTCCGGCACAGCGAGGCGGGCCACTGCTCGATCAGGCTCCGCCACGAGGGCGGCCGGGCCCTGCTGGAGCTGGAGAATGACGGGGTGCCGGCCGTACCGCTGCCCTCCCAGGGCGGCGGTACCGGCCTGAGCGGCCTGCGGGAACGGCTCGCCGCCCACAACGGCGAACTGACCGTCCCGGACGCCGGGCCGGGACACTTCCGGCTGCTCGCCAGCGTCCCGCTCTGACCCCCGCCGTACGGAAGGCCCGCCGATGACCGACCCCGCGCCCGTCCGCGTCCTGCTCGCCGACGACGAGCACCTGATCCGCGGCGCGCTCGCCGCGCTGCTCTCCCTGGAGGAGGACATCGCCGTGGTCGCGCAGGCGGCCTCCGGACCGGAGGCGCTGGCGATGGCCGAGGCGCACCGGCCGGACATCGCGGTGCTGGACCTCCAGATGCCCGGCCTGGACGGCATCGAGGTGGCCACCCGGCTGCGCGCGCTGCTGCCGGACTGCCGCTGCATGATCGTCACCGGCCACGGCCGCCCCGGCTACCTGAAGCGGGCGCTGGAGGTCGGCGTCCGGGGGTTCCTGCCGAAGACCGTCTCCGCGGCGGACCTGGCCGGGATCATCCGGACCGTCCGGGCCGGCGGCCGGTACGTCGACCCGGAGCTCGCGGCGGACGCGATCTCCGCCGGGGAGACACCGCTGACCCCGCGCGAGACCGATGTGCTGGAACTGGCCGCCGACGGCACCTCGATCGCCGGGATCGCGGAACGCGCCTCGCTCTCCCAGGGCACCGTGCGCAACTACCTGTCCTCGGCCGTCGCCAAGCTGGGCGCGGAGAACCGGCACGCGGCGGTGCGGATCGCCCGCGAGCACGGCTGGATCTGACCGCCGGCCCGCGGGCGGCCCGGCCCCGGACCGGCCGGGCCGCCCGGGTCGGGCCGGGGCTCAGGCCCAGGTCAGGCCCAGGTCAGGCCGGTGATCCGCTCGTACGCCTCGACGTACTTGGCACGCACCCGCTCGACCACCTCGGCCGGCAGCTCCGGCGGCGGCTGCTCGCTCTTCCGGTCCCAGCCGGAGGCCGGGGAGGTCAGCCAGTCGCGGACGATCTGCTTGTCGAAGGAGGGCTGGGGGTGGCCCGGCTCCCACTCGTCGGCCGGCCAGAAGCGCGAGGAGTCCGGGGTGAGCACCTCGTCGCCGATCACCAGCTCGCCGTCCAGCAGGCCGAACTCGAACTTGGTGTCGGCCAGCAGGATGCCCCGGTCACGGGCGATGTCCCGGGCCCGGGAGTAGACGTCCAGGGTGGTCCGGCGGAGCTGGTCGGCCAGCTCGGCGCCGACCCGGCGGGCGGTCTCCTCGTAGGGGACGTTCTCGTCGTGCTCACCGACCTCGGCCTTCAGGGCGGGGGTGTAGATCGGGGCGGGCAGCTCGGACCCGTCCTCCAGGCCCTCGGGCAGCGCGACGCCGCAGACGGTGCGGGAGACCCGGTACTCCTCCAGGCCGGAGCCGGCCAGGTAGCCGCGGGCGACGCACTCGACCGGCACCATGTCCAGGCTGCGGCAGACCAGGGTGCGGCCCTTCCAGTCGGCCGGGGCTCCGGCCGGGACCTCGGTGGAGACCACGTGGTTGGGCACGATGTCGGCGATCCGCTCGAACCACCACAGCGAGAGCTGGGTGAGGATGCGGCCCTTGTCCGGGATCTCGTTGGGCAGCACCCAGTCGTAGGCCGAGGTGCGGTCGCTGGCGACCATCACCAGCTCGCCCGACTCGGCGCGGTACAGGTCGCGCACCTTGCCGGTGTGCAGGTGGACCAGGCCGGGCACCTGGACCGGCTCGGGCTTGGTGACAAATCCGCTCAAGATCGTCTCAGTCCTCAGGGGTCGTTCGCGGGCGTGGGGCGCGAAAGGGGAGGTCACTGGGGTCGAGTCTGTCATGGCCACCGGCCCGGCCCGGGGGCCGGACCCGGACCGCGGCGGTCAGCCGTTCTTGCAGAGCCGGTCCAGCAGGTTCGCGGTGGCCCGCTGGATCCGCTCGTCCGTGAGCCCCGGGCGGTCCAGCGCGGGCGACCAGGCGAAGGTGCCGGAGGCGAAGACGTACGCGCCGCTCGGCGCCCGGTAGAGCGAGGTCTCCTGGTGCCGGACGCGGCCGGCCAGGTCCCGGTACGGGGAGTGCGCGAGCAGCACCCGCTCGCTGTGCTCGGGCAGCGCGACCTTGGGGTAGTAGCGGTCCGCCTCGCCGGCCACCAGCCCGGGCAGTTCCTCGCCCTCCTGGACGCCGGTGCCGTCCCAGAGCCAGTGCGCGGTGTGCCGGGCGACCAGCGGAACCGGTGCGGCGACCCGGCCGGAGTACTGCAGCCCGAGCAGGTGCTGCTCGGGCTCGCCCGCGTCGCGCCACAGCGCGCTGGCGGCGCCGGGCACCCCGGCCGCGGGGCTGCCCGGGCCGACCTTCTGGCGCTTGCGGCAGTTGAGCATCCGGTTGGGCTCGCCGGAGGGGCCCGGGCTCAGCTCGACCCGCCAGTACATGGTGTTGGCGGAGAGGAAGACCAGCGAGGTGCCGCCGTCCCGGGCCCGCTCGGCGGCGCGTCGCATCGGCTCGGACCAGTACTCGTCGTGGCCGGGGAAGACCAGCGCCCGGTGCCGGGAGGCGTCGACCAGGCCGGCGTGCAGGTCGGTGGCGGTGGCGTAGGAGAGGTCGTAGCCGTAGCGCTCGGCCCAGCGGATGAAGTCGTAGGCGTGGCCGACGTGCAGCGGCAGCCCGGCCGTGGCGTGCGGCCGGTCGAAGGAGACGGTGACGGCCGCCTCGGGCTCGCCGACCAGCCGGCCGCCGTCCCAGGCGTGGTAGAGGCTGGCGCCGCTGCGGCCGTCCTCGGGGAAGAGGTTGTACGCCTGCCAGGTCACGTCGGGCAGCACCAGCAGCAGCTCGGCGGAGCGGTTCTGGTCCTCGAAGTCCCGTACCGTGAAAGGGATGTGGCTGCGGTGCAGCATGTCGGCGGTGGTGAGCACGGCGACGTAGGCGCCGGGCCGCCAGTGCTGCGGGACCTGCAGCCGCCAGGTGTGCCACCAGTGGTGGCAGGAGACGGTCCGGCCGACCACCATCGGGGCCGGCTGGGACATGCCGGCGATCAGCGGACTGGACGTCATGTGGTGGGCGCCGTCGCCCGCGTAGTGGCCGATCCGGAAGACGTCGACGGTGAACTCGCGGGGCGGGTTGACGGTGACCCGCAGGTCCACCGAGCCGCCGGGACGGACCACCCCGGCCGAGGCGAAGCCCTTGATCTGCTGTTCCTCGTCGTTGGCGCCGAGCGGGCTGCCGACCGCCGGTCTGCCCCGCACCCCGGCGGACAGCGGGCGCTGCCCGGGCGCGTCCACCGAGACGTACCAGGGCACCTCGACGCCCTCGGCACCGGCGACGTACTGGTCCGGGCTGCGCAGCCAGGGCAGCGGGCCCTGGCCGAAGGGGTCGGAGACGCTGTGCGCGTGCGTCCCGGACTCCCAGCGGCGGTTGAGTTCGGTCCCCACGCGCGCCCCTCCCAGGTGCACCTTCGCCGGTTGGCACGTGCCTCCCGGATGTGCGTGCGGTCTAATACACCACACCGTGCTGGCGCTGCGTCACCCCACGGTAGCAACTAGTGGCGGGAATCTTCCGGGCCGTCGGAAGGACGGCCTCCGGCCTGCGAAGACCCGGGGCTGCCGGTCCGGCCGGGGGCGCTCACCACCGGGGCTCACGCCCCCGAGCCGCCGGCCGGGGCGGGGTCAGAGCCGGACCGGCTTCTCCAGCCGGACGTCCGCGGCGTCCAGCCAGGCCCGCAACGGCCCGTCCTGGCCCTGTTCGACGGCCTGGGCGACCGGCTCGGCCAGGTCGGTGCGGCGGACCCCGCCGAGCAGCAGCACCGGGCCGTCCAGCCAGTCGAGCCCGGGGACGGCGCCCGCGGTGTCCACGGCGGCGCAGCAGACCATCGCGGTGACGTGGTCGACCAGGACGTCCCGCCCGGAGCGGACCGGTTCGAGCAGCGGCGCGGGCGTGGTGGCGCGGGCCAGCTGGGCGGCGAGCGCGGCGGCCAGCCGCTCGCCGTCGCCGTCGGCCAGCCGGCCCAGCAACCGGGTCAGGGTCGGGGCCCCGGGGCGGGCCTGCGGGGCGAGCAGGTCCAGCGCGGACTGCAGGGCGGCGGCGCGGGCCCGCCAGCCGGCGTCCACCACCTCGGCCGGGTAGTCGACCCACTCCAGCTCGCGCCAGGCGCCGGAGGCGGGCGCCCCGAAGAACAGTTCGGCGGCGAGCCGGGAGACCGCGGCGTCCACCTCGCCGGGCTCCTCCAGCAGGTCGCAGGCCGGGCGGTCGCCGAGCCGGCTGCTGTAGCCGTCGGCCAGCCGGTCGCGCCGGGACAGCTCGGTGAGCGCGGCCACCACTCCGGCGTTCAGGTGCGCCGGGTGCCGACCGAGCCGCCAGGCGGGCAGCGCGACCCGGGTGAGCAGCCGGTCCCAGCCCGCGTAGGCGAGGCCGACCTGCTCCTGGGCCGCGATCCGCAGGCCGTAGTCGACGCCGCGGGCCTGCTCGGAGGCCCAGCCGGCGACGGAGCGCTCCAGCTCGGCGGCGTGCTCGCGGCAGGCGCCCAGCAGCCGGCGGGTGATCCGGTCGGTGAGGCGGTCGGTCAGGGCGACCGGGCCCCGGCGGGGCGGGCGCGGTGCGCAGCCCCCGGGGAGGCCGGCCGGTCCGTCGGCGGGACCCGCGTCCAGGCTGGCGTCCAGGGCGCGCAGGAAGTGCCGGGCGGCGGCGATCTCCGGGTCCGCGGCGGCCGCGGTGCCGGCCACCACCGGGGCGAGCAGGGCCCGCAGCTCACCGGCGCGCATCCACCAGAGGAACGGCGAGCCGACGACCAGCACCGGGGCGGTCGGTTCGTGGCCGGCCGCCCGGGAGCGGCGGGGCCCCGGCGCGGGCACGTCCTCGAGCCAGCTGTCGCAGTCCGGGGTGAGCGCCACGGCGGACGGCGCGGGGACCTCCAGCCGGTCCGCGAGTTCGTCGATCAGCCGGTACAGCTCGGGGGCCTGGGCGCGGTCCAGCGGCACGGCCGGGGTCTGCGGCGGAACGGCCCGGCGGTAGGCGCGGGCGGCCAGCCCGGCCACCAGGAGGGTCAGCGCGGCCACCGCGCAGACCGTCCAGCGGGCGATGTCCCAGCCCACCCCGTCGGGGGAGCCGGGGGCACCGATCCGCCCGGTGAACCGGCCGGCGAGCAGCACCACCGCGGTGGCGGCGGGCAGCGCGGCGGCGGCCAGGGCGAGACCCCGGATCCGCAGGACCGCCTGGGCGTGAGCGCGCGCGGTGTCGACAGCGGCCATACGGTGCGGCACCCCCTTCGGAGCCCCGGGACACCCGTGACGGGGCCCTGAGCCGATTCGAAACGATCAGTTCCGACCGGGAAACGGTGGTGTCCGAGCCCCGGTAGTACATGCTGCGTGGCGCTTCCGACATTTTCGACGCCCGGGTCCGGGTGGGTGTTCCGGATCGGCCCGGTTTCCACTCGTCCCGGTGACACCGCCCGAAAACCGGACGGCCGCCCCCGGGAAGCGCCCGGCGGGTCCGGTCCGGCCGGACGCCGTCCAGCATCCCCCCGCACGACCGCCCTCACCCGGCGGCGGCCGGAAGCCGCCCGACCTGTGGTGCCGTGGTCCAGCGCACCATAAGGCCGGGCAGCGGGTTACGTCAGCCGGATGCGGTCGCTGTCACTCGATGGGCTGGATTCCGGGGACCGAACGGTGTGGCGGCACCGGGCGCCGCTCCCGTCCCACCCGGCCCGGAAACACCGGGGCGCGCTGCGTCCATGGGGGTTGTCCCGGGGCGCGAGGAGGGTGCCGGGGCTCGGACCGGACGTGCCCACGGGGGCCGCGCCGACGGCCCTGGCGAGGCGGGCGCGGCCCGGAACGCCCGGGCCCCCGGCGCGCGGAGGCGTGCCGGGGGCCCGGGGACGGAACGGGGGCGGGCGGCCGCTACTGCGCGGCCTTCAGGGCGATGTCCCCGCGGTGCTGGCCGCCGGCCAGTGAGATCAGCCCGACCGACCGGTACGCCCGCTCGCGCGCCTCGACCAGGTCCGCGCCGGTCGCGGTGACGGACAGCACCCGGCCCCCGGCGCTCAGCACCCGGCCCTCGCCGTCCGCCTTCGTCCCGGCGTGCAGCACGTAGGCGGTGCCGTCGGCGGACTCCGCCTCGGCCAGGCCCTCGATCGGGTCGCCGGTGCGCGGCGCGGCCGGGTAGCCCTCGGCGGCGATCACCACGGTGACCGCGGCGCCCTCGTCCCAGCGCAGGGGCTCCAGCTCGTCCAGGGTCCCGGTGGCCGAGGCGTGCAGCACGCCCGCCAGCGGGGTGCGCAGCCGGGCCAGCACGACCTGGGTCTCCGGGTCGCCGAAGCGGGCGTTGAACTCGATCACCCGGGTGCCGCGCGAGGTCAGCGCCAGACCGGCGTAGAGCAGGCCGGAGAACGGGGTGCCGCGGCGGCGCAGCTCGTCCACGGTCGGCTGCAGCACGGTCGCCAGGACGTCCTCGACCAGGCCCTCGGGGGCCCAGGGCAGCGGCGAGTAGGCACCCATGCCGCCGGTGTTGGGACCCTGGTCGCCGTCCAGGGCGCGCTTGAAGTCCTGGGCGGGCTGGAGCGGGAGGACGGTGGTGCCGTCGGTGATCGCGAAGAGCGAGACCTCGGGGCCGTCCAGGTACTCCTCGATCACCACCCTCCCGCCGCCCGGACGTCCGGGACCAGCCGCCAGACAGGCCTCGGCGTGGGCCAGCGCCTCGGCGCGGTCGGAGGTGACCACGACGCCCTTGCCGGCGGCCAGGCCGTCGTCCTTGACCACGTAGGGCGCGCCGAAGGCGTCCAGGGCCTCGGCCGCCTCGGCGGCGGTGGTGCAGAGGTAGGAGCGGGCGGTGGGCACACCGGCGCCGGCCATCACGTCCTTGGCGAAGGCCTTGGAGCCCTCCAGCAGGGCGGCCTCCGCGGACGGGCCGAACACCGGGACACCGGCCGCGCGCACGGCGTCGGCGACGCCCGCGACCAGCGGGGCCTCCGGGCCGACCACGACCAGTTCGGCGCCGAGCCGCCCGGCGAGCGCGGTGACCTGCGCGCCGTCGAGCTGGTCGACCGGGTGGACCGTCGCCACCTGCGCGATCCCGGCGTTGCCCGGGGCACAGTGCAGCTCGGTCACGGCGGGATCTTGGGACAGAGAGCGGCACAGGGCGTGTTCGCGGGCGCCGCCGCCGATGACGAGGACCTTCACGCTGGGCAAGGGTAGTCGGTGGCCGGTTCCGGCCGCTCTCCGGTCCCGTAGGAAGAGACGATCGAGGGGGTCGGGTACACGCACGGCCTCGGAGGATCGTCCAGTCCCGGGGTGCCGGAGTCGCGCCGCGGTGCCCGGGTCAGGACAGCGGGTCACCGGCGGCTCCCTCGGACGGGTGAAATCCCGCCGACCGCCGCAACCCTCCCACCTCGGGATCCGGTGGCCGAATCCGATAACGATCATTGGTGAAGCGCCCCCATGGTCAGCCATTTGGCGGTAAGAAGTGCTGTTGGACCACCGCCGGCGGCCGTCGGCGGTGCCGCCCCGGGACGCCCGCACCCGCCCCGGAACGGCGGCGTGTTCGGCGCGTTGTCCGGCGTTTCACCGGCCGTCAGGCCGACGACACGTCAGTCCGCGCAGAGTCGGGACCAGCCAGACCAGCCGTCCGCCCGCCAAGGGAGCCCCACAGGTGAGCCAGCCGGAAATGCAGCCCGAGGAGAGTGCCTGGGGCAAGGAGATCGGCGAGGAGGACCCGCCCGCCGCGACCCTCGCGCACCGCGCGTCGACCCGCCGCCGGTCCGACCTGAGTGCCCGCCAGTTCCCGCTCGGGGACTGGGGCGAGCCCGCCGAGCGGCTGGAGGAGCTGTACCGCTGGTCCGAGGAGCGGGCGGTCGAGGCGATCGACTGGTACCGCCGGGACCGGATCTGGAAGCGCCGCTGGGCCAGGCTGCTGCGCTTCGGCACCACCGGCTTCGCGGTCGGCGGGGTCACCGCCCCGCTGGTCGACCTCACCGGGACGGTCGCCCACGCCACCGAGTGGGGCTACGTCGGGCTGGCGCTGGCCGGCGCCTGCTACGGCGCGGACCGGGCGTTCGGGCTGACCTCCGGCTGGATGCGCGACGTCTCCACCGCGCAGGCGCTGCAGCGGCGGCTGGAGGCCTTCCAGTTCGACTGGGCCTCGGAGTGCGTCCGGGAGGTGCTCGGCCCCACCGAGGGGACGGCGGGCGAGGCCGCCGAGCGGTGCCTCGGGGTGCTGCGGCGGTTCTGCGAGGACGTCTCGGACATGGTCCGCACCGAGACCTCGGAGTGGATGCTCGAGTTCCGGGCCGGGATGACCCGGCTGCCCACCCAGGCCTCCGGCAGCTGGGGCGGGCGTACCGAGCCGGGCGTCGGGGCCCAGGTCCGGGTGCTGCCGCCGCCGGGGGCCAGGCCCACCATGCCGCGCCAGCGGCCGCCGGAGGGCCCGCTGCGGTAGCGGGGGGCGGGCGTCCGGGCGCGGGAGGGCGCCGGCCGGCCGTCGGCGGGCAGGGGGCGGCGGGTCGGCGGGCGGTGGGTCGGCCGACCGTGGGTCGGCC
This sequence comes from Kitasatospora sp. NPDC089913, assembly GCF_044748625.1. Taxonomy (NCBI): domain Bacteria; kingdom Bacillati; phylum Actinomycetota; class Actinomycetes; order Kitasatosporales; family Streptomycetaceae; genus Kitasatospora; species Kitasatospora sp. NPDC089913. The sequence goes on along the minus strand of NZ_JBIVGI010000026.1, from coordinate 15,348 downwards.
GGCGGTCGGCGGCCGACGCCCGGCGGCTCAGGCGAAGACGACCATCGAGCCCTGGTGCAGGCTCCGGGTCGCCGCCGCGTACAGGCCCGCCCAGGCGTGCCGCTCGCGGGCGAACGGGTGCAGGTCGTCCAGCGGCGGGCCGAACGGCTGCTCCAGGCCGGTCGGACCGAGCGGCCTGGTCGGCGCGGGCGGGTCGAGGAGGTCGATGCCCAGCGCCGGGGCCACGGCCTGGAGCTCGCGCAGCAGCCCGTGGCTGGAGCCGAGCGGCCCGCCCGAGGCCAGCAGCGACTCCTCCACCAGCGGGGCGGCGAACTCGATCGGCACATAGGCGCCGGCGTGGTCGAAGTGCCAGACCAGGTGCGACTGCTCGGCGCTGCTCTCGAACATCTCCAGCAGCTGCTCGTAGTCCCCGCCCAGCGCGTCCACCGGTGTGATGTCCAGGCCGGTGAGGCCCAGCAGGTAGGCCCGGCGCAGGAAGTGCAGCGAGTCGTAGTCGAAGGCGGCTATCGGCTCGACCGCCCCGCTGAGCCCGGGCACGTACCGGTAGACCGGCATCTCGGGCAGGCCGTTGCCGGCCAGTACCCGGTTGTAGAGCGCGAGGTCGTCCCGGAACGGGTTGTCGGGGCTGTGGCTCAGTACGTCCACCAGCGGGACGAGCCAGAGGTCGCAGGCCATGGGCCGGCTCTTCCTCTCCGGGCGGCGGGAACCGGCCGCGCGGGGGCGGACGGCGGACGGACGGGGGTCGGTACCCGGACGGTCGGTACGAGGAGCGGCCGGGACGAACGACCGCCCACCCTACCGGCCCGGCGCGCGATGCGGATCGGGCCGTCCCTCGGGCAGTTGGCCGGACGGCGGTTCGGGCAGCCTGCGGCCGAACCGTCCGTACGGGACCGACCGCGGCTGCGGCACCAGACCGAGGCCCAGACCCAGTTCACGGCCCAGTTCGCGGCCCAGTTCACGGCCGAGGTCGCGCTCCCGGCCCGGGGCGCCGTCGGCCTCCCGGCCCGGTTCCGCCGGGTGGCGCGCGGCACCCGGCGCCGGCTGCTCCGGCCCGGTGACGCCCGGGGACTGCGGCCGCGGGTCGCCGTCCGTCTCCGCCTCCTCCCCGGTCCCGGATGCAACGGCCGCCACCGGGCCGTCCCCGGCCCCGGGACCGCCCGGTCCGGCGACCGGGCGGCCGGTCAGCAGCGGCAGCACCCCGACCGACTCCACCTGCTGCCCGGCCAGCTCGGCCAGCAGTCCGACGGTGAAGAGGTTGTACTCGCAGACGATCCGGTGCGCGCGCGGCACGTCGCGTGCCGCGATCGCGTCCACCAGGTCGAGGTGGCTGTCCCAGCAGACGCCGCCCAGCTGCGGCATCGACCGCAGGTACCGCGCGGCGAACATCCACGACTGCACCCGCAGCCAGTCCAGGTAGTCGGCGATCCGGCGGTTGCCCAGCAGGCCGGCGACCTCCTGCCAGAACCGGCGGTCGCAGCCCACCATCACGTCCAGGTTGCCCGCCCGGGCCGCCCGCACCGCGGCGTCGGCCCGGCGGCGCAGCGAGGGCAGCCGGCTGTCGTCCGGCGGGCCGGGGTTCACGGCCAGCCGACGGAAGTAGCTGTCGGTGATCAGCACCCGGGACTCGAAGATCTCGCGGAAGTCCTCCCAGCCGAACTCGGGAACGGTGAAGCCCCGGTGGTGCTCGGCCCGGAGCAGCCCCTGTCCGGCGAGGTCGACCAGCGCCTCGCGGGCCGGGGTCGCCGAGACCTCGTAGAGCTCGGCGATCTCCTTGACGGTGAAGTTCCGCCCGGCCGCGAGCCGGCCGGCCATCATCTCCTCGCGCAGCGCGCCCGCGATCTGCTCGCGCAGGCTGTTGCGCTGGATCGCGGGACGGGAGCCGCCCGCACCGGTGCCGAACATGCGCGCGACCTCCTCGGGCGGGCCGGCGGCCTGACGGGACGGACCGGCGGAAGAACGGCTGGTAACACGACGAAGGCTCATCTTCTCAAAAAGGACACCGCTGTGTACAAGCCCCCCACATGCGCCCGCCCGCGCCCCCGCCCCGTCCTGCCCCTTCTCTTCTCCTCTGCGCTGTTCCCCACTGCCCGGCCCGGCCCCCGGCCGCGGTCCGGAGCCGCACCGCCCCTCCGGCTCGCGGACGGGGAGGGCCGTCAGCGCTGGACCGGCGCCGGGATGCCGAGCAGCCGGTCCCGGTGCACCGGGAACTCCGCCCGCGCCTTGGCCACCTCGGCCGGATCGAACTCCACGGTCAGCACCTCCTCCCCGGGCCCGGCCTCGCCCAGCACCCGGCCCCACGGGTCCACCGCGATGCTGTGACCGGCCTGCTCCACCCCGCCGTGCGTGCCCGCCGTGTTGCAGGCCAGGACGTACGCCTGTTCCTCCACCGCGCGGGCCCGGTTCAGCAGCGTCCAGTGCTCCCGCCGCCGCGCCGGCCAGGCCGCCGGGACGACCAGCACCTGCGCCCCGGCGTCCAGCAGCGCCCGGAACAGCTCCGGGAAGCGCAGGTCGTAGCAGGTCGCCAGGCCCAGCGTGCCGACGTCGGTGGCCGCGGTGACGATCTCCTGACCGGCACCCATCACCACCGCCTCGCCGCTGTCGAAACCGAAGCGGTGGATCTTGCGGTAGGTGTGCACCAGCTCGCCGTCCGGGGCGAACAGCAGCGAGGTGTTGTAGATCGGCCCGTCCGGATCGCGCTCGACGATCGAACCGGCGTGCAGCCAGACGCCGGCCGCCTTCGCCGCCGCCGACATCGCGTCCGAGGTCGGCCCGTCCAGCGCCTCGGCGCCGTCCGACCAGAGGTCGTAGGCGAAGCCGCCGAGGGCCCACAGCTCGGGCAGGACCACCAGGTCGGATCCCCGCTGGGCCCGCACCAGGGCGGCCGCGCGGGCCCGCCGTTCGGCCGGGGGCTCCGTGTCGGAGACCACGAGTTGGATCAATGAAGCGCGCACAGTACCACCGTCCACGGCAAGAGTCCTACGATCGTCACCCGAAAGCGCTGCCCTGCTCTCACCCGGCAGCGTAACGTGCGGTTAGCGTGTGCGCCCGGGACCCGGACCTTCCCGACCGGTCCCCGAGCGCGCGACACGCGTGGCAAGGCAGCTGACGGAGGGCCGGAGATTCCCGTGACGGACAACCAGACCGTGCAGGCGTACACCGACGCGTGGACGCAGTCCATCGAGGCGATATCCGAACTGGTGGCACCCCTGCCGGAGGGCTCCTGGAACCGGGCCACCGAGTGCCCCGGCTGGTCGGTCCGGGACGTGGTCTCGCACGTGATCGCCGTCGAGTCCGAACTCCTCGGCGACCCGCGCCCGATCCACGCGCTGCCCCGCGACCTGCTGCACGTCACCACCGAGGCCGCCCGCTACCTCGAACTGCCCGTCGACAAGCGCCGCTGCCACACCGCGCTGGAGATGACCGGCGAGCTGGACTACACGATCATCCGCCGCTCCCGGGCGCTGCGGAACGCCAAGCAGCTGCCGAACGAGCCGGTCCGCTGGCCGGCCGGCCCGCAGAGCCGCGACATCCCGTACCACGAGCTGCTCCGCCTGCGCGCCTTCGACGTCTGGGTGCACGAGCAGGACCTCCGCCGCGCCCTCGGCACGCCGGGCAACCTCGACTCCCCGGCCGCGCTGGTCTCCCGCGACGTCCTGCTCCAGGGCCTGCCGAAGGCCGTCGCCAACCGGGCCGGCGCCCCGGCCGGCAGCACCGTGGTCGTCGACGTCACCGGCCCGGTCGAGTTCCTGCGCACCGTCCGGGTCGACTCCTCCGGCCGCGGCAGCGTGGACGAGTCCATCAGCCTGGCCCCCGACGTCCAGCTCACCCTCGACTGGGAGACCTACGTCCGCCTCGCCTGCGGCCGCGGCCGGCCCGGCTCGGTGATCGTCGAGGGCGACCGGGAGCTCGCCGACCGCGTCCTGGCCAACTTCTCCGTCACCCCGTAGCCCTCCGCGTCACCCGCCCGGCGTACACGCACCGCGCGCGCCGGGTGGGTGCGCCTCGTGCTCCCGTACGTCACGTTGGAACCAGTACCCCCCCCTGTTCGCCGTCGTTGTTCCGGTCAGCATCACCCGGAAGAAGGAGGGGCGTCCGAAATGGACGACGAACAGACAGTGCAGGGGCGGATGGAACTGGTCCGGTCGAGCTTCCCGGTCACGGGCCAGCCGATCAGGGTCGTGATGATCGACGGCGAGCCGTGGTTCGTCACGGCGGACGTGTGCACGGTGTTGGGCCGCATGAACCCGAGTCGTGTCCGCCAGGTCGTCGGAATCGAACACACGCGAGTGATCAACTCGCGCGCGATTAACCTAACTTTTGGGAAGGTTAATCGCGTTTCCGCAGGTGAAAAACCCTACGAGCGTGGCAATCCGATGCTGAACGTGATCAGCGAAGCCGGCCTCTACAAGCTGATCATGCGCTCGAACAAGCCGACCGCCAAACCGTTCCAGGACTGGGTCACCCGGGAACTCCTCCCCTCCGTCCGCCGGGGCGACACCGACATCCCCACCCAGCAGCGGCGGATGGCGGAGACGCTCACCGAGGCGATCGGGCAGCAGGTGTACGTCGTCGCGCGAATCGAACACGAGGACTGGCCGGGCCTGACCGTCCACTCCGACGGCACGGTCCACTGCCGGCACGGGGAGATGTCCCTCCGGCTGCCCGGCCAGGACGACAGCGGGCCGCCGTTCGGCCCGTACTTCGAGTGCCGGGGCGGGGAGAGCGTCGGGATCCGGGGGAGCCGGCCGGTCCCGGGCTGCCCGAAGCTGCGGATCGTGGACCTGGTCCGGATGCGGGACGAAGCCCGGTCCGAGCCGGCGGCCGAGCCGACGCGTGACCACGCCCTCATGTACGCGGTGGTGGACTGCGGCCGGATCGACCGGATCCACGGAACGCCCCGGCAGTTCGCCGAGTTCATGCGCGAGTACGCGGACTGACCGAACGGGGGAACCCTCGGTCCGACCGAGGGTTCCCCCGTTTCCGCAGGTCGGGAACCTTAGCCGGAAGCCGCCGCCAGCCTCCGGCGCAGCCGCAGGATCATCACCGTGCCCACCGCCATCGGCACGTACTGCCAGCAGAACGCCCACCGGAAGGCGCTCGCGGAGTACCCGGCCGCGCCGTCCGGGGTGAGGGTGTCGAGCAGCACGCCGATGCCGAACAGCGTGATCATCGTGCCGATGAATCCGCCCATGTTGACGATGCCGGAGGCCGTGCCGAGGCGCTCGACGGGGTTGCGGGCGCGGGCGTAGTCGAGGCCGACCAGGGACGCCGGGCCGTTGCTGCCCATCACCAGGACGACCGTGACCAGCAGCCAGAGCGGCGGGTGCCCCGCGGGCCAGGCGAGGGTCACCGCCCAGAGCAGCGCGGTGACGCCGATGGTGGTGAGCACGATCGGCATCCGGGCCCGGGAGGTCCGGGAGAGCAGTCGGCCGAAGAGGAAGCCGAAGCTCATGTTGGCGAGCACCAGCAGGGTGAGCACCCCGCCCGCCCCGGTGCGGGTCATGCCCTGGGCCTGGACCAGGTAGGGCAGGCCCCACAGCAGGCCGAAGGCGTTGCCGGGGAACTGCGTGGTGAAGTGGATCCAGAGCCCGAGCCGGGTGCCCGGCTCCCGCCAGGCGTCCCGGACCTGCTTGCCGACGGCGGGGCGGGGCCGTCCGGCCGCCGCGACGGCCGGCGCGGGCCCCTCCGGCGACTCGCGGAGGAACAGCGCGACGAGCGCGAAGACGGCGATGCCGAGCAGGGCGATGGCGGTGAAGGTGGGCGTCCAGCCCTCGCTGTGCAGGGCCTGGGCGAGGACGACGGTGGTCACCAGGTTGCCGCTCATCCCGGCGAGGCCGGTCAGCTGGGCGACGAGCGGGTTCTTCGCGGCGGGGAACCAGCGGGCGGCGATCCGCAGCACGCTGATGAACGTCATGGCGTCGCCGCAGCCGAGCACGGCCCGGGAGGCCAGCGCGGGGCCGAAGGCGTCGGAGAAGGCGAAGGCGAGCTGGCCGGTGCTGAGCAGCACCACGCCGAGCAGCAGGACCTTGCGCGGGCCGAACCGGTCGACCAGCACGCCGACGGGTATCTGCATGGCCGCGTAGACGAGGACCTGGAGGATCGAGAAGGTGGAGAGCGCCGAGGCGCCGATGCCGAAGCGGTCGGCGGCGTCCAGACCGGCGACCCCGAGGCTGGTGCGGTGGATGACGGCCAGGACGTAGACGCTCGCCCCGATGGACCAGGCGGTCCAGGCGGCCCGGCCCCCGGGCGGCTGCCAGGGACCGGCGGCCGGAACGGCGGCCGGACCGGCGGTGGTGCCACCGGTGCGGTCGGCTGTGGCGCGAGGAGCGGAGGCGGACAGGGGGCGGGCTGAACGGGCGGGCTCCACGGTCATAGTGGCCCCAGATTAGTCATCCCATCATTGGATGCCCAGGGTGACGGCCGCCACGGAGCCCGCCACCGGCCCCTTCCCGCTCCGCCTCAGCCGGCCACCGTCCAGGAGACCGCGCGCGTCATGTAGCGCTCCCGGAACGCCTCGTCGCGCACCCAGTCCGTGGTGTCCCGGACGGTCGCCGTGACGGTCGCGGCGTGCCCGGGCTCCAGCGGCAGCGACGCGGTGTCCAGCCAGCTGCGGTCCGCCGCCTGGGGCTCGACCGGGACGCCGTCCACCGTCCAGTCCACCCGCAGCTGCCGGGCGCCGGTCAGCGGGACCGGCCGGACCTCCAGCCTGGGCCGGCCGGTGACGTCGCCCGGGGCCGGTACGGCGGCGTCGGTGGGCCGGATCCGGCGGTAGATCTCCTCGATGATCGCTTCCCGCGAGGGCAGGTTGTAGGCCCCGCCGAGGGTGCGCATCACCGAGTCCGGGGTGGGCCGGTAGATGCCGTTGGCGCTGCGGTACGCGCCGATGGTCCCGGCGCCGTCCGGGGACTCCGCGCCGAGCCAGCGCCACCACTTGGACTGCTTGCGGCGCATGTCGTCGGCGTTCTCGGTGGAGAGGTTGGGGTAGTCGGCGTCGTCGGGCGCGCTGTCGTACTCGTCGCCGAGGTCGCCGACGGTGTGCCCGATCTCGTGCTGGATGATCCGGCCGGCGTCCGGGCTGCCGCCGGCCAGGGTGGTCACCCCGGTGCCGCCGGCGCCGCCGTACTCGGTGGAGTTGGCCAGCGCGATCAGGTACTGCGGGCCGTCGCCGCGGCCGGCGAACCGGGCCGTCGCCTCCTCGTCGGCGCAGAGCAGCCGGGCGGTGCCCTCGCACCAGAAGTGCATGCCGAGCGGGGTGGCGGGGCTGCGGCCGCGGCTCTCGGTCTCGGCGATGCCGGAGACCGGGGAGACCACCTCGACCCGCCTTATGTTGAAGAACCCCTGGTAGCTGCGGAACGGCTCGATCTCCATCAGCGCCCGCCAGGCCCGGTCGGCCTGTTCGCGGAACACGTCCTGCTCCTCGGCGGTGTAGCCGTCGCCGAGCAGGACCAGGGTGATCCGGTTGGCCGGGTCGCCGGTCCGCCGTATGTCGACGGTCGGCGCGTCCCCGGCGGTGCGCAGATCGGCGTGCTGCACCGCGGTGTGCGGCGGGACCGCGCGGTCCGCCGGGGCGCCGGCCCCGATCACCCCGAACGGTGAGGGCCCGGCCAGTTCGAGCGCGGCCGGGAGTACGGCGGTGGACACCAGCACGAGCGCGGCCAGACTCCGGACGATCCGGCCAGGGTTGCCAGGCGGCATACGGGTGCGTCCTCGACGTTCCGGTCACCCGCGTCGCCCGGGTGGTGGACGCGAAGACGTACCCGCCCCGGCGTGTCGCCCTCACCGAACGGCGAAAAAGTCACCGAACTGGCCGAACCACAAGAATCTGACCAGTCATACCTATGAGTCCAACCAGGCGGATGTCGATCACCGACCGTGACCTTCGATCCACCGAAAATAATCGTGAGAATCTTTGGTTCGTCCTGCAACTGACGCCCCGGGATCGCTGTCTGTACCAGCGAAGGACGCGGGAGAGAGCATGACCGGCCAGACCGGGGGGCGCTTCCGACGCGATGGAGCGATCCGGCCACCTTCGAAACCCACACCACCGTCACCACGACATCAGACCTCGGGGGTCCTGTCATGCGCACGTCTACCATGCCCTCTTCCGCCAAGAGCACCGTCGTCCGCCGTCGCGTCGCGGCCGTCGCCGCCACCGTCCTGCTCGCCGGCTCCGTCCAGCTCCTGACCGCCGAGTCCTCCTGGGCCTGCGGCGCGTCGGACGGGGCGGCCGCGGCCGCCACCGCGAAGCCGACCGCGCCCGCCGCCCCGAAGGCCGGCACCGCGAAGCCCGGCACCGACGCCGGGAAGGCCGCGCCGGCCGCCCATGACGGAGCCCCCGGGATCGGCTTCTTCATGACCCCCTCGCTGGCCGTCACCGCGGGCGGGCCGAAGGTCGACGTCCCCGTCGAGATCGGCAACTTCACCGGGGCCGCCTACCGCAACGTGGTGCCGACCCTCTCGCTCGCCGCCCACCTGGCCGGCAACGGCGAGGGCGGCGTCTCGTACCTGGACTCCAAGTACCTGGCCGTCGAGTACAACGCCGACGGCAGCTGGCAGAAGCTCTCGCTGCGGCGCGGCTGCGACCCGACGCTGTTCGCCACCCCGGCCAAGGGGGTCCCGGTCGCGGACGGCCACGCCAACCACGTCACCTTCCGCGTGAGCGTCGCCGCGGGTGCCCCGGCCGGCCTGGACCTCCTCTACGTCGGCCTCGGGGCCACCGCCGAGGACGGGTCGCGCAGCGAGTGGGCGCAGAAGGAGATGACGGTCAAGGTTCCCGGGACCGCGAAGCCCGCCCCGGCCAAGCCGGCCGAGCCCACCGCGAAGCCCACCGCGAAGCCCACCGCCAAGCCGACCGCGCCCGCGAAGCCGGCCGCCAAGCCCGCGCCCGTCTCCGACGCCACCCCGGCAGCCACCGCGAAGCCGACCGCGCCCGCCGCCGCGCCCGCGAAGCCCGCCGCGACCGCGCCCGCCGCGCCGGCCGCACCGAAGAGCACCCCCACCGCCGCCCCGGCCACCACCGCCCCGGCCGGCACCCCGGAGCTCGCCCAGACCGGCGCCGACACCCCGAACGGCCTGCTCGCGGGCCTCGCCGCCGGCCTCGCCGCCCTCGGTGCGGGCATGGTGCTGACCGTCCGCCGCCTGCGCGCCCGGCGCTGACCCGGACGCGGACGCCGGCGCCGACGACACCGCCGCCGTCCTCGACCGACGGACCTCACCGGGGCCCTCCCCCGTGCCGCGACCGGCACCGGGGAGGGCCCGCGCCGTGGGAGGTCCGGAAGTTCCGGCGGAACCGCGACAACCCCGACCGGAGCCGGACGTCCCACTCGTCAGAGGACGAAACCTGGAGCCGCACCATGCACGAGCAGACCCGCCACCGCACCGACGTCGACCGCACCGACGACGACACCGCTTGGTCCTGAACACCACCGGGACCGAGAACGAAGGGGCCCGGCTCCGCACATCGGTGCGGAGCCGGGCCCCTTCGGGTCTCCCGGGCGGGTCAGCCCCAGGTGATCAGGCGCTTCGGGTGCTCCAGGATGCCCGCGATGTCGGCCAGCACCTTGGAGCCCAGCTCGCCGTCCACCAGCCGGTGGTCGAAGGAGAGGGCCAGCGTGGTGACCTGACGCGGGACGACCTTGCCCTTGTGCACCCACGGCAGTTCCCGGACCGCCCCGAAGGCGAGGATGGCCGCCTCGCCGGGGTTGAGGATCGGGGTGCCGCTGTCGACGCCGAAGACGCCGACATTGGTGATCGTGATCGTGCCGCCCTGCATGTCGCCGGGCGCCGTCTTCCCCTGGCGGGCCGTCTCGATCAGCTCGCCGAGCGAGACCGCAAGACCGGACAGGGTCCGGGCCCCGGCGTCCTTGATGTTGGGGACGATCAGGCCGCGCGGGGTGGCCGCGGCGATGCCGAGGTTCACCTGGCCCTTGATGACGATCTCCTGGGCCGCCTCGTCCCACTGGGCGTTGATCCCGGGGTGGCGCTTGACCGCGGTCAGCAGCGCCTTGGCGACCAGCAGCAGCGGGCTGACCCGGACGTCCCGGCCCAGCTCGCCGCTCTCCTTGAGCCGGCGGACGAACTTCATCGTCCGGGTCACGTCGACCTGGACGAACTCGGTGACGTGCGGGGCGGTGAAGGCCGAGGCCACCATCGCCTGCGCGGTCGCCCTGCGGACACCCTTGATCGGCACCCGGACGTCGCCCGCGCCGGGCAGCACCACGGCGGTGGACACCGGGGCGGCGGCGGCCGGCTCGGCGGCCGGGGCCGGCGCCGGGGCGGCGGCGGCCGCCGCGTGGGCGTGCAGGTCGTCACGGGTGATCACGCCGTCCGGACCGGTCGGGGTGACGACCCTCAGGTCGATCCCGAGGTCCTTGGCGAGCTTGCGCACCGGCGGCTTGGCCAGCGGCCGGTCGCCGGACACCTCGACAGCCGCCACCGGCACCGGGGCCGGGGCGACGACGGGCGCCGGAGCCGGCACGGCCGCCGTGGCGGTGGCCGTGACCGTGGTGCGCCGCGCCCGGCGCTGGCTGCCGCCGGTCCGCGGACCGTAGCCGACCAGCACCTCGCGCCGCTCGGGCTCGGGCGCCTCGGGGGCCTCGGCGACGGGGGCCGGGGCCGGGGCGACGGCGGCGGGTGCCCCCGCGGCTCCGGCCACCGCGACCGAGATGATCGCGGTACCGACGTCGACCGTCGCGCCCTCCGGGAAGAACAGCTGCTCGACGACCCCGTTGAACGGGATCGGCAGCTCCACGGCGGCCTTGGCGGTCTCCACCTCGCAGACGACCTGCCCGTCGGTGACGGTGTCACCGGGCTTGACGTACCAGCTGAGGATCTCGGCCTCGGTGAGGCCCTCGCCCACATCGGGCATCTTGAACTCGCGGAGCGAGCGAACTTCGGTGGTCATCGGCGCTCCCCGGTCTCAGTACGCGAACGCGCGGTCGACGGCGTCCAGCACCCGGTCCAGGTCGGGGAGGAAGGACTCCTCGACCCGGGACGGCGGGTAGGGCGCGTAGTAGCCGCCGACCCGCAGGATCGGCGCCTCCAGGTGGTAGAAGCAGCGCTCGGTGAGCCGGGCGGCCAGTTCGGCGCCCATGCCCAGGAACACCGGGGCCTCGTGCACCACGATGCCGCGTCCGGTCCGCTTGACGGACTCCTCCAGGGCGGCGAAGTCGACCGGGGTGAGCGAGCGGAGGTCGACGACCTCCAGCCGGCGGCCGTCCTCCTCGGCGGCCGCGGCGGCCTCCAGGCAGACCTTGACCATCGGCCCGTAGGCGATCAGCGTGGCGTCGGCACCGGGCCGGACGATCCGGGCGTCGTGCAGGCCCAGGTCGGCGGAGTCGCCGACCTCGCCCTTGTCCCAGTAGCGGCGCTTGGGCTCCAGGAAGATCACCGGGTCGTCCGACTCGATGGCCTGGCGCAGCATCCAGTGCGCGTCGTGCGCGTTGGAGGGGCTGACCACCCGCAGACCGGCGGTGTGGGCGAAGTACGCCTCGTGCGACTCGCTGTGGTGCTCGACCGCGCCGATACCACCCGCGTAGGGGATACGGACCGTGACCGGCATCTTGACGTGCCCGAGCGCGCGGGCGTGCATCTTGGCGAGCTGGGAGACGATCTGGTCGAAGGCCGGATAGACGAAGCCGTCGAACTGGATCTCCACGACCGGGCGGTAGCCGCGCAGCGCGAGGCCGATCGCGGTGCCGACGATGCCGGACTCGGCGAGCGGGGTGTCGATCACCCGGTCCTCGCCGAAGTCCTTCTGCAGGCCGTCGGTGATCCGGAAGACGCCGCCGAGCTTGCCGATGTCCTCGCCCATCAGGACGGTCTTCGGGTCGCTCTCCAGCGACTTGCGCAGCGCCCCGTTGAGCGCCTTGGCGATGCTGAGCTGGCCGGCCATCAGTGGTTCTCCCCCGCCTCGAAGGAGGCCGCGTACTCGATGTACCCGGCCCGTTCCTCATCGACCAGCGCGTGCGGCTCCGCGTAGACGTGGTCGAAGATCAGGGTGGGGTCGGGGTCCGGCATGCTGCGCACGCCCTCGCGCACCCGCAGCCCGAGCTGCTCGCTCTCCGCCTCGATCGAGGCGAAGAACTCCGCGTCGGCCAGGCCCTCCTTCTCCAGGAGGGTGCGGAGCCGGGTGATCGGGTCCTTGGCCTTCCAGGCCTCGGTCTCGTCGGCCGCCCGGTAACGGGTCGGGTCGTCGGAGGTGGTGTGCGCGCCCATCCGGTAGGTGAAGGCCTCGATCAGCACCGGGCCGTTGCCGGTGCGGGCGTGCTCCAGGGCCCAGCGGGTCACCGCGAGGCAGGCCAGCACGTCGTTGCCGTCGACCCGGATGCCCGGGAAGCCGAAGCCGGAGGCCCGGCGGTACAGCGGGATCTTGGTCTGGGTGGTGGTGGGCTCGGAGATCGCCCACTGGTTGTTCTGGCAGAAGAAGACCACCGGCGAGTTGTAGACCGAGGCGAAGGTGAAGGCCTCGTTGACGTCGCCCTGGCTGGAGGCGCCGTCGCCGAAGTACGCGATCACCGCGTCGTCGGCGCCGTCCTTGGTGATGCCCATCGCGTATCCGGTGGCGTGCAGGGTCTGCGCGCCGATCACGATGGTGTACAGGTGGAAGTTCTTCTCGTTCGGGTCCCAGCCGCCGTGGTTCACCCCGCGGAACATGCCGAGCAGGTTCAGCGGGTCGACGTCGCGGCACCAGGCCACGCCGTGCTCGCGGTAGGTGGGGAAGGCGTAGTCGCCCGGCCGCATCGCACGGCCGGAACCGACCTGGGCGGCCTCCTGGCCCAGCAGGGAGGCCCACAGGCCCAGCTCGCCCTGGCGCTGCAGCGAGGTCGCCTCGGCGTCGAAGCGCCGCACCAGCACCAGGTCACGGTAGAGGGCCCGGAGCTCGTCCGCCTCCACGGTGAGCGGGAAGTCCGGGTGCTCGACCCGCTCGCCTTCCGGGGTCAGCAGCTGTACGAGCTCCGGCTGGGCGTCCTTGGCCGTGGCGCGGACGCCGGGGGCAGCCTTCTTGCGGGCCCTCGCCGTGCTTTTGACGGTCACGTTCACTCCTCGGTCTGTCCGGCCGCCCGGGGTCGCCGGTGACCGGTCCGGTCACCGCCTCGCGGGGCGCGCGTGGGTGTGCGCACCCGCAGCGGGGCAGGTGGTGATCCTTTTCCGACGGCGTCCCTCACGAGAACGTTACCCAGCGTCCGTCCTCGACGCGTCTGCGCTAGGACGTCCTACTTGTTCGGGGTCTACAAACCGCGCGTGTGGCGCAGCTCTCAATTCGGTCGCGTTCAGGACACCAGCGCACGTTATCCGGGCGGAGCCTCCGGCGTAAGGGGGTTACCGGCATCGGTTTCGACCGCTCTGGCCGGATCGTGACCCCGGCGCGGTACGAGCGAGAGGTCTTTCGTAGGGTGATATGGGAGGCTTTGCGCGTGACTGATAACGGACAAATCACGGTATTCCTCCTCGACGACCACGAGGTGGTCCGCCGGGGCGTCCATGAACTCCTCTCCGTCGAGGAGGACATCGAGGTGGTCGGCGAGGCCGGCACCGCCGCCGAGGCGCTGACCAGGATCCCGGCCGTGCACCCCGATGTCGCGGTGCTCGACGTGCGGCTGCCGGACGGCAACGGCGTCGAGGTCTGCCGGGAGATCCGCTCCCGGATGCCGGAGATCAAGTGCCTGATGCTGACCTCGTTCTCGGACGACGAGGCCCTGTTCGACTCGATCATGGCGGGCGCCTCCGGCTATGTGCTGAAGGCGATCCGCGGCACCGACCTGATCACCGCGGTCCGGGACGTCGCGGCCGGCAAGTCACTGCTCGACCCGGTCGCCACCAGCCGGGTGCTGGCCCGGCTGCGGGACGGCGGCGAGAAGGAGGACGAACGGCTCTCCCAGCTCACCAAACAGGAGCGCCGCATTCTGGACCTGATCGGCGAAGGGATGACCAACCGTCAGATCGGCAATGAACTGCACCTCGCCGAAAAGACGGTGAAGAACTACGTCTCCAGTCTGCTCGCCAAGATGGGGATGGAGCGACGGACCCAGGCGGCGGCGTTCGTGGCGCGGCACCAGGCGGACCAGCAGCACTGATACGGGCGAAGCACACAATTTACGACCTGTCAAGGGCCCCCGCCGAGAGGTCCTAACCTCTGGCTGTGACTTTCAGCCAGACCCTTGCCTGTGCACCAGCCCGTCCCGACCTCACCGCACCCCCGATAGGAACGCTCAGCCCTCCCGTCCCCCACGCGGCGCTCGCCGAGGTCCTGCGCCGCTACCGGGTGGGCCGCCTGCTCACCGCCGAACCCGTCGCCGAAGGCCTGCTGAACCGCGGCTACCGGGTCACCACCGAGGCCGGCGGCTACTTCCTGAAGTGCTACGTCGACGCCGCGACCGCCGGCCGCGAGGCGGTCGCCGGCCACCACCGGGCGATGGCCGCCCTCGCCGCCCTGGGCCTGCCCGTCGAGCCCCCGCTCGCCCTCGCCGAACGGACCGGCACCATCGCCCCGTTCGGCGGCCGGCTGTTCGCCCTCTTCCCCTGGGTGGACGGCGGGCACCGCCACGGAACCGAACTGTCCCTGCCGCAGTGCGCCGAACTGGGAGCGCTGCTCGGCCGGCTGCACGGCGCCCTCGACGAGGTCTGCGCGCCCGTCGCACAACCCTCCGGCTACCGCAGCGCCGATCCCCTCGACAGCTCCGCACTCGCCCACGACCTGCGCGAACGGGCCCGCGAGCACCACCCCCGCGACGAACTGGACGCGCTGGTCGAGCGCCGGCTGGGCGAACGGCTGGAGCTGCTCGCCGAGCACGCCCACCGGCGTCCCGCCCCGGGCGCGGCTCCGCCCACCGGCTGGACCCACGGCGACTTCCACGGGCTCAACCTGCTGCACCGGGACGGACGGATCGCGGCCGTCCTGGACTGGGACAAGCTGGGCCGGCAGCCGCGCGCCGAGGAGGCCGTGCGCGCGGCCACCCTGGTCCTCAACGACCGGGTCACCGGGGTGCTGGACCTCGTCCGGGTCCGGCAGTGGTCACAGGCCTACCGGGCCACCGGGGCCGCCACCGCCGAGCACCTGGCCGCCGCGACCCACCGGGTCTGGTGGGAGCGGCTGAACGACTTCTGGATGCTCCAGTGGCGCTACCAGCGGGGCGACCACCGGGCCGACCCGCTCTACCCCGCCTCGGCGGGCCAGCTGGCGTGGTGGTGCGAGGAGTACGAGCAGGTCCTGGACGCCTTCGCCAACTGAACCGGCGGGCCGGCCGGGCCCCGCCGGGGGGGGGCCCGCCCCCCCCCCCCCGGGGCGGAAGCACACGCTGGGCACGCCGGGCGGGGGCCGCGCCCCCCGCCCCGGGCCGGACGACGGCG
>NZ_JBIVGI010000025.1:66542-148774 GCF_044748625.1 Kitasatospora sp. NPDC089913 | reverse complement strand
GTACTGCAGGGGGGACCCTGTGGGAGAGTAGGACGCCGCCGAACAATCATTGTGAAGAACCCCCGTCGGGAAACCGACGGGGGTTCTTTGCGTTCTGCCGAAAGCGGTTCCGAACGCCGAACAGGGTGTTCCGGTGCGTCAGCCGTTGTAGGAGCCGACGGTGGCGTCGTTCAGGGCGTTGATGGCGTCGTCCCCGGCGACCTGGTTGTCGTCGCCGACGATGACCGTCCCGTAGTTGCCGCCGGCCGCCTGGGCGGCGTCGACGGCGGTGCCGCCCACTCCGCCGGAACCGTTGTGGGAGCCGACGGTCGCGTCGTGGCCGGCGTCGATGATGTCGTATCCGGCGACCTGGTTGCCGTCGCCGACGATGACGGTCCCGTGGTTGCCGCCGGAGACGACCTCGGCGCCGGCTGCGGTCGGAACGGCGGCCAGGCCGAGGACGGCGAGCAGCGCCAGGGTGCGGCCGATCTGACGGTTCATGAGGGTTCTCCGCTTCTGTCCGAAGATGCTTCTGTTCGGTGCAAAGGTGACAGTAGGTGCGGAACCCTGCGCTGGCGGGTGATGGTCCGCCGCCCGTGGCGTGTCGGTGGTCGCCGGTCGGCGGAACCGTCAGCCGTCGGACAGCACGGTGCTCAGGAACCGGGTGGCGGCCGGCAGCAGGGCGAAGCCGTTGTGGGCGATGCCGGGGACGACCTCCAGGGTGGCCGGGACTCCCCGCTCCATGAGGTGCCGGTGCAGTCCGAGGGCCTGGTCGAGCCGGGTGTCGTGCGGAGGTCTGCGAAGCGGCCGGGTGTCGAGCGCGCCCACGGTCACATGCACATGCACCGGCACCGGTCCGTCCGGCAGCAGGTGCGTGACGCCGAACTTCTCGGCCACGTCTGCGATTCCGGCGGGCCAGGGCAGCGCCGGGTCGAGCCGGGTGATCGAGCCCGGGGCGCCGACCGAGACCCCGAGCAGCCGCGCCGGGTGCAGGTAGGAGAACCGGAGGGCGAACAGACCGCCGCCGGAGTAGCCGTGCAGCAGGAAGCGGTCCGCGCGCACCGGCCACCGGGCGGCGGCCTCCTCGACCATCCGCAGGAGCACCAGGTCGAACCGGACGTCGCGTCGGCGGAGTCGCTTGTAGCTCAGCACGTCCTCCGGCTCCGGGACGCCGACAGGGAACAGCGGCGCGAGGACCACGCACCCGTGGGCGTCGGCGAAGTCGGTGAGCGCGTCCCGGTAGCGCTCGGCGGTGCGACGGTCCCCGTGCACGACGACCAGCAGCGGCCGGGGCCCGGCGGGGGCCCGGGGCGGCACGTACAGGCAGTAGGAGAACCGGGGGTCCGCCCGGCAGGCGAGGAACGGGGTCCGGCGGCGCTCCAGTCGCGAGGTGTGGCGGACGGCGAGGCTCATCGGACCTCCGGAATCGGTGACGGCACCCGACATCCTGGTGGCTGGGCCGGGGGAGCGCGGTACCCGGCCGTCGGAGATCACCCATTGGGGTGAGGGAATATGACTGGCCGTCAGCGGCTGTGCAGACTGGTGGCCGACAAGCCGGAGACCAGGGACTGGAGCGTCATGGGTGGGGTAGTCGAGAAGCCGGTCCGGGTACCGGCGCCAGCACCGGTGCCGACGCCGACGGCGGTGGCCGAGCGGGCGCTCGCGGCTCACCCGGGTGTGCTGGAGGCGGCGGTGGCGCCGTCCGGCGACGGGGTCGGGGTCCTGGTGGTGCTCGACGAGATGTCGACGGCGCTGGAGGTCCGGGAGGACCTGCGCGCCTCGCTGCTCGCGGCCGGGCTGGAGGCCGAGCCCGCGGTGCTGCCCGTGGTCAGGCTGCCCGCGCCGCCGCTGGGGACGTTCGAGGAACTCGTGGCCGGGGCGTCCGCGCCGGGTGCCGCGGAGGTGTCCCGGTACGAGGCGCCGGCCGCCGGGCCGGAGGCGGACCTGGCGGGCCGGCTGGCCGGGTTCCTCGGTCTGCCGCGGGTCGGCGCCCTGGACGACTTCGTCGAGCTGGGCGGGGACTCGCTGGTCGCGGTGGCCTTCCTGCACGCGGTGCAGGAGGCGTACGCCGTGCCGCTGGGCGTGGTTGAGCTGTTCACCGCCGGTACCGTCCGCGGGATCGCCGGGCTGCTGGCCGCACGGCCCGCGGCCGCCCCGCAGGTGGCGTGAGGTGCACTCGCTCCGGCTCGCGGCGGCGCCCGCGTTGGTGGACGGCGTCGAGGCCGTGCCCGCCTCGACCGTGGCCGCCGGCCTGGCGGCCGTCGGGCGCGGTCTCGCCGGGCCGGACAAGGCGCTGGTCGCGATCCTGACCGGGCGCGGCCCGGCCGGCCTGCTGGCATATCTGGGCGCCCTCGACCTCGGCCACGCCGTGCTGGTGAAGGAGCGGCCGGACCTCGCCACCCGGGACGGCCTGCTCG
This sequence comes from Kitasatospora sp. NPDC089913, assembly GCF_044748625.1. Classification (NCBI taxonomy): domain Bacteria; kingdom Bacillati; phylum Actinomycetota; class Actinomycetes; order Kitasatosporales; family Streptomycetaceae; genus Kitasatospora; species Kitasatospora sp. NPDC089913. The sequence goes on along the minus strand of NZ_JBIVGI010000025.1, from coordinate 146,378 downwards.
CCGCCTACCGGCCTGAGTTCGCGCTCGACGCGGGTGACGAGCCGCTCCCGGCGGGGTACCGCCCCGTCGGGGAGCTGTGCGGCGCCCGGCTGCTCGGCCGGGCGGAGGCCGCCGGCAGCGTGATCCACCCCGAGCTGGCCGCGCTGATCACCACCTCGGGCTCGCTGGGCCCTGCCAAGGCCGTCCGGCTGTCGTACGCGAACCTGGCGGCCAACGCCGGTGCGGTAGCGGCCGCGCTGGGCCTCGGGCCGCAGGACGTCGGGATCACCTCGCTCCCGTTCGACTACAGCTTCGGCCTGTCCGTGGTGAACTCCCACCTGGTGGCCGGCGCGCCGCTGGTGCTCTCCCGGCTCAGCCCGACCTCCCGGCGGTTCTGGCAGACCGCCGCCCGGACGGGGGTGACCGACCTGGGGGCGGTCCCGCTCACCTACCGCCTGCTGCACGGCACCGGCTGGCGGCCGGACGCGTTCCCCGCGCTGCGGCTCGCCTGCCAGGCCGGGGGCCCGCTGGAACCGGCCCTGGTCGAGCACTTCGGGCGGCTGATGGCGGCGCACGGCGGCGGCTTCTGCCCGATGTACGGGGCGACCGAGGCCACCGCGCGGATGTGCTGCCTCGGTCCGGAGGAGCTGTTCGAGCACCTCGGTTCGGTCGGACGGCCGGTGCCGGGCGGGCGGATCCGGCTGGCGGGCGCGGACGCGGACGGCGTCGGCGAGATCGTCTACGAGGGACCCAACGTCATGCTGGGTTACGCGTCCGACCGGGCCGACCTGGCCGAGGGCCGCAGCGTGCCCGAGGTGCTGCACACGGGCGACCTCGGGCGGCTGGAGCGCGGGATGCTCTACGTGCTGGGCCGCAAGGACCGCCAGTTGAAGCTGTACGGGAAGCGGGTCCTCCCGGACGAGATCGAACGGCGGCTGGCGGCGGTCGGCCCGGCCGCGGTGGTGCCGACGGCCGCCGACAGCGCCGTGGTCTTCGTCGAGGGCCGCAGCGAACCGTTCCGGGACGCGTGGCTGGACGTGCTGCGCGAGCTCGGACTTCCGGCCGAGTGCCTGGCGCTGCGGGCGACGCCGGGCCTGCCGCGCACCGGCTCGGGCAAGGTCGACCTCGGGCGGCTGCGGGAGTTGGCCGATGCCCGCTGAGCGGGGCGCCGGGGCACCGGTGGTGGAGACCGGCTCGGGCCGGGTGCGCGGGGTCGCGGCGGACGGGGTGCTGGCCTTCCTCGGGGTGCCGTACGCCGCGGGCACCGGGGGCGCGGCGCGGTTCCGGCCGCCCCGGCCGCACCCGGGCTGGGCCGGGGTGCGGGAGGCGGACTCGTACGGCCCGGCCTGCCCGCAGCGGCCGCTGGCCGAGGCGTTCGGCGCGCGTCCGGCGGTGGTCCCGCTGCTGCCGCTGTTCGGCATTCCCGCCGACGCGGGTGCCCAGGGCGAGGACTGCCTGGTGCTGAACGTCTGGACGCCGGGCGTCCGGCCCCCGGCGGCCCGCCCGGTGCTGGTCTGGCTGCACGGCGGCACGGACTTCGGCGCGGGCGACTGGCCGCGGTTCGACGGGGCCGCGCTCGCCCGGGCGGGTGGTCTGGTGGTGGTGACGGTCAACCACCGCCTCGGCGTGCTCGGTCACCTGGACCTGTCCTGGACCGGTCGGGCCGAGTACGCCGCCTCCGGCCGGGTCGGGCTGCTGGACCTGCGGGCGGCACTGGACTGGCTGCGGGAGAACGTTGCGGCGTTCGGCGGCGACCCGGCGAACCTGACCCTGGCGGGCGGTTCGCGCGGCGCCTCCCGGGTGGCCGCCCTGCTGTCCGCGGGCGAGCCCGAACCGTCGTTCCGGCGTGCCGTCCTGAGCAGTCCGCCACCGCCGCGCCCGGCCGCCGCGACGACGCCGCAGGAGGCGGCCGGGGCGGTGCTGCGGCTGCTCGGCGTCCCGGCGGACCGGCCGGAACTGCTGGCCGCCCGGCCGGTGGCGCAACTCCTCGACGCCCAGGCGGTGCTGCGGGCCCGGGACCGGTTCGCGTTCCAGCCCTCGGCGGACGGCGGCCCGGTCGAGGAGCGGTGCTACGCGGACCTGGCCGCCGGCGCGGCCCCGGGTGTCCCGCTGCTGATCGGCAGTGCCCTGCACGAGACCACCCGGACCATCGACGCCGACCGGGCGTCCTGGGACGGTCTGAGCGACGACCGGTTCGCCCGCCGCTGCTCGCGGATCGCCCGGCAGGACGTCACCGGGCTGATCGCCGAGTACCGGCGCGAGCGGCCGCGGGACCCGGCGCGGCGGGTCGCGGTCGCCGTCACCACCGACGCGCTGTACCGCTTCCCGGCCCTGGACCTGGCCTCGGCCCGGAGCGTCAACGCCACCGCCCCGGTGTACGCGTACGTCTTCGCGGGCGGCACCGGCAGCCACGGCGAGGACGTCCTGTTCTTCTTCGACAACCTGCGCCACGCGGCCCTGGTGTCCCGGAACCCCGCCAACGCCGCGCTCGCCCGGGCCGCCAGCACGGCCTGGATCGGCTACTGCCACGACGGGCGGCCCGAGGTCCCCGGCGTCGGACCCTGGCCCGCCTACACCGAGGAGCGGCGGGAGACCCTGGTCCTCGGTACCCCCACCCGCTCGGTCGCCGATCCCTTCGCGGCCCGTCGCGCGGCCTGGGCGGCCGTCCGCCGGGGTGGCCGCCCGGGCCGGGTGACGGCGGCCGCCCCGGTCGGGTGACGGCGGCTGCCCGGCCGGGTACGGACGGTGCGGGTGGCGGTGGGCCCGGTGGCGGGTTCGGTCAGCCCTGCGCGGTGGGCCGCACCACGATCTCGCCGACGTCCACGCCTTCGGGCTGCTCGATCGCGAAGCCGATGGCGGCCGCGACGGCGGAGGGCGGCATGGCGATCGCGTCGCGCTGTTCGATCAGAGCCGCCGCGACCTCCGGTCCGGCGCCCTTGCCGATGCCCTCGGTGTGGGTGAAGCCCGGTGACACCAGGGTGACCCGCAGATCCGGCCCCGACTCCTGGCGCAGGCCCTCGGTGAGGACCTTCACCGCCGTCTTGGTGGCCGCGTAGACGCCCTGCGGCGACCTGACGGTGCAGGCGGCGGTGGAGCCGATGGTGACGAAGTGCCCGGAGCGCTGGCGGCGGAAGAGCGGCAGGGCGGCGGCGATGCCGTTGAGGAAGCCGGTGATGTGGGTCGCGACCATGGCGTCCCAGTCGTCCTGGCGCAGGTCGTCGAACGGCGAGACGGCCATCGTGCCGGCGTTGGAGACGAGCACGTCGAGGCGGCCGAAGCGTTCGACGGCGGTCTCCGTCAGCCGTCGGAGGTCCTGGCGGCGGGTGACGTCGACGAGGACTCCGGTGGCGGTGCCGCCCTCCGCCGTGATGCGGTCCACGACCGCGGTCAGCCGGTCCTCCCGGCGGGCGCCGAGGACGAGCCGGGCGCCCCGTTCGGCGAGGTGGAGCGCGGTCGCCTCGCCGATCCCGCTGCTGGCGCCCGTGATCGCGATGACCTTGTCCCGGATTCCCGACATGGCCGGCCTTCCCTTCGTGGGTGTGCGGCGGAGGCGCACCGAGATGGGGGCGCACCGGCGCGGAGTGGAAACGGGGGCGTCCCCGTTTCACCGCAGGCTAAGTGGGGGAGTCCCCGTTTGGCAATCCGGCCGGTGGTTCGAGAGGGTTCGGTGGTCCGAGCGCGCGGGTGGTTGGAGCGGGTCGGTGGTTGGAGCGGGTCGGTGGTTCGAGGAGGGACGGTCATGACGGACGACGGGGCGCAGCGGCCACTGCGGGCCGACGCACGGCGCAACCGGGAGAAGATCCTCGCCGCCGCCGTGCGGGTGTTCGCCGGGCAGGGGCTGGACGCGCAGATGGAGCGCGTCGCCAAGGAGGCGGGCGTGGGCAGTGCGACCCTGTACCGCAACTTCCCCACCAGGGAGGCCCTGGTGGAGGCGGTCTACCGGAACGAGGTGGCACGGCTGTGCGAGGCGGCGCCCGCGCTGCTCGCCGAGCGTCCGCCGGCCGACGCCCTGCGGGCGTGGACCCGGCTGTTCCTCGACTACGTCACGGCCAAGTACGGCATGATCGACGCGCTGCGCGCCGCCGCCGCGGCGGGGAGGAGTCCGTACGGTCACAGCCGGGAGCTGATCCGGGACGCGGTCGCGACGCTGATGGACGCCTGCGTGACCGCCGGGGTGATCCGTAGCGACATCGGCCCGGCCGACCTCGCCGCAGCCCTCGAAGGCATCGCCCTCACCTCGGCGGGCGCCGACCGCCGGCCGCAGGCCGAGCGGCTGCTCGACCTCACCCTCGACGGGCTGACGGTCCGGCGCTGAGGCCGACGGCCGACGTGCGGACGCGTGGACGTGTGGACGCGTGGCGCTCCCGCCCCGGGCGCTCCCGGTGCGGGAGCGCCCGGGGGCCGTCAGGAGGTGATGCTGTACGCGTCGCCGTAGATCGTCCACCGCAGCGGAGTGGCCAGGGAGAGGTTGCCGGCCTTGAGGAAGACCCTCTGCATCGTGTCGACGCGGCCGGTGTCCTGGTGGGACGAGTCGGCCTTCATCGCCGCGCGGCGGGCGTCGAGGAAGGCGTTCAGGTAGGCGGTCTCGTCACCGCCCTTGGCCGGCGGCTTGGCCTTGGCGAGGGCGGCGGCCCGGATGCCGCCGAAGCTGAGCCGGTCGCTGCCCGGCCCGTGCATCACCAGGGCGTCGTAGTAGGCGAACTGGCCGAGGGCGTGCAGGCCGTCCGCCTTGGCCTGGTCGACGGCGGGGTCGAAGTAGACCCGGTCGCGCTCGTCGTTCTGGGCCTGCTGGAAGGCCGCGTCCTGGGCGGCCCGGTGCCAGTCGGCGACGAAGGACGGGTCCAGTCCGGCGTGCGAGGCGGAGCCGTCCACCTTCTCCAGCGCCGGCAGGTAGCGGGCGAGCACGTTGCCCGGCTTCAGCGCCTGGTAGTGCCGGACGAGCTGGAGCATGTCGTGGGTGCCGGAGGTGAAGCCGACGATGCCGCCGGTGTAGCCGCGGCCGTCGTGGATGTCCTCGATGTAGGTGTACTGGGCACGCCAGTCGAGGGAGGAGTTCTCGGCGCTGGAGACCAGCTGCTGCGCGATGTCCTTGAGTCGCGGGCTGTTCAGGTCGGTGCCGCCCGCGGGGGTGGCGGGGCCGGGCGGCGGGACGGCCGGGCCGGGGGCCGGGGGGTTCCCGCCGGTGGCGGGGCCGGGCGGGTTGCTCGGCGCGGCCGGAGCCGGCGCTGCCGGGGGCTCCGGGACGGTGGCGCCCGTCCCGCCCGCGGCACCGGCGCCGGGGCCCGGTTGGGGGGTGCGGACGGACTGGGGTGCCTGGCTCGGCTGGGGCGCCCGGCCGGCGGTCGTGGCCGGTCGGCTCGTCCCCGCTCCCGGGGCGGCCGGGACCGGGGCCTTGGCCGGGGCCCGGCCCGTGGTCGGGGCGGCCGCTGCCGTGCTCGGGCGGTCGGCGGGCGGGGTGCTCGGCGTCCCGGCGGGCGGCTCGGTCACGGTGGACGGGACGGTCGCCGGATCCGGGGCCGGGACCGCGACCGTGATGCCGTCGACGCCGGGCACGGTCGGCCGGGACGCCGACGGTGCGGCGGCCGGTGACGGCTCCGCCGGGCCGCAGGCCGTGAGTGCGGCGCCGCCCACGGCCGCGCCGATGCCGCCCACGACCAGCGCGGCGATGCCCGCTCGTCGTCGGCCCGTTCCGATGATCATTCCGTGCCGTTCCGCCATGGCCGTGCCCTCCCTTGCCCGCCGTGCCGGATCCCGCGGACCCGGCCGGCCGGTTGCCGTCGAGCAGGGGAACGGGCCTGGCCGGTACGGCGGTTCAGTCCGGGAAGGCCGGCCGCCCGCGCGGGTGCGCGCCCGCGGGAGCAGCGCCCGGCGTGGGCGCGGCCGGGAGGACCGGGCCGCGGGCTCACCCGTAGACGCGGGTGTACAGCTCCTCGATCTGGGCGGCGGTGGGGACGGCCGGGTTGTTGGCGGGAGAGCCGGAGGCCAGGGCCTGTTCGGCCATCAGCGGGGTCAGTCCGGTCCAGGCGGTGCGGTCGATGCCGTAGCTGCGGGGGGTGGGCACGTCCAGGTCCCGGCAGAGCGTGTGCAGGGCGTCGACGAGCTTGTCCGAGGCCGTCGCCGCCGGGTCGGCGCCGGTCGCCACGCCCAGGGCGCGGGCGCAGTCGGCGTATCGCTCGGGTGCGGCGTGCACCGAGAAGGCGGTCACCGCCGGGAACAGCATGGCGTTGGACAGGCCGTGGGCGACGTGGAAGTGGGCGCCGATCGGGCGGCTCATGCCGTGCACCAGGGCGACGCTGGAGTTGGAGAAGGCGATGCCGGCCTGGGTCGCGGCGAGCATCATCGCCTCCCGTGCCTCGGCGTCCGAACCGTCCGCGTAGGCGCGGCGCAGATGCCGGCCGATGGTGGCGATCGCGGTCAGGGCCAGGCCGTCGGTGAAGGGCCCGGACTTGCGGCTGACGTACGCCTCGACGGCGTGGGTGAGCGCGTCGACGCCGGTGTCGGCGGTCAGCCGGGGCGGCATCGTGAGCGTCAGTTCCATGTCGACGACGGCGGCGATCGGCAGGAACGCCGGGCCCAGGCACATCATCTTCTCGTCGGTGGCGCTGTCGGTGATGACGGTGACCTGGGTCGCCTCCGAGCCGCTGCCGGCGGTGGTGGGGACGGCGATCACGGGGAGGGCCGGTCCGAGGTTGACGTGCGGCGCCCGGTAGTCGCGCATCCCGCCGCCCCGCACGCCCAGCAGGGCGAGGGCCTTGGCGGTGTCCATCGGGCTGCCGCCGCCGAAACCGATCACCGAGTCCGCCCCGTGCGCGTGCAGCGCCTCCAGGCCGGGCACGAGGGAGTCGGTCGTCGGATCGGGCACGGTGCCGTCGAACAGCGCGGGGTCGAGCCCGGCGCCGCGCAGGATCCCCGACAGGCGCTCGGCGGCGCCGGTTCCGGTCAGGAACGCGTCCGTCACCAGGAGCGGGCGCCGCAGACCGAGGCCCGCGACGACGGCGCCCAGTTCCTCGGCCGCGCCGCGGCCGATGCGCAGGATCCGGGGCAGGGACAGACTGGCAACCACGGGCAACCCCTCGGCGGTGGGAGGACGGTGGCCCCCGGCACGGGCGGGCCGGTCCGACTCTGCCGTGCGTCCGGTGTGCGTTCAACGGCCAATCGCGCAGACGCGGTGTGCGGAAATGCAGATAGGCTGCGCCGATGCGCCCCCGTCCCCGACCCCGTCCCCGACCGGACGCCCCGGCCCCGGAGCGCCCCCGCGGGCCCGAGCCGCGCGACCTGCGTGCGGACGACCTGCGCCATCTGCTCGCCGTCGCCCGCACGGGGCGCCTGGTGAGCGCCGCCGACGCGCTGGGCGTGGACCACACCACGGTGTCCCGCCGGATCACCGCGCTGGAACGCAGCCTCGGTGTGCGGCTGATGGAACGCGGCACGGAGGGCTGGGTGCTGACGGACGCCGGCCGGGCGGTCGCCGAGAACGCCCGCACGATCGAGGACGCCCTGGTCCGGGTCGTGGACGCGGTGTCCGGCCAGGACCCGCCGTCCCTGCACGGCACCGTCCGGGTGAGCGCCCCGGACGGCTTCGGCACCCTGTTCGCCACCCCGGCACTGGCCCGGGTACGCCGCCGCCACCCCCGACTCCAGGTCGAACTCATCACAGCGACACGGGAGTTGCCTCTGCGACCGGCGGGTTTCGACCTCGCCCTGACGATCGGCCGGCCGCCCCGGAGCCGACTGGTGACCGAGCACCTCACCGACTACGCGCTCGGCCTGTACGCCGGTGACGAGTACCTCGCCCGGTGCGGGGCGCCGGTCACGGTGGCCGAACTGCGGGAGCACCCGCTGGTCTTCTACATCGAGTCGATGCTCCAGGTCGGCGATCTCGACATCGAACGCCATCTGCCGGGCTGCACACCGGCGTTCTCCTCCACCAACGTCTTCGCCCAGGTGGAGGCGACCCGGCTGGGCACCGGCGTGGGCGTGCTCCCGGCCTTCCTCGCGGACCGGGCCGGGCTGCGGCGGCTGCTGCCCGGGGAGGTCGACATCCGGCTCCCGATCACCCTGGCCGTCCGCCGCGAGGCCGTCACCCACCCGGCCGTGCGGGCGGTCCGCGACGCGCTGCACCACGAGGTCGCCGAACGCGCCGCCGAGCTGCTCCCGGAGCGGGGCGACGGGTAGGGCGAGCCCGCGGAACGCGCACGGCGGCCGCGGCACCCGGGAGAACCGGGTGCCGCGGCCGCCGTTCGTGTCAGGCCGCGTCCGTCACTGGCTGGCGGTGCGGAAGAGCCAGTGCAGGCGGGCGGTGCCGGTGCCGGGGCGGGTGATGGTGACCGTGTCGACCGTGGTGCTGCGGGTCAGGTCGAGGTGCTCGTAGGGGCTGGAGAAGTTGGACAGCAGCGTCCCGTTCGGGCCGTCGTCGGTCCGGCACCACAGGTAGCCGTCGTCGTTGGGGCGGAAGGCGCCCATGGAGACGAAGTCGCCGTTCTGCGGGAGACCCGGGTGGGCGTACGTCGAGTTGACGTACTGGTTGCCCTGTACCAGGTAGAAGCAGTTGGAGGAACTCCCGCTGGGCCCGGCCGAGATGGTGCCGAACTGCTGGGTGGACCCGTGCGCGTCGGGGGCCAGGAAGACCGGGTGGGGCGCCGTCTCCAGGTCGTCCACGGTGAGGGCCGAGCCGGAGCCGCCGGAGTCGGTCGCGACGATCTCGGTGAGGTTGGTGCCCTCCTGGACGTCCTGGAGGAACCAGCGCTGATTGGCGGAGCCGTTCCAGTCCCGGGCGACGATGCCCTGGCCGGGGCCGAGGTCGGTGAGGAACTGCCCGGTGACGTAGTTGACCAGGGTGTACGTGCCGTCGCCCTGGTAGGCGCGGGCCCAGAGCTGGTCCAGGGCCGCGCTCGCCCACAGCACCGTCCGGGCGTCGCGGGCGCCGCCCTCCTGGCCCAGGTAGCGGCCCGCGAAGGGTGCGTGCGGGTGGAACAGCCGGAAGTAGCCCGGGTGTTCGGGGTCGTCGGTGAGGCTGAACACCTGGGAGGCGGAGTTGGTCCGGCTCAGCGGCTGGTCGTTGAGTGCGTGGTTCGTCGCGTTGACCGGGCCGACCACATTGGTGGTGGCGGCGCTGCGCAGGAAGATCTGGTTCGGCCTGGCCGGTGCGACCACCCCGCCCGCCGCCGGCGGGTTGGGCAGACCGGCGAGGGCGTACGCGACCGGGTAGTGGTCGGCGGAGTCGAGAGCCAGCCGCTGGACCCCGGTGACGGCCGCCTCCGCCTGGGCGGTCGGGACGACCGCGTAGTCGAGGGTCCGACGGGTGCCGTTGGCGATCCGGTCCACCGGGTGGGTCGGCAGGTTGGTGGCCTGGACGGTGAACTCGTCGCCGACCGCGGCCTGGAGGCTGTCCGGGGCGCGGTTCCAGTCGCCCAGGGCGATCCAGGGCAGGCCGGCGGTGGTCATCCGGTCCCGGATGATGTTCAGCAGCTGCGGGTCGTCGCTGCCGGAGCTCCCGGAGCTGCCGTGCACCGAGAAGTAGACGACGCCGTCGACGTTGACGCCGAGCGCGGGCCGGGAGTCCCAGTTGTCGGCGATGACGGCCTCGCGGGTGGTGAACACGCCGTTCGCCGGGACCCGGGTGCGGCTGAACACGGCGAGATTGACCCGGCCGAACTGGTTGTTGCTGGTGTCGGTGCGCAGCCAGTACAGGTAGCCGGTGGGCCGGCTCGCGCCGCCGAGGCGGTACTCCCGGACCGGGACGGTGAAGCCGAGGTTGTCGACGTACTGGGTGTTGGCGGTGTGGATCTCCTGGAGGAAGGTCGCGCCGCCGGGCGGGGCGCCGGCCTCCTGGAGGGCGATGATGTCGGCCCGGCCGTCGAGCTGGCTGGTGCCGTACAGCCGGGGCAGGTCGTTGGTGTAGCGGCTGCCGTTGCCCTCGGGGGTCAGCGCGCCCTGCATGTTCCAGGTGGCGACCCGGCGGGTGTGGTTGTCGCGCGGGTCGAGTCCGCCGGTGTCCTGGAGGAACAGCGAGGGCCGCTTGCCGACGTCGGTGGGGACGACACCCTGACCGCTGTAGTCGAGGGTCTCCCGGCCGCCCCAGTCGGGGATGGCCTGGCCGCCCTGGGCCAGCGGCTGGAACCGGCCCGGCGCGCCGTTGGCGGAGCCGAACTGGTAGGCGGTGCCGGTCTGGTTGCCGTACGGCGCGTACGGCAGGTAGGCGCCGCCGGGGGTGGTCTGCTTGACCATGGTGTTGTTGTAGAAGACGTTCTGCGGGCCGGAGGAGCCGGACCACTTGACCGCCTTGGGGCCGGCCGCCCACCAGATCGGGTACCACGTCCCCTCGTCGATCTCGCCGCCCTCGCCGCCGCAGTTGGTCTCGCAGCTGCCCGAGCGGTGCTCGTACGGGACGCGCAGGGTGTTCTGCTCGAACAGGTTGTTGTGCTCCCACCCGCCGTGCAGGTTGAGGTCCGAGTCGAGGTCGTTGCGGAAGGCGACGTTGCCGCTGGCCGACCACTGGAAGGTGAAGTGGCGCAGGTTGCGGCTGAGGTTGTAGGCGTAGAGGGAGTCCCAGACCCGGCTGCCGCGCAGGTAGCCGTTGCCGCCCTTGCCCTTGTTCCAGGCGCCGTCGAAGCTGTTGCGCTCGATCTGGAGGTTGCGGGCGTCCTCGGTGACGACCGGGTGCGAGCCGGTCATCTCGGCCTTCAGCCCGCGCGCCCAGTCGTTGGCGGCCCACTTGAAGACGATGCCGTGCATCGCGTACTCGGGCGCCATGTTGCCGTAGTTGTGCACGGCCTGGGCGGGGGTGAGGTTGTAGCTGCCGCCGCCGAGCTTGGGCAGGCCGGTCATGTCCTGGGTGAAGGCGAAGTTCTCGAAGCCGACGCCCTGGACCACCTTCAGCGGGGTGACCTTGCTGGCGTACGGCTTGTCCCCGAGCGGGGCCGAGCCGTCGGAGACGGAGTCGACCGGGAGGTCCCACTCCAGCGGGCGGTCCAGGGTGACCGTCTTCGCCGCGGCGTCGACCGCGGTGAGCCGGAACATCTGCTGCCGCATGTGCAGGTTGTCCATCTGGCTGCGGTCGGAGACGCCCTGCTGCTCGTAGAACTTGACGCTGTTGGCCGCGCCGACCCAGACGTAGCCGCCGAGGGAGAACTTCTTCATGTCGGCCTTGGCGTCCAGCTGCACCAGGTTCTGGCCCTGCCGGCCGGCCCAGCCGGGGTCGGCGGCCTGGGCGGCGACCTTGATGCCGGAGGCCCAGTGCTGGTTGACGCTGCCCTCGAAGATGTCCTTGCGGTTCGCCGGGGCGGCGGCCCAGTCGTCCTGGTAGCGCTCGGCGATGTCGCGGGTCTGGACCCGGAACAGGCCGCGGCCCGGCCAGATCCAGCCGCCGGTGCCGACGTCGCTGCCGCTGCCGGCCTTCATGCTGTCCTGGTCCCAGCGGCCGTTGACCAGGGTGTCGTAGCGGGTGTTGACGTCGGGCCGGAACACCAGGCGGGTGCCGCCGTCGCCGGAGCCCTGGCCGCGCAGGACCAGGTAGTCGGCGTCGACGTAGATCTGCCGGGAGAGGTCGATCCGGCCGGCCGGCAGCGAGATCAGCGAGAGCCGGTCGAAGTTGGCGCCCGGTGAACAGGCGGACTTGACGTCGTCGATGGCGCGCTGGAGGCCGGTGGTGTCGTCGGCACCGTCGTTCGGCCGGACGGCGTACTGGGAGGCCAGCCGGTCCGGGGTGATCCGGCAGGCGGGGTCGTCGGTCAGGCTGCCGTCGTCGGGCAGCGGCAGGCCGCCCCGGTAGCCGGCCCGGGACCAGTCCGGCATGCCGGGGGGCGGGCCGGTCCGGTTGGCGGAGCTCAGGTCCGGGCCCTCGGCGCCGGGGCCGGCCGTGACCGCGGCGACGGGGGCCGCCGCGGTGTCGGCCGCCGTGGCGGGGGCGGTGGCGGAGAGGGCGGGCAGGGTGAGGGAGAGCAGCAGGCCGGAGAGCAGCGCTGCCGCCGGTCGTAGGCGAGTCATCGGATCTCGTTCCGTGTCGAGGTGGTGTTCCCGGCCGGGGAGAGGGGCCGGGAGACCGCGCCGGAACGCCCCCGGCACCGTGCGGGAGCCGGGGGCGTCGGGGCGAACGGCGCCGGAGCGCCGGGTGCGCCGGAGTCGTTACGGGCAGTAGAAGCGCAGGCCGGAGATCCGGTCGTTGTTGTAGTAGGTGCTGGTGCCGGCGTTGTAGTCGCCCTTGGCGCCCCAGCTCCACGAGGAGGCGAAGTCGATCTGGGACGGGTGCAGCTCGCCGTAGGCGTCGTCCCAGAACTCGATCTGGCACTGGGAGTTGTTGATCCAGGACGACACCTGGTCGTTGGCCAGGTCGCCGTTGAGGAAGTGGACCTTGGTGAGGCGCACGATCTCGGTGCCGCCGCCGGCCGACGGCGGGACGACGATCGCCTTGGAGCCCAGGCCGCCGCCGTTCTGGTACAGGCAGAGCGCCCAGGCGGGGCAGCCGTCGTACGGGGGATTGGCCGCGGAGGCCGGGGTCGCCGTGAGCAGCATGACCGCTCCGGCGACCGCGCCCGCGACGACGGTGGCAGCCGACTTGAACGACTTCAGGGCCACGGTGGAACTCGCTTTCCAGGACCGCCCGGGTCCTCGACCCGGGCTGGTTGACAGTGCGCATCGGCGGCGGGTCCCGTCCTGGGGCCCGCCGCACGATCAGCCTGCGGGAGGGGAAAGCATGGGCGCATCAGTCATCTGACTGCATGACGTGTCTGTCCTGGTCGGAGCCGGTGCGGAGAGGTCCGGAGCCGGTCGCGGTGGCCGGGGCCGGACGGTCGGTCAGCCGGCGGCGGGGATGTCGTGGGTGGCGCAGTGGATGCCGCCGCCGCCACCGGCGATGGTGTCGATCTGGAGCGGCACGATCTCGCGCCCGGGGAAGTGCTCCCGGAAGACGTCGTGGGCGTGGTCGTCGGCCCGGGGGTCCCCGAACAGGGGCAGGTAGACGCCCTTGTTGCCGAGGTAGAAGTTCATGTAGGAGGAGACGAAGGCGTCGCCGCGTCCGGTGATCTTGTCGGGGTCGGGCTGCTGGAGTTCGACGACCTTGAGCCGGGCGCCGGTGGCGTCGGTGGCCCCGTCGAGCACGGAGCGGGCCTGGTCGGCGGAGCGGGACCAGACGTCCGGCGGGGTTCCGGGGAAGGCCCGGTCGAGCAGGACGACGCCGGGGGCGGCGAAGCGGACCAGGCAGTCGACGTGGGCGTCGGTGATGTCCTTGCCCTTGACGCCGGCCAGCCAGATCACCTTGGTGACGCCGAGGAGCTGCTTGAGCTCGGCCTCGACCTGGTCGCGGCTCGTCCCGGGGTTGCGGTTGTCGTTGACGATCGAGCTCTCGGTGATCAGGAGGGTGCCCCGGCCGTCGCTCTCGAAGGAGCCGCCCTCGGCGACCAGCCGGGTCTCCACCCGCTCGATCCCGTACTGCGACAGGACGCCCCGGGCCACCTTGGCGTCGTTGCCGTGCTGCTGCTTGCGGCCCCAGCCGTTGAAGTTGAAGTCGACGCCCTTGACCTTTCCGCCCTCCTCGACGAACACCGGCACGGTGTCGCGCGCCCACAGGTCGTCGACCGGGACGGTGAGCAGTTCGACGTCGGAGCCGCAGGCGTTGCGGGCCGAGGACTCCTGGCCTGGCCGGACCAGCAGCACCACCGGCTCGCGCTCGCCGACGGCCCGGGCCACCTCGGCGATGTCCTTGCGGACGGCGGCGAGCTGCTCGCCCCAGACGTCCTCGGAGGCGGGCCAGGACATCATCGTCCGCTCGTGCTTCTCCCATTCGGCGCCGAGCCGGCGCCCCGCTCCGGAGGTGCCTCCGGTCGGGTTCCCGGCGGAGGAGGAGGGTTCGGCCGGGTCGGTCAGGTCGTCCACGGCGGCGCAGCCGGACGCGCCGAGCGCGATCAGGCCGGCGCCGGCGAGCGAACGCAGCACGGTACGACGGGCGAGGGGGGAGTGGGACACGGTGGACTCCGGTGGGGCTGGGAGCGGTTCGGTCCGGTGCCGAGGGGGCGGGGCTCCGCGGAGCGCCGGGTGCGGCGCCGGACCGGCGGCGGACGAGTCGTCCGGCATCGCCGTGAACTGCACTGTCGCATTGACTGAAAAATCAGTCAAATGCAAGGAAAGGGTGAAGCCCCGACCGGGAGCAGTCCGGTCGGGGCTCCGGTCGGGGGCCGGGTCCTGCCGCGCGGCGGGTGCGGCGGGCGGGCTCAGCCGTTGCGGCGGTAGTGGTCCACGGACACTCTGACCGGCCCCTCGGTGCCCGAGGTGGAGAGCACCCGGACCACGGCGAGCGACCGGCCGTCGGCGGACCGGACGCAGAAGGCGCCCCGGGGGCCGACGGCGCCGAACGGCACCCGCCCGGTCGGCCGGCTGCTCAGCCCCTTGACGCACTCGGCCACCCCCAGGGCGGCGTCCCGGCCGATGTAGGAATCGGCGGTCTCCGGGACCAGGAACTCGTTCTCGCCCCGGCCGAGGTACCAGGACACGCTGTCGGCCGGGACCACGGTGCCGGTCGCGAGGTCGAACTCGTAGCCGGCGTCCGCCGAGGTCAGCTCGGTCGCGCGGTAGGCGACGGCGTAGTCGGCGCCCGGGGTCGGCGTCGGGGTCGGCGTCGGCGCCGGGGTGGCGGACGGGGACGGCGTGGCCGGGGCCGGCACGGAGGCCGGTGCGGAGGTGGGCGCGGGCGTGCCGGGCGTGGCCGGGGCGGTCACCCGGTCCTCGGAGGTCGCGGCCTCCACCGTCTCCGGGGTGTCCAGCAGCAGCACGGTGGCCGCGGCGCCGACCGTCAGCGCGACGGCGGCGGTCACCGCGGTGCGCCCGAGGCCCGGTCCGCGGCGCGGCTTCGCCCGCGCCCGGCCACCGGCCGGATCGACGGCCCGGCCGTCGTGCGGTGCCGGCCGCCCGGCTGCCGTCACGGTGGCGCTCGCGGGCGGCAGCGCCGGGGCCACCAGCGTCGGGGCCGCCGCCGACCGCGGGGCGAGCACCGTCGGTGCCTGGTCCGGATCGCCGTCGGCGGACCCGCCGGCCGCCTCGGCCGGTACCTGCGGCAGGTCGGCGTGCCGGGTGATCTGGCTGGTCAGCGGGTGCGGCAGCCAGTCGTCGCCGAACCGCAGGTGCCCGGCGACGGCCGGGTGCTCGCGGACGGCTGCGATCACCTCGGCGGTGGTGGGGCGGTCCTCGGGCCGCTTGGCGAGGCAGTCCAGCAGCAGTCCGCGCAGGCCCTCCGGGACCGGGTCGAGGTCGGGCTCCTCGTGCACGGTCCGGTAGAGCGTCGCCGGGTCCGGGCCGTCCCCGAACGGCGGGGCGCCGGTCGCGACGTGGACGGCCAGGGCGCCGAGGGTGTAGACGTCGGTGGCGGGCGTCGCGGGCCGGCCGGTGGCCTGCTCGGGCGCCATGTACGCGGGGGAGCCGATGCGCAGGCCGGTACTGGTGAGCGCACCCGCGTCGGCCGCCCGGGCGATGCCGAAGTCGATCACCCTGGGGCCGTCGGGGGCGATCAGGACGTTGCCCGGCTTCAGGTCGCGGTGCACCACCCCGGTGCCGTGGATCGCCTGGAGCGCCTCCGCGATGCCGGCGATCAGCAGCAGCACCGTCCGCTCGGGCAGCGGGCCGAAGCGCTGCACCACCTGTTGCAGCGACGGGCCGGGGACGTAGGTGGTGGCCAGCCACGGGGTGACGGCGTCCACGCCCGCGTCGACCAGCTGGGCGGTGAAGAGGCCGTGGATCCGCCGGGCGCTGGCCACCTCCTGGGCGAAGCGGGCCCGGAACTCCGGGTCCTCGGCGAGTTCGGGCCGGACCACCTTGAGGGCGACCGGCCGCCCGCCGGGGGTGTAGGAGAGGTAGACCCGGCCCATGCCGCCGGCGCCGAGCCGGGCGAACAGCCGGTAGCCGCCGACCTCGCGGGGGTCGTCCGGGGTCAGCTCCTGGAAGACCGGCGGCGTGGCGAAGGGGGATCGGTCGGCGGACATGCGGGCTGCCTCTCTCGGCGGGCTGGGCTGGGCGGGACGCGGGCGCCCCGGTCCGGCCCGGGAGCGGGCGGGGCGGGGCCGAGCGGGCCGGGGGCGTCCGGTCCGGGGGCCGTTCCGGTCCGGGGGCCGGACCGACCCGGGGATCGGACGGGCCCGGGAAAGGGGCGTCCGGCACGCGCGGTGCCGCCGAGTTTAGAGGTTGCGTCAGGATCGGCCGAATCCGGCCCCGGAGGCCGCCCCGGCCACGGCCACCGGGACGGTGCGGCCGTCGGGGCCGGGCGGGCGGTGCCGGTCCAGCTCCGCCCCGATCGCCCCGCGCAGCAGCAGCCGGGCGTGCTCGACCGGCAGCGAGCCGCTGAGCCAGCGCACGCTGAGGCCCTCGACCAGCGCGGTCAGCCGTTCGGCGGCGGCCGCGTGGGCCGGGGCGGTGCCGCCGGGGTCGGCCCGGGCGAGCAGTTCGGCGACGTCGTGCACCCAGGTGTGGGTGGTCCGCGCGAGGTCCTCGCGGAGGTCCGGTTCGAAGACCGCGGTGGCCCTCAACTCGCCCCAGGCGATGCTGTTCTCGCGTACGTCGGCGGTGTCCTGGAGCTCCAGCAGCAGGACCTGTTCCAGGTCGGCCCTGGGGTCCTCGGTGCGTGGCGCCGGGTCCGGCTCGGCGGTGTAGTGGTCGGCCCGGTCGCTGATGAAGTCCAGGGTCCGGCGCAGCAGTCCGGCCCGGTCGCTGAAGTGGTAGTAGATGAGCGAGGTGGACACGCCGGCCTCGGCGGCCAGCTCGCCCACCCGCAGTCCGCGGACCCCCCGGCGGGCGATCACGCGGGTGGCGGCTCTGAGTATTTCCGTCCGACGGTCCGACATGGGCGCCCACTCTACGCGCTCCCTGGCTGGTCGGACCACGTTCCTGATGATCGTTTCAGGGTTATTGGTAAGCCGTGAACCAAATGCTTGACTGAATTTTCAGTTCGGTGCAGGATGCGGGGCAACCCCACAGGGCGACCCTCCCCACAGGGCGACCCTCCCCGCGGGGCAACCCCACACCTCCCACCTTCTGCCAGGGAGCGCGACATGCACACCCCCACCCCCTCGCGTCGCGGCCTGCTCCGGTTCGGCGCCGCCGCGGTACCCCTGATCGCCCTCGGTTCCGCCGTCCCGGCCGTCGCCCGGGCGGCCGCCGCCCCGGCGACGGAAGCCCCGGCGACCGAAGCCCCGGCGACCGACGGCGCCGCGGCCGGGGCCGCCCGGGCCGCCGCCCCGCCGCTGCGGATGCCCGCCGAGAGCGACCGGCACGACCGCACCTTCATGGCCTGGCCGGCCCTGCCCTCGGTCTGGCGCACCCAGCTGTCCGCAGTCCGCGACGACATCGCCAAGCTGGCCCACGAGATCTCCCGCTACGAACCGGTCGTGATGGTGGCCCGCCCCGGGCAGGCCGCCGACGCCCGCTACTACTGCGGCCCCGGCGCCTACTACCGCATCACCGTGGTCGAGATCTCCAACGACGACCTCTGGATCCGCGACTTCGGGCCCACCTTCGTGGTCGGGCCGGGCACGATCGCCGGCGTCGACACCAACTTCAACGGCTGGGGCAAGGACGGCACCCCCTACTACCAGCGCTACGCCGAGGACGCCGCCGTCGCGGGCACCCTCCTCGCCGAGTACGGGGTGGACCGGATCCGGGCCCCCTTCGTCGGCGAGGGCGGCGCCCTGGAGACCGACGGCGAGGGCACCCTGCTGGCCACGGTCAGCTCCTGGGTGAACCCCAACCGCAACCCCGGCATGTCCCAGGCCGAGGTCGAGCGCGCTCTGCGCACGACGCTCGGGATGGACAAGGTGATCTGGCTGGACGGCGTGGCCGGCCAGGACATCACGGACGCCCACATCGACTGCCTGGCCCGCTTCACCGCGCCCGGACGCGTCCTGCTGGACCGGCCGGGACCCGGCACGGACCAGGTCTGGGTCAAGGTCTACGAGCAGGCCAAGCGGGCCCTGAGCACCGCCACCGACGCCCGCGGCCGCGCGCTGACCGTGGTCGAGCTGCCCGCCCCGGACCGGAAGCGGATCCGCGGCCGCGACCTCGGCAAGGACTTCCTCTCCAGCTACAGCAACTTCTACGTGGCCAACGACGCCGTGTTCGTCCCCCAGTTCGGCCACGGTGCGGCCGACGCGCGGGCCCGCGCGATCCTCCAGGCCGAGTTCCCGACCCGCGACATCGTCCAGGTCGACATCGACAACATCGCCTCCGGCGGCGGCGGCATCCACTGCGCCACCCAGTCTCAGCCGTCCGTCCCGCCGCTCCGCTGACTCCCCGGCGGCCCGTCCGTTCCCCACGGAGACGGGCCGCCGGGGCTCCCCGTCCGCAGCCCCGCACCTACCTCCCGCAGTACCCGTGCACCTCCCGCAGCACCCGGCCGCCCCGCGCAACCGACGCGCCGGGCCCGGCCGGGCCCGAAGAGAACGAGGAACCCGATGACCTACCGCATGCCCGCCGAGTGGACCGAGCACGACGGCTGCCTGATGGCCTGGCCGGTCCGGCCGGACCTCTGGGGCAACACCCTCGACGAGGTGAAGCGCGAGTACGCGGCCGTCGCCCGGGCCATCGCCGAGTTCGAGCCGGTCACCATGGTGGCCCCGCCCGGCCACGGCGACGAGGCCCGCGAACTGTGCGGCCCGGACCTGACCGTCCTCGAACTCCCCCTGGACGACTCCTGGTTCCGCGACTCCGCGCCGATCTTCGTCCTGGACGAGGAGGGCCGCCGGGCCGGCGTCGACTTCCGCTTCAACTCCTGGGGCCGCAAGCACCACCCCTGGGACGCCGACGACCGGATCAGCGGCCTGCTGCTGGAGCACCTCGACGTGCCCGCGATCCGCTCGGAGATGATCCTCGAAGGCGGTGCGATCACCGTCGACGGCGAAGGCACGCTGATCACCACCGAGCAGTGCCTGCTCCACCCCAACCGCAACCCCGACCTGGGCCGCGAGGAGATCGAGGCCGAGCTGAAGGCCCGGCTCGGCGTCACCAAGATCATCTGGCTGCCCTACGGCGGCGCCCTGGACACCGAGACCGACGGCCACGTCGACGGCGTGTGCGCCTTCGTCGCCCCCGGCAAGGTCGTGGTGCAGCTGCCCGCCGACCCCGGCCACCCCGACTACGTGCGGATGCGCGCCAACCGCACGGTGCTGGAGCACTCCACCGACGCCCAGGGCCGCCCGTTCGAGATCGTCGACGTCACCCAGGCCGCCTTCGTCGAGGTGGACGACGTCCGGGTCGAGGTCGGCTACCTGAACTTCTACGTGGCCAACGGCGGTGTCGTCGTCCCCGTCGCCGACCACCCCGAGGACGCCGGCGCGCTCGCCGTGATCGCCGCCGCGTTCCCCGACCGCAAGGTCGTCGGCGTGCGGTCCCGGGTGATCGCGTTCGGCGGCGGCGGCGTCCACTGCATCACCCAGCAGCTTCCGGCCGCCCGCGCCTGACCCAGCCAGCGAACGGAGAACCACCCTCATGACTCCCACCGCACCCACCGGACGCACCCGGACCCGGCGCCCGCTCGTCGTCGCCACCGCCCTGCTCGGCGCCGCCGCCCTGGTCGCCGCCTGCTCGGGCCCGCCCCGCGGCGGATCCACCGACGGGGCCGGCATCCAGCTGTCGCCCTCCAGCCCGCCGGCCGCCGGGGACATCGACTCCTTCACCTGGGCCACCTACGCCGAGCCGCCCACCCTGGACTACCTCCAGGCCTTCGACTACCCGCAGAACACGGTGCTGTCGAACGTCTGCGAGAGTCTGATGCGCTGGACGCCCCAGCTCACCCTGGCCCCCGGCCTGGCCGAGAAGGCGTCCAACCCCGACCCCACCACCTGGGTCTACGACCTGCGCACCGGTGTGCACTTCCACGACGGCTCGGTGATGACCGCCGAGGACGTCGTTTACAGCCTCGGCCGGCAGATGAACCCCGACAATGCGGCGGCCTGGGCGCAGTCCTTCCAGAACGTCGACACCGTCACCGCGACCGGCCCGCTCCAGGTCACCGTCAAGCTCAAGCGGCCCGACTCGCAGTTCCCGCAGTACATGGCCACCGCCGCCGGCACCGTCGCCGCCAAGGCCGGGGTGGAGGCCGCGGGCAAGGACTACGGCACCAGCGGCGGTCTCGACTGCACCGGGCCGTTCAAGCTCGGCAGCTGGGTCAAGGGCCAGTCGATCGAACTCCAGCGCTTCGACGGCTACTGGGGCAACCGGGCCAAGGCCGGCAAGGTCGTCGTCCGCTTCCTCACCGACCCCTCCGCGCGCACCAACGCCATGCTCAGCGGCGAGGTCGACGGCGGCTACCTGATCCCCACCGAGAGCTACGAACGGCTCCGCAACGGCGGCACCGGCACCCTGTACTTCGGCGAGGGCCTCAGCACCGTCAACCTCAACGTCACCAGCATGGACGGCCCGCTCGGCGACCTCCGGGTGCGCCAGGCGCTGTCGCTGGCCCTCGACCGCACCGGCTTCGTCCGCACCGGCCTCGCCGGCGCCGGCACCGTCACCGGCTCGCTCACCACCAAGGCCGCCTGGGGCGCGCTGCCCGAGGACGTCCGCGCCGCCGCGTTCGCCCACCTCACCCCCACCGCCCAGGACATCGAGCGGGCCAAGGCCCTGGTCAAGGAGGCCGGCGCGAGCGGCCGCACCCTCACCGTCGCCACCAGCAGCATCGGCCAGGACGTCTCGCTGCTCGCCACCGCCGTCCAGTCCGCCGGGGCCCGGATCGGCCTCAACGTCCAGTTGCGGACCATCGCCCCGAACGCCTTCACCTCGCTGTTCACCGACCCCAAGGCGCGCGAGGGCCTGGACATGTTCCCGGAGACGTACTACGACTCCATCACCGACCCGCTCGACCTGCTCGCCAACTTCCGCACCGGCGCCTACCAGAACTTCGCCGGCTACAGCGACCCCGCCTACGACCAGCTGGTCGACCAGGCCTCCGCCGAGTACGACCCGGCCAAGCGCGGCGCGATCGAGGCGCAGCTCCAGCGGACCGCCTCCGAGCAGCTGCTGTGGATCCCGGTCGCGGAGTGGCCCACCGCCGTCTTCCTGAACAAGCGCATCACCGGCGCCCCGACCACCATCTCCTACCTGTACTACCCGTGGGCCGCCGACGTGGGGGCCGCGCGGTGACCTTCCTGCGATTCGCCGTCCGACGGCTGGTCGAGATGGCCGTCACCCTGCTCGGCGCCTCCTTCGTCGTCTTCGGGGCGATGTACTTGGCGCCGGGCAGCCCGGCGAGCTTCCTGCTGTCCGGGCGCTCGGCCTCCCCGGCCGCCCTGCAGGCGATCAACGAGCAGTACCACTTGGACGACCCCTTCCTGGTGCGCTACCTCCGCTGGCTCGGCCAGGTGCTGCAGGGCGACTTCGGACGCTCCCTCACCTACCGCACCGACGTGTCGGACCTGCTCGCCGACCGTCTGCCCGCCACCCTGCTGCTGGTGGCCATGGCCCTGCTGGTGGTCGTCGCGATCGGCCTGGTGCTCGGCTGGATCGGCGCCGTCCGCGGCGGCGCGACCGACTCCGCGATCCTGGTCACCACCACCCTCGCCGTCGGCACCCCGTCCTTCGTCGCCGCGGTCCTGCTCCAGGGCCTGTTCGCGGTCGAACTGGGCTGGTTCCCGACCAGCGGCGCGGGCGACGGCCTGCTCGACATGGCCTGGCACCTCACCCTGCCCGCGGTCGCCCTCGCGCTCTACCTGATCGGCATGCTCGCCCGGGTCACCCGCTCGGCGATGCTGGACGCCCTGGAGGGCGAGCACGTCACCGTCGCCCGCAGCCGGGGCGTGCCCGAGCGCGAGGTGATCCGCCGGCACGTGTTCCGCAACTCGCTGGGCACCGTGCTCACCACCGGCGGCCTGATCGTCTCCACCCTGCTGGTGTGCACGATCCTGGTGGAGTCCGCGTTCAGCGTCGGCGGCCTCGGCCAGCTCCTCGAACTGTCCACCACCACCAAGGACTTCCCGACCGTCCAGGCCATCTCCCTGATCATCGTGGCCCTGTTCATGACGGTGAACCTGCTCGTCGACCTGCTCCACCCGCTCGTCGACCCCCGGGTCACCCTCGGCTCCAGGAGGTCCGACGCATGAGTGTCGCCCTCGCCCGGCGGCCCGGCCTCGCCCGGGTCAAGTCCGCCCGCGCCCCGCTCTACCGGATCTGCCTCGGCCTCGCCGTCCTGGTCGTGCTCGCCGCGCTGCTCGCCCCCTGGCTGGCCCCCGACGACCCGAACGCCGTCGACCTCGGCAACGCCCTCGCCGCCCCCTCCGCCGACCACCTGCTCGGCGTGGACGCCGCCGGCCGCGACACCCTCGCCCGGCTGCTGATCGGCGCCCGCACCTCGCTGCTCGGGCCGCTCGGCGTGGTCGTCTTCTCCACCGTCGCCGGAGTCGCCGTCGGCCTGCTGGCCGGCTGGCGCGGCGGCTGGATCGACTCCGTGCTGTCCCGCAGCACCGAACTCGTCTTCGCCTTCCCCGGCATGCTGCTCGCCATCCTGATCGTCGCCGTGTACGGGGAGGGCCTGATGGCCCCCGTCGTCGCCCTCGCGATCGCCTACCTGCCCTACGTCTCCCGCCTCACCCGCTCCCTGGTGCTGGCCGAACGCATGCGGCCCTACGTCTCCGCCTACCAGGTCCAGGGCCACTCGGCCCTCCAGATCTGCCTGCGGCACGTGCTGCCCAACATCGCGCCGATCGTGCTCGCCCAGTCCACCGTCAACTTCGGATACGCCCTCATGGACCTGGCCGGCCTGTCCTTCCTCGGACTCGGCGTCCCCGCCCTCACCCCCGACTGGGGCCGTATGGTCTTCGACGGCCAGACCGCGATCCAGCACGGCTACCCGCTCTCCGCGATCCTGCCCTGCGTCCTCATCGTGCTCACCGTCGTCGCCTTCAACGTCGTCGGCGAGCGCTGGGCCGACCAGGTCGCCCGGAGGACCACGTGAACGCCCTCGACGTCCGGGAGCTGCGCCTGCGCCTGCCCGGCACCGCCCGCCCGGTGCTCGACGGGGTCGACCTCACCGTCGCCCCCGGCGAGACCGTCGCCCTGGTCGGCGAGTCCGGCTCCGGCAAGTCCCTCACCTCGCGCGCCGCCCTCGGCCTGCTGCCGCCCGGCGCCGTCCCCGCCGGCGAGGTCCTCGTCGACGGCCACGACGTCCTCACCATGGACGCCGCCCGGCTGCGCGAACTGCGCACCGGCCGGGCCGCGATGGTCTTCCAGGACCCGCGGGCGGCGGTCAACCCGCTGCGCCGCATCGGCGACTTCCTCACCGAGAGCGTCCGCCTCACCGGCACCATGAGCGCCGCCGACGCGGACCGGCGCGCCGTCGAACTCCTCGACGCCGTCGGCCTCGGGCCCGAGCTGATGCGCCGCTACCCCGGCCAGCTCTCCGGCGGCATGCTGCAACGCGTCATGATCGCCGCCGCGCTGATGGGCGACCCGGTCCTGCTGCTCGCCGACGAGCCCACCACCGCGCTCGACGTGACCAGCCAGGCCGAGGTCATCGCCCTGCTGGACCGGCTGCGCGAACGCTTCGGCACCGGCCTGCTGTTCGTCACCCACGACCTGGGCCTCGCCGCTGCCATCAGCGACCGGGTCTACGTGATGTACGCGGGCCGGATCGTCGAGTCGGGACCGGCCGAGGCCCTGTTCGAACGGCCCCGGCACCCCTACACCTCGGCGCTGCTCTCCTCCACCCCGAGGCTGGACGGCCCGACCGGCCGGCTCGCCGCCATCGACGGCCAGCCGCCGGACCTCCGGCAGGAGCTGACCGGCTGCGCGTTCGCGGCCCGCTGCCGGTACGCGACCGACCGCTGCCGGGAGGAGGCCCCCGCGCTGCGGCCGGCCCCCCGGCGTCCCGGGCAGCCGGCCGCCTGCCACCACCCGCTCGAAGGGAGCCCCGCCGATGTCTGAGGCAGCCACCGGCACCGCCCTGCCGGGCCTCGCGGCGGACACCGCCGCGCTGGAGGTCACCGGCCTGTGCCGGACCTTCGGCGCCGTCCGGGCCGTGGACGAGGTCTCCTTCACCCTCCCCGCCGGCGGATCGCTCGGCGTCGTCGGCGAGTCCGGCTCCGGCAAGACCACCACCGCCCGGATCGTGGTCGGCCTCGAACGGGCCGACGCGGGCCGGGTCCTGGTGAAGGGCCGGGCCCGCACCGGCGGCGCCCGGGGCAGGGCCGAACGCCTCGCCCGGGCCCGCGAGGTGCAGATGGTCTTCCAGGACCCGTACCTCTCGCTGGACCCGCGCACCAGCGTCGAGGCCGCTCTGCGGGAGACCCTGCGGCTGCACTTCCCCGGCACCGACCACCAGGCCCGGATCAAGGAACTGCTGGACCAGGTCGGCCTCGGCACCCGGGCGGCCGAGGCACTGCCCCGGCAGCTCTCCGGCGGCCAGCGCCAGCGCGTCGCCATCGCCCGGGCGCTGGCCGTGCAGCCGGCCGTCCTGGTGCTGGACGAGGCGGTCGCCGCACTGGACGTATCGGTCCAGGCCCAGGTGCTCAACCTGCTCGCCGACATCCGCGAACAGACCGGCATCGGCTACCTGTTCATCACCCACGACCTCGGCGTGGTCCGCTGCGTCACCGACGAGGTCGTGGTCATGCGGCACGGACGGATCGTCGAGGCCGGGCCCACCGCCGAGGTCCTCGACGACCCGCGGCACGCCTACACCCGGCTGCTGCTGGAGTCCGTGCCCCGGCCCGGCTGGGATCCCGACCGGATCGCCGCCGCGCGCCGCGCCCTGTGAGCCCCCCCCGGCCCGGCAGCCGCTCGGGGTCTGCCGGGCCGGGGTCTTCGCGGGCGTCGTTCCGCCGTCCCCGGATTCACCCCGATGGCGGGTACCTGCCGCGGCCGGTCCTGACCCGGCCTTCAGTAGCGTGCGGGACCGTACCCCCTCAGGCACCTACCGGAACGAGGCCCCATGGCTGACCCGGCTCACCCGGCCCACCCCGGGCCGTCCCGCCGTTCGCTGCTGCGCTCCGGGACGGCACTCGCCGCTCTGGCCCTGACCGCCGGCTGCTCCTCCGACAGCGGCGACGAGCAGCCGCCGAGCCCCGCCGGCACCGCCTCGGCCCCGGCGCCGTCCGCCTCCGGCAGCCCCTCCGCCTCCGGAAGCCCGGCCGCGGCCGCCCGCTCGATGCCGGCCGAGTCGGCCCCGCACACCCGCACCTTCATGGCCTGGCCGGCCCTGGAGGAGGTGTGGGGCGACCAACTGCCCGGCGTCCGGGAGGACATCGCCGGGCTGGCCCGCGCCATCGCCGGCTTCGAGCCGGTGGTGCTGCTGGCCCGACCCGACCAGGCCGAGCAGGCCCGGCAGGCCTGCGGCTCCACGGTCGAGGTCCTGGAGCTGATGGTCGACGACCTGTGGGCCCGCGACACCGGCCCGACCTTCGTCACCGGACCGCAGGGGCTCGCCGGGGTCGACTTCAACTTCAACGGCTGGGGCAACAAGCAGACCCACGCCAACGACAGCCAGGTCGCCCGCAACGTCCTCGACCACTACGGCATCCCGCGGATCCAGGCGCCGGTCACCGGCGAGGGCGGCGGCATCGAGGTGGACGGCGAGGGCACCCTGATGGCCACCGAGAGCTCCTGGGTCAACCCCAACCGCAACCCCGGCAAGACCCGGGACCAGATCGAGGCGGCCTTCAAGGACCTGCTCGGCGTCAGCACCGTGCTGTGGTTCCAGGGCGTCGCCGGTCAGGACATCACGGACTGCCACATCGACGCGCTGGCGCGCTTCGCCGAGCCCGGCACCGTCGTCATCCACCGCCCGGGCCCGGACACCCCGCCGGACAGCTGGACCATGGCCTCCGACCAGGCCCTCCAGGTCCTCGCCTCGGCGAAGGACGCCCGGGGCCGCACCCTCAAGGTGGTCGACCTCCCCGAACCGGACATCGACCTGATCCCGGGCGCGGGCAAGGACTTCCTCGCCACCTACCTCAACTACTACGTCTGCAACGGCGGTGTGATCGTGCCGCGCTTCGGCGACCAGGCCGCCGACGACCGGGCCGCCGGCATCATCGGCGACCTCCACCCCGGCCGGAAGGTCTCCCAGGTGTCCATCAACCACATCGCCTCCGGTGGCGGGGGCATCCACTGCGCCACCCAGCAACAGCCCGCCGTCCCCGGCACCAGTCCGGCGTGAGCGGGCGCCGGCTGCGGGACCGCCGCTTCCTCCTCGTCCTGCTGATCCTCGCGGTGCTGTGCTCGGCCGGGATCGCGCTGTACTTCAACGAGCGCAACACCCGCCAGCAGACCCGGGAGCTCTCCCTCCCCACCACCGGCGACTGGGTCGAACTCGACGTCACCTCCCAGGACATCGACGCCGCCGGCGGTGAGATGACGCTCTACGTGGTGCCCGTCCCGCACGGCACCCTGGCCCAGGACCCGGAGTCCGGCACCTTCACCCGGCGGGTCGACATCACCGTGCGCGCCACGAGCCGCACCGAACTGCGGGCCGAACCGGGGGAGGCGGCCACGCCCAAGCCGGTTCCGGTCAACCTCTACGGCGGCACCCCGACCGACTACCCCTTCGACCGCTACCGCTTCGAGGTGCTGTTCTCGGCCGCGGACGCCACCGGCGCCGTCCCGGTCGGGGTGGTGTTCGGCGACGCGGACCCGTTCTTCTTCGTCCGCCCGGCCGGCACCCCGTACGGGGCGGAGGGCACGGTGTTCGAGGGGCGGGTGAGCAGGGCCCGGAGCACCTTCATCCTGGCCTGGTTCATGATCGCGGCGATGTGGGCGCTCGCGCTGGCGGTCCTGGCCGGGGCGGAGGTGCTCTACCGGGGCCGCCAGGGCATGGTGTGGCCCTCGCTGGGGTGGATGGCGGCGACCCTGTTCGCGCTGATCGGCATGCGCAACGCCGCGCCCGGAGCGCCGCCGATCGGCTCGCTGATCGACTACGTGGCGTTCTTCTGGGCGGAGGGCATCATCGCGGCCTGCCTGGTGGTCACGGTCGTCTCGGGCAGCCGGGTCGAGCACCGCAAACGGGTCGACGCCGTCGGGCCGGCCGGGGCGGATCCGTGACGGCCCGTCCGTCGGCCCGTCCGTGGGCTTGCCCGTCGGGCCGTCAGCGGTCCCGGGGGCCGACGGTCGAGGCCAGCGAGTCCAGCAGGGTGCGCAGCACCCGCGCGGCGTCCACCGTCCCGTCCAGTGAGCCGATGGCGGCGATGCCGTCCACGGCGGCGGCGAAGGCCTCGCCGAGCGGCGCGGGGTCGGTGTCGCCGCCGCGCTCGTCCGCGAGCGCCCGGAACAGCCGGACGAAGCAGGACCGCCACCGCCCGTACTCGGCCTCCAGGGCGACCCGGACCCGCTCGTCGTTGAGGGCGAGCCAGTGCAGGGCCGCGTGCAGCCGGGCGAGGTCGGGGCTCTCCGGGCGGGTGAGCAGGGTCAGCACCCGTTCGGCCCGTTCGGCGTAGCCGCCCGGGGCGGCCACGGCCTCCTCCAGCGGGGTGATCCACTCGGGCCTGATGTCCGCGACCACGGCCACGATCAGGTCGGTCCGGTCGGCGAAGTGGTAGTGGCACATCCCGTGCGAGACCCCGGACAGCGCGGCCACGTTGCGGGTGGTGAACCGGCCGGCCTCGCCGCCCGCGAGCAGGATCCGGGCCGCGGCGATCAGCCGGGCCCGGGTCTGCTCGCCCTTGGCCGAGGTCCGGCCGCGGCCGGTGCCGGCCGTCCGGGCGGCGGTCGTGCTCCGGGGGGCGGCCGGTGCAGGGCTGCCGCCGACCGCGTCCTGGGTGGTGGCCGGGTCCGCGCCCGTCGCCTGTGTCGCCATGGCGGTCACTGTAACGACTGCCGGGGCCGGGGGACGGGCCGATGCTGCGCAAAGTATTGACCGAGCGCTTGGTCAGTTCTACCTTTTCGGTCAACTGCTCGACGAGCAGCGGACGTTGACACGGAGGTAGTGATGAACAACCGCTCCAGATCCGACAGAGCGACCGGCGGACCGACCGACGGGACGGCCGACCGGTCGACCGGCGGGAGCTCGGCCGACGGCCTCGACCGCCGCCGGTTCCTGGCTGTCGCGGGCCTGGCCGCCGCCGGCACCGCACTCACCGTCGCCACCGGCGGACCGGCCGCCGCCGCTACCGCCGGCCGCCGCGGCGCCGGGACGGACCGGGCCGCCGCGGCCGCCGCCGGCTTCCGGGTGCCGATCGACACCCTGCGCCACACCCGCACCTGGATGGCCTGGCCGGACAGCACGAGCATCTGGCGCAGCAAGCTCGCCGGGGTCCAGTCGGACATCGCGCTGATCGCGAAGACGATCGCGAAGTACGAGCCGGTGACCATGTGCGCCAACCCGGCCAGTGTCGCCAAGGCCCGGTCGATGTGCGGCTCGGCCGTCACCGTGATCGGAGACATCCCGGTCGACGACTGCTGGATGCGGGACACCGGTCCCGTCTTCCGCACCGACGGCGCCGGCGGCCTCGACACCATCGGCCTCAACTTCAACGGCTGGGGCAACCACCAGACCCACGCCAACGACGCCCTGGTCGCCCGGCGGGTCGCCGCCTACCTGGGCCTGCCGTTCACCGCCGCCGGGCTGGTGGCCGAGGGCGGCGCCGTGGAGGCCGACGGGGCCGGCACCCTGATGGCCACCCGGAGCAGCATCCTCAACTCCAACCGCAATCCCGGCAAGTCCCAGGCCCAGGTGGAGAGCGCGCTGTGCGCCGCCTTCGGCGCCTCCAAGGTGATCTGGTTCGCGGGCATCGCCGGCCAGGACATCACCGACGACCACGTGGACGCCACGTCCCGCTACCTCGGCGGTACCACGGGTGTGGTCCAGATGCCGCTGGCGAGCGACAACGACGCCTGGTCGCAGGACGCGCGCCAGCAGTACAAGATCCTGTCGGCCGCCACCAACGCCCAGGGGTCGCGGTACACGGTCAGCCAGATCCAGGGACCCGACTACAACCTCATCCGCTCCACCGACCCGAACTTCGTCGGCTCCTACGCCAACTACTACCTGTGCAACAACGCGGTGATATCCGCCCAGTTCGGCGACACCCGGGCCGACAGCGCGGCGAGGGCCACCCTCGCCCGGCTGTTCCCCGGCCGCACCGTCGAGCAGCTCAACATCGACCGCCTCGGGGCGGGCGGCGGCGGGATCCACTGCGTGACCCAGCAGCAGCCCGCCGGGTGATCCGGCGGGGCCGGGTCCGGTGGGGCGGACCCGGCCCCGGAGGTACTGGCGGTCTCGCGGGGCAGCCGGTGTCCCCGGCCTCCCCGGTCTCCCCGGTCTCCCCGGTCTCCCCGGTCTCCCCGGTGTCCCCGGTGTCCCGGTGTCCCGGTGTCCCGGTGTCCCGGTCTCCCCGGTGTCCCGGGCCGCCGGACGGTCGGTCAGCCGTGGGCGGGGATGTCGTGGGTGGCGCAGTGGATGCCACCGCCGCCGCCGGCGATCCCGTCGATCTTCACGGCGACGATCTCCCGGGTGGGGAAGTACTTCTTCAGCACCTGCTGGGCGTGCTCGTCGGCCTTCTGGTCCCCGAACTTCGGCAGGTAGACGCCCTTGGTGCCGATGTAGAAGTTCATGTAGGAGGAGACGAAGGCGTCGCCGCGCCCGGTGATCCTCTCGGGGTCGGGCTGCTGCAGTTCCACCACCTCCAGCTTCCGGCCTCGCGCGTCGGTCGCGTTCCTCAGCACCGACCGGGCCTGGTCGGCGGAGCGGGACCAGACGTCCGGCGGGCTGCCGGGGAAGGCCTTGTCGAGGACGACGACCCCCGGCGCGACGAAGCGGACCAGGCAGTCGACGTGGGCGTCGGTGATGTCCTTGCCCTTGACACCGGCCAGCCAGATCACCTTGGTGACGCCGAGGGCCTTCTTGAGCTCCGCCTCGACCTGGTCGCGGCTCATCCCGGGGTTGCGGTTGTCGTTGACGACGGAGCTCTCGGTGACCAGCAGCGTGCCCTCGCCGTCGGTCTCGAAGGAGCCGCCCTCGGCGACCAGCCTGGTCTCGATCCGGTCGACGCCGTACTTGGCCAGGACGGTGCGGGCCACCTTGGCGTCGTTGCCGTGCTGCTGCTTGCGGCCCCAGCCGTTGAAGTTGAAGTCGACGCCCTTGACCTTTCCGCCCTCCTCGACGAACACCGGCACGGTGTCGCGCGCCCACAGGTCGTCGACGGTGACGGGCAGGACCTCGACGGCCGGGCCGCAGGCCTTCTGGGCGGCGTCCTTCTGATCGGGGCGGGCCATCAGGACGACCGGCTCGCGGGCCGCGATGGCCTGGGCGAGGGCGGCGATGTCCTTGCGGACCTCGGGGAGCTGCTCGCCCCAGATGTTCTCGGAGGCGGGCCAGGACATCACGGTGCGCAGGTGGCTGTCCCACTCGGCGCCGAAGCGGCGGGCGCCGGAGGCGCCGGTGGGGGTCGCGGTGGCGGCCGGAGTGCCGGGCGCGGTGGTGGGCGCGGTGGTGGGGGTCTCGGCGGGCGTGCCGGTGGGGGAGCCCGGCTGTCCGGACGGGGGGAGCGCGCCGGTGCCGTCGGGATCGCTCGCGCCGGTGGGGTCGCAGGCGGTGAGGCCGAGGACGAGGGCGCCGGCTCCGGCACCGGCGAGGGAACGCATCACGGTGCGGCGGGACATGGTGTTGGTCATACGGATCCTCCGGCTGGGGACGGGGTCGGTGGGGCGCAGGGCGCAACTGGTCGGGGCACAGCTGGTCGGGGTGCAGCTGGTCGGGGTGCTGCGGTGGGGGCGTGCTGCTGCGGCGGCGGGGGTTACGGCAGGACCTGCGGCAGGGGCTCGTGCATGGTCGAGCAGTGGATGCCGCCGCCCCCGGCCATCAGGCGGTCGACGTCGATCTGCACCACCGTGCGGCCCGGGAAGGCCGCGGCGAGCGCCTCCTTCGCGGCGGCGTCCTTGTACGCGTCGCCGAACTGGGCGGTGATGACGCCGCCGTTGACGACGTGGAAGTTGAGGTAGGAGTCGACGAACTTGGAGCTGCGGGAGCGGACGGTGTCGGGGCCGTGCACGGGGATCACCTGGAGCCGGCGGCCCCGGGCGTCGGTCGCGGCGGAGAGGATGGCGAACTGCTCGCGGGCGTCCTTGGCCCAGGCGTCGTTGCGGTCGGCGGGCGGCAGCTGGACCATCACCACACCGGGCCGGACGAAGCGCGAGGTGACGTCCACGTGGTCGTCGGTGATGTCCTGGCCCTTGATGCCGGGCAGCCAGATCATGGTGTCCGCGCCGTAGGCCTCCAGGACGGCGTCCTCGATCTCGTCCCGGCTCATGCGCCGGTTGCGGTTCTTGTTGACCAGGCTGCTCTCGGTGGCCATCACCGTGCCGTCGCCGTCGGTCTCGATCGCGCCGCCCTCGCCGACGAAGTCCGCGTAGGTGTACCGCAGGCCGCGCCGGGTGGCGATGCGCTCGGCGACCAGGGCGTCGTCGTAGTGGACCTGCTTGTCGCCCCAGCCGTTGAAGTTGAGGACCACGGCGTCCAGTCCGCCGCGGCCGTCCAGGCGGAACACCGGCGCGGTGTCGCGCATCCACAGGTCGTCGGTCGGGATCGCGCTGATCACCTCCACCGCCGAGCCGCACCGGTCCTGGGCCTTGCCCGCCGTCCAGTCGTCGGGGGCGCACATCACCACCGGCTCGAACTCGGCGACGGTCCGCGCGATCAGGGCGATGTCCTCCTGGACCCCGCCCAGGCGCAGGCCCCACACCCCCCGGCGGGACGGCCAGGACATCCAGGTCCGCGCGTGCGGGACGTCGTCCGCCGGCACCCAGGGGAAGTCCTCGGCGGAGCGGTCGTGGCGGAAGCGGGTCATGAGAGTTCTCCGATCGTGCGACGGTGCCGGGAGGGGTGCACGGGCCATCGGCTCCACTCTTCGCGCCACCACGCACCGGCGCACCACGGGAACGGCCGACGGCTGCACCCCGCCTGCGGTGTCAGCGTCGCACTGACTGAAAAATCAGTCAAACTTTTCGGCGAGCCATGACGCAGGACGGTTCGATAGTCACGGAGAGTGACGATCCGGGGTGTTCTGTCGGCGGATGCCCGGTTTGGTGACTCCGCTCAGGAGCCGAGCCGGCTCACTTCGGTGTCGATGGCCTCGGTCAGCAGCGTCCGGGCGTGCGCCAGCGGAAGGCTCCCGCTGAGCCAGCGCACACTGAGGCCCTCCAGCAGCGCGGTCAGCCGCTCGGCGGCCCCGGCCAGCGCGACCGCCGAGGACATCGGCTGCACCGCGCCGAGCAGCTCGGCGATCTCCTGCACCCAGATCCGGGTGGCCCGCGCCAGGTCCTCGCGCAGGGTCTCGTCGAACACTGCGCTCGCCCGCAGCTCGCCCCAGGCGGTGCTGTTCTCCCGCACCTCGACGCTGTCCTGGAGCTCCAGCAGCAGCGTCTGCTCCAGCTCCTCGCGCGCGGTCGGCGGCGGGGCGTCCGGATCGCGCTCGGTCGTGTACCGCTCGGCCCGGTCGTTGATGAACTCCAGGGTCTGCCGGAGGATCCCGGTGCGGTCCTTGAAGTGGTAGTAGATCAGCGCGGTGGACACGCCCGCCTCGGCCGCGAGCTCCTCCACCCGCAGTCCGCGCACCCCGCGCCGCGCGATCACCCGCGCGGCTGCTTCCATGATCGACGTTTTACGACTGGCCACGATCCACCACCTTACCGGGGTGCCGTGCGGCGGTGTGCCCAGCTGCTGAAAGCCCCGTCAGACGGGTCGAAGTGACAGGTTTCGGACAATGTAGTTCGTGTGAAGGACTTCTTGCCTCCCCCACTCTGTCATCACTCCATGATCACCCTAGGGTGGCTGCCATCCCCCGCCGGAGACCCCGGCGGTGCCGGGATCTCCCCTTCGTTCCTCGACCCGACCGGATTGGATCGAACATGAGTGATCGTCAGATATGGAAGCGGGTGGCGGCCCTGGCCGTCGGCCGTGGCACCGGTGCCGTCGCGGCGGCCTTCGCGCTGGTCGCGGCCGTCGTGCTCGGCGGCACGGTGGCCGGTGCGACCGTGGCCGAGGCCAAGCCCGTCGGTGCGGCCGCGTCGGCCCACTGGGCTTGCGGCGGCGACCCGGTCGACCCCGGGAACGTCAACACCGACTACGACCCGAAGGGCTGCGGCGGCCGGGGCTCGTGGTACCAGCAGCCGGTCAAGGACGGTATGTGGACCTGCTCCGGCTCCCCGGTGGTGGCCGGGTACGTGATCACCGATCACAGCAAGCCCGGCTGCCGCGGCATCGGCGCGTGGCGCCACAGCCTGGTCAAGGACGGCATCTGGACCTGCTCCGGCTCCCCGGTCGTGCCCGGCTACGTCATCAGCAACCACCTGCGCGCCGGCTGCGGCGGCATCGGCTCGTGGCAGCACAACCTTCCGCACGACGGCATCTGGACCTGTTCGGGCTCCCCGGTCGTCACCGGGTACGTCATCACCGGGCACCAGCGGACCGGCTGTGACGGCGCCGGTGCGTGGCTCCACAACATCGCCCGGGTCGGCCTGTTGACCTGTCCCGGCTCGCCCGTCCCGGCGGGCTTCCGCTCCACCACCTACCAGGCCGGGGGCTGCAACGGCCTCGGCGCCTGGGTGCTCGCCCGCGCCTGAGGCACGTCTTCGCGGGGGCGGCGCCGACCGGCGCCGCCCCTCCCGGCCTCGAGCCGTCCCTGCTGGCCTCGAGTCGTCCCGCCCGGCCTCGAGTCGTTCCTCCTGGTCTCGGTGGCGCCTTCGGGCCTCAGCGGCCGCGGGCGAGGTCCTCCAGGGCGGCCCGCGCCGCGTTGTGCCCCGGGACGCCGCTGACGCCGCCGCCCCGGACGGCCCCCGCCCCGCACAGCAGTACGTCCGGACGGGCCGTCGCCACGCCCCAGCGCGCGGCGGCCGTGCCGGAGCCCTCCCCGCCGCCCGGACCGGGCTCCTCGGTGGTGAACGGGAAGGCCAGGTCGCGGTGGAAGATGTGGCCGCCCGGCAGGCCGAGTTCCCGCTCCAGCTCCGGCGGCGTCCGCGCCTCGACGCAGGGCCGGCCGTCGGCGTCCACGGCCAGGCAGTCGGCGATCGGCTCGGCCAGCACCGCGTCCAGCTGCGCCAGGCTCGCGGCCAGGGCGCGTTCCTTGGCGGCCGGGTCGCCGAACAGCCGGGCCGGCATGTGCAGACCGAACAGGGTCAGTGTCTGCAGCCCCTGCCGGACGGCCTCCGGCCCGAGGATCGACGGATCGGTCAGGGTATGGCAGTAGATCTCCGACGGCGGCGCCGAGGGCATCCGCCCGGCCGCCGCCTCCGCGTACGCCGTCTCCAACTGCCGGTAGCCCTCCGCGATGTGGAAGGTTCCGGCGAAGGCGTCGCGCGGGTCCGCGCCGGGGTCGCGCAGCCGCGGCAGCCGGCGCAGCACCATGTTGACCTTCAGCTGGGCGCCCTCCGGCGCGGGCTCCGGTGCGGTGCCCAGCAGCCGTGCCAGCGTCGCGGGCGCGGCGTTCACCAGCACCCGGCGCGCGGCCACCGTCCCCTCGCCGTCGGCGTGCCGGTACGACACCTCGGCGTCGCCGCGGCCGTCGCCCGCGATCGCGGTGACCTCGTGCCCGGTCCTGATCTCCGCGCCGGCCGCCAGCGCCGCCCCGGCCAGCGCGTCCGTCACCGCGCCCATGCCGCCGACCGGGACGTCCCAGTCGCCGGTGCCGTTGCCGATCACGTGGTAGAGGAAGCAGCGGTTCTGCCGCAGTTCGGGGTCGTGGGCATGGGTGAAGGTGCCGATCAGCGCGTCCGTCAGGACCACACCGCGCACCAGGTCGTCCGCGAAGGTCCGCTCGACCGTCTCGCCCAGCGGTCGTTCGAACAGGGCCGTCCAGGCGGCATCGTCCCCGATCCGCCGGCGCAGCTCGGTCCGGGACGGCAGCGGCTCGGTGAGGGTCGGGAACACCTGCTCGGCGACCCGGCCGGTGGTGCCGTAGAACTCCCGCCAGGCCTGCCACTCGCGGTCGGACCCGGTCAGTGCCCGGAACGACTCCCCGGTCCGGCCGGGGTCGCCCGCGTCCACCAGCAGGCCGGTGGGCTTCCCGTCCCGGACGGCCGGGGTGTAGGAGGAGATCCGGCGCCGGCGCAGCTCCAGCCGCAGCCCGAGCTCCCGCACCACCTTCGCCGGCAGCAGGCTGACCAGGTAGGAGTAGCGCGACAGTCTGGCGTCGACCCCCGGGAAGGCCGCCGCGGACACCGCCGCCCCGCCCGTCCGGGCCAGCCGTTCGAGTACCAGCACCCGGTGTCCGCCCCGCGCGAGGTACGCGGCGGCGACCAGCCCGTTGTGCCCACCGCCGACGATCACGGCGTCGTACCGCGAGGACGCGTTGGTAGCCATGCGGTCACGGTACGCCACGGCCCGGCCGCTCCGGAACAGCCGTGCACGGCCGTCGCGGGTCAGGGCGGTGACGTGCCGGGGCCGGCCGCCGAGTCGGGCTCGGCGTGCTGCCAGGCCCGGGGCCAGTTGCCGGACGGCGGCGGCGGACCGGCGATCCCCAGGTCCTTCCGGGCGCAGAGGTAGAACCTGTCGCGGGCGTGGCTCAGCCGCTCCTCCGCCCGCACCCAGCCGGCGGCGTCGGACCGCAGCCCGCGCGCGTACAGCTCCAGGTTCCAGCACTCCTCGTGCCACGACCGCGCCGCTCCGACCGTCGCGGCGTCACCGACCAGCAGCATCGACTCCCACTCGGCGGCCCGCTCGGACTCCGCGCGGGCGAGGTCGGCCAAGCCTTCGTCGATCCCCAAAGGGTCCACCACGCCGTCGAAGTTGCGGGCGGCACCGAGTCTTTGGGCGATCCGGATCTGGGCCTTGAGCAGCTTGCCGTAGCTCGCGTAGATCTGGAAGCGCCGGTCGTCCCAACGTTCGGCGCGGCCGCGCCGCCAGCGGCTGCGTTCTGTGAGGCTTGCCGCCGCGTACGAGCCCACCGAACCGACGACGACGCCCGCCAGAGTGGGCAGTTGGTCCCAGAACGTCACGCTTCCTCCCCCAAGGGCCCGGTGACTGCCAGGAGTCCCAGGGTGGCACGCGGCCGGGAGGCGGGGAGGCGGAATCCTTCGGTTCAGGCGTGACCGCCGTCGGGCCGGGTGGCGGGCCACGCGGTCGGGTCGACGCTGAGCCAGGGGGCGTTGGCGAGGGTGCTGGGGGTGGTGCCGGTGAAGGTCCTGATGTCGCGGTGGAGGTGGGACTGGTCGGTGTAGCCGGTGTCGGCCGCCACCCGGGCGGCGCTGTGGCCCGCGGCGAGGCGGTGGGCGGCGTCGTCGAAGCGGACGAGCCGGGCCGCGTGCTTGGGGCCGAGGCCGGTCTGGGTGTGGAAGCGGGACCACAGCCGTTTGCGGCTCCAGCCGGTCTCGGCGGCGATCAGCTCGATCCGCACCGCGCCCCGCTGGGCGACCAACCGGTCCCAGGCGAAGGCGACTTCGGGATCCACCGGCCGGCCGTCCGCGAACCGGCGGACGAGTGCCGCCTCGGCGATCGCGAAGCGCTCGTCCCAGGACGGGGCGGCGCGCAGGCGCTCCTCGGTCCGGACGGCGTCGCGGCCCCACAGCTGGTCGAGACCGACCACCGCGCCGCCCAACTCCGAGGAGGCGCCCAGGATCCGGTGCGCGACCGGCGGCGGGAGCCGCAGCTGCAGGCAGGTGACGGCGCTGCCGTGGCCGCGTACGCCACCGGGCGCGAGGCCGACCACGACACTGCCGTGCGTCCGGCGGCCGGTCGCGTCGTCGACGGCGAGCGGCGGGTCGCCGAGGTCGAGGGCGACGGTGACGGCCGGGTAGGGCACCACGTCGAGGTCGACGGGGGCGGAGGTGCGGAAGCCGGCCATGCCGACACCCGGGATGCGGCAGGGGCGCGGGGGAGTTGCGATCTCCCACACCGGTGCGGGGGCGCGGGCCGGATCGACGGGGCGCATGGCGCCAGGCTACGCGACATTCGTCCAATACGCGGTGCCGCGGACGGGGCGACGCTGGGGCGACCGGCCCACCGCCCCGTTCAGAGAGGACGGTTCACGATGAACCCATCGATCGAAGCTCCCGGCACCGCCCCGGTCGGCGCCTCCGCCACCGGCCCCGGCGTCGCCCACGGTTCCACCCCCGCCACCGCCTACGGCTCCGCCGTCGAACTCGCCGCCGCCGTCCGACGCAAGGAGGTGAGCCCGGTCGAGATCGTCGAGGACTGCCTCGCCCGCATCGACGCCCTCGACCCCGTGCTGAACGCCTTCTGCTTCCGGGACGACGACGCCGTCCGCGCCGCCGCCTCCGCCGCCGCCGACGCGGTG
Source organism: Kitasatospora sp. NPDC089913 (assembly GCF_044748625.1). Classification (NCBI taxonomy): domain Bacteria; kingdom Bacillati; phylum Actinomycetota; class Actinomycetes; order Kitasatosporales; family Streptomycetaceae; genus Kitasatospora; species Kitasatospora sp. NPDC089913. Next base: position 109,218 of record NZ_JBIVGI010000025.1, on the reverse strand, counting down.
GTCCGGGCCGGTTCCACCGACGCGCTCCCGCCGTTCCACGGCGTACCGCTGCCGATCAAGGACCTGCTGGACGTGGCGGGCTGGCCCACCACCTACGGGTCCGCGGGCTCCGGCCGGGGGCCGGCCGAGGACTCGGCGCCGCTGGTCCGGAGGTTCCTCGCCGCGGGGTTCGTCCTGCTCGGCAAGACCACCACGTCGGAGTTCGGCAGTCTGCCGTTCACCGAGAACGAGGCGCTCGGCACCACCCGCAACCCGTGGGACCGGGACCGGACGCCGGGCGGCTCGTCGAGCGGCGCGGGCGTCGCCGTCGCCGCCGGGATGGCGCCCCTCGCCCACGCCGAGGACGGCGGCGGCTCGATCCGCATCCCCGCCTCCTGCACCGGCCTGGTCGGCCTCAAGCCCACCCGGGGCCGGGTGACCAACGGGGCCGTCGTCGTCGAGGGGCTCGGCATCGGTGGCGTGGTCACCCGCACGGTGGCGGACACCGCTGCGGTGCTCGACGTGCTCGACCGCCACGATCCGGCCGCCTGGTGGTCGCCCCCGGCCCCGGAGCGCTCCTTCGCCGACGCGATGTGGGCGGACCCGCCGGCCGGGCTGAGGATCGGCGTCCTGGTGGACCCGCCGGTGGCCGGGATCGCCGTGGACCCGGCCTGCGCGGCGGCCGTGGACACCGTCCTGCGCACGCTCGAAGCGGCGGGCCACCGCATCGTCGACACCCCGCTCCCGCTGCCGCCGACCGAGGAACTCGTCACGGAGTTCACCGCGATGTGGAACCTCGGTGCCGCCGGGGTGCCGCTGGCCGATCCGGAGCGGATCGAGCCGCACAACCGGGCGCTGCGCGACGCGGGGCACGCGATCGACTCGTGGGCCTACGCGGAGGGGGTGCGGCGGGCCCAGCGGATGTCCCGGCGCATCGTCGAGGGCTTCGTCGCCGGGTTCGACCTGCTGGTGACGCCCACCATGGCCTGCCTGCCGCCGCGCATCGGCGCCTGGCGGGCCGGCACCGCCGAGGATCCGCTGGCGGCGCTGCGGAACAGCTATCCGATGGGGGTGTTCACCTCCCTGTTCAACGTGACCGGCCAGCCGGCCGTGTCGCTGCCCGTGCACCACGACGGGGCGACCGGCCTGCCGGTCGGGGTCCAGCTCGTCGCCGCGCCGTGGCGGGAGGACCTGCTGCTGCAGGTGGCCCGCACGCTGGAGCTGGCCCGTCCGTGGGCCGACCGCCGTCCGCCCGGCCTGGGCTGACCCCGCCCGGGCCCGGACCGGATCGGGCCGACCCCGTCCGGTCCGGCCCGGGCCCGCCCGCCCGGACCCGGCGGGGGCCCGTGGATACTGATCGGATGCGAACGTACCCGACCGCCGCCGTCGCGGTGAACCTGCTGCTCGGCCTGCCGGCGGTGGTGCCGGTCTGGCTGCTCTGGTACTTCGCGGTCAACTGGCCGCTCGCCGAACTCGGTTGGACGAGGCGGGAGCCGACGGAGAACGACGGCGTGCTGCCGTGGCTCATGCTCGCGGTGCCGGTGCTGGCGGTCTTCGCGGCCGTCTGGTGGCCGGCCAACCACCTCCTGCGCCGCCGCCGTCGGCACCGGTACGCGGACCCGGGCCGCGCCGGGGCGTACTGGACGACCAGCGTGCTGCTCACCCTGGTGCCCACCGGCGTGCTGATCGTCGTGCTGTAGCGGGGAAGGCGGAACCGGCACGACGCCCTCTCGACAGACAGCTCTCACTGAGAGCTAAAATCGGAGGTATGAGTGCGACCGTCCCGGGCCCGCCGGACCCGGCGCTGGGCGAGGAGTTCTCCACCCTTCTCGTCGGGATCCAGCGCCTGGTGCGGCGCCGGCTGCGCGAGGGCCTGACCGAGCCCCGGCTGCGCGGCGCCCAGGTCGAACTGCTCCGGCTGGTGGCGGACTTCCCCGGTCTGCGGGTCTCCGACGCCGCCGCCGAGCTCTGCCTGGCCGCCAACTCGGTCTCCACCCTGGTGAACCAGCTGGTCGTGCTCGGCCTGCTGCGCCGCGAGGTGGACCCGGCCGACCGCCGGGCGGCCCTGCTGTACGCCACCGGCGAGGCGGAGGAGCGGCTGGCGGCCTGGCGGGCGCGGCGGGACGCGCTGGTCGGCGAGGTGGTGGCGGGGCTGCCGGCCGGCGACCGGGCGGCGCTGGCCGCCGCGCTGCCCGCGCTGCGCGGAGTGGCGACGGGCCTGCGCGGGCGCGCGGGCGGAGCGGGTACGGCGGCCCCCGCCGCCGGAGGGAGGACCGGACCATGACGACCGGGCCGGACGACGCGGTGGTCTGCCGCGCGCTGACCTACACCTTCCGCCGGGGCCGCCGGAAGGGCGGCGGTACCAGGGCCGTCGACGGCGTCGACCTGACCGTGCGGGCCGGTGAGGTCTTCGGCCTGCTCGGCCCCAACGGAGCCGGCAAGACCACCACCATTCGAGCGATCACCACCCTGCTGCCGACCGCGGCCGGGATGGTCCGGGTCTTCGGCCATGACGCGGCCCGACGCCGGGCGGAGGTCCGCCGGCTGCTCGGCTACGTGCCGCAACAGCTCTCCGCCGACGCCGGACTGACCGGTCGGGAGAACGTCGCGCTGTTCGCCCGGGTCTTCGACGTGCCGCGCGCCGAACGCTCCGCGCGAGTCGCCCAGGCGCTGGCCGCCGTGGACCTCACCGAGGCCGCCGACCGGTCGGCCGGCACCTACTCCGGCGGCATGGTGCGGCGGCTGGAACTCGCCCAGGCGCTGGTCAGCGCCCCCCGGCTGCTGGTGCTGGACGAGCCCACCATCGGCCTGGACCCGATCGCCCGCGCGAGTGTCTGGGAGCGGGTCGACACCGTCCGCCGCGCCACCGGGATGACGGTGCTGGTGACCACCCACTACATGGACGAGGCCGACCGCCACTGCGACCGGATCGCCCTGATGGACCGGGGCCGGATCCGCGCGCTCGGCACCCCCGGCGAACTCAAGGCCCGGGTCCGCGAGCAGGACGCCGCCCTGCCCGATCCCACGCTCGACGACGTGTTCCGCCACTTCTCGGGTCGCGGGCTCGCCCGCGGCGAGGGCGCGGAAGGAGACTTCAACGATGTCCGCCGGACCCGCCGCACAGCCAACCGCGTCGGCTGACGCACCCGACCTGGGCCTGCTGCTGGTGCCCCCGCCGCCTCGGACGGGCTGGCGCCAGGTGCCCGCCCGGGTCGCCGCGATGTGCGTGGTCGAGCTCCAGAAGCTGCGCCACGACCGGACCGAGGTCTACACTCGGGCGATCCAGCCCGCGCTCTGGCTGCTGATCTTCGGCGAGACCTTCACCCGGCTGAAGGCGATCCCCACCGGCGGCATCCCCTACCTGGACTTCCTGGCCCCCGGGATCATCGCGCAGTCCGCGATGTTCGTGGCGATCTTCTACGGCATCATGATCATCTGGGAGCGGGACTCCGGGGTGCTCACCAAACTGCTGGTCACACCGACCCCGAGAGCCGCACTGGTCACCGGCAAGGCCTTCGCCGCCGGGGTCAAGGCGGTCCTGCAGGCCGTCGTGGTCGTGCTGCTCGCGGCGGTGCTCGGGGTGGCGATGACCTGGAACCCGCTGCGGCTGCTCGGAGTCGTCGTGGTGGTGGTCCTCGGCTCCGCCTTCTTCTCCTGCCTCTCGATGACCATCGCCGGGATCGTGCTCACCCGCGACCGTTTGATGGGTATCGGTCAGGCGATCACGATGCCACTGTTCTTCGGCTCCAACGCCCTCTACCCGGTCGACCTGATGCCGGGCTGGCTCCAGGCGGTCAGCCTGGCCAACCCGCTCAGCTACCAGGTCGACGCCCTGCGCGGGCTGCTGATCGGCACCCCGTCGCACCTGCTGCTGGACTTCGGCGTCCTCACCCTCGCCACCGCCCTCGGCATCACGTCCGCCTCCGCCCTCCTGGGCCGCCTCGCCCGCTGATCCGACGTCGGCGGCCGCGCGGGATGCGACGGTGTCAGATGCGGTCGGCAGACCACGCCGGGTCGCGGCCGGTGAGGGCCAGCAGCTGGGCCTCGGCGTCCGCGCCCGGCGGCGCGGCGAACGGTGGGTCGAAGCGGCCGGTGCCGGCCAGGTCGCGGTAACCGTGGAACTCCGTGAGCGCGTAGCGCGCGGAGCCCGGGGGCATCCGGCCGTGCTCGCCGAGGGCCCGGGAGAGGTCCCAGCCGTGGACGACGGTCTCGGCGACCAGCTCGCGGGCGTAGCCGCCCGCGTCCCGTACGCCGTAGCCGAGGTGGACCAGCAGGTCGGGGGCGCCGGGTCGGTCGAGCGCGCGTTGTGCGCTGCGCACGGCCATGGACCAGACGCCGGACGGGTTGCGGCCCAGCACGTCGCCCTCGAAGCGGTGGCCGATCTGGGCCGGGGTGTAGCCGGCGATCGCCTGGCACACCCAGAGGTGCTGGGCGGCGAGGTGGTTCACCAGGGCGCGCACGTCCCAGTCGCGGCACGGGGTGGGCGCGGTCCAGACGTCCTCGGGCGCCGAGCGCAGCAGCCTGGCCACTTCGGCGCCGGTGGCCGCGTAGTGCTCGCGGACCTCGGTGTGGAATCCGGGTGGGTGGGGACACTCCATCGCCGGGCCTCCGTTTCTGCCCTGCTCACTCCCAGTAAACCGCTACGGGGCGTGACTCGCCAGGGGGGGCGGAGGCCGCTTCTGCAGGGGGTCTCCGGGGGAGGGGGCGGTGTGCCGTCACTGTGCGTCGTGATGGCGAGGCGCTCTGGTGGAGTCCGGAGCCGCTCTGTAGTGTCCATGCCATGACGACCGTTCGGCGCCGGGCCACTCTCACCGCGACCCTCATCGGCGCTCTCGCCGCCTCGATCCTCCCCGCCGCCGCCACCGCCCACGCGGCCGGTCCCGGCTGCCGGACCGTCGACTCCGCGCCGCTCGACCGGGAACAGGCCCGCACCGCGGACCCGCGGACCGCCGCGCTGACCGAACGCGGCGGCCTCGGCGACTTCGTCACCCGGTTCCCCGCCGCGCTGTGCAGTGCCCGCACCGCCGCCGAGGCGGGCCGGCTCCTCGACGCCTGGGGCGGGGCGCTCTGGCGGGCCGGAGTGGACCGCGCCCAGGGCCGCCGCCCCGGCGGCGACCTGCCGGCCGCCGACGACCGGCCGCTCTACTGGACCAGGGTCGCCATGACCGTCCGGCTCGCGCGCTGGCAGCCGGGCTTCACCGTCGACCCGGCCGCGCTGCGGCAGCGCTTCGAGGACGCCTCGCGCGGGCTGGCCGACGACGGGTTCGGCGGCCGCCCGGGAGTGCGGCGGATCTTCGTCAGCGGCTTCGACCCGTTCGGCCTGGACGCCGAGCCGCGCCGGGCCAACCCCTCCGGCTCGGCCGCCCTGCAGCTCGCCGGCCGCCGGATCACCCTCGCCGACGGCACCCCGGCCGAGGTCCGCTCGGTGGTGTTCCCGGTCCGCTACGGCGACTTCGACCTCGGCACGGTGGAGCGCGCCTACGCCCCGAGGCTCGCCCGCGGGCCCCGCGCCGCGGACCTCATCACCACCATCAGCCAGGGCTATCCCGGGCTGTTCACCCTGGAGGCCTGGGCCGGGCGTTCCCGCTCCGCCGACCCCTATCCCGACAACATCGGCGCGCTCTCCGGCGGCACCCGGGACCACCCCGTCACCGCCCCCGGCATGGGCCCGGGTGCCGAGTTCATCGCCACCAGCCTGCCCACCGGCCCGATGACCGCCGTTCAGCAGCCCTACCCGGTGCGGCTGAACACCACCGTCACCGAGATCCCGGCCGGCGGGACCGCGCCGGTCGACCGGGAGGACGGCCCGACCCCCGGCTCGCGGGCGGTCGCCGGCGGCGGCGGGGGCTATCTCTCCAACGAGGTCGCCTACCGCACCAACCGGCTGCGCCTGGAACTCGCCCCGCAGCTGCCCGGCGGCCACCTGCACACCCCGGTGCTCACCGGTCTCCCGGATCAGCCCGAGCTGCTGACCGGGCCGGCCTTCGAGCAGAACGAGGCCGCGATCACCGGAGAGGTCCTCGACATCCTGCGGCACACCTCGGGCTGACGCGGTGCCGACGGCCGGGGTACTGCCGGGCCGGTGCTGCCGGTGCTGCCGGGCCGGTGGGCAGGGCGGGGGCAGGTCGACGGGTACGGGCGGCGGCCGGGGTGCCGCCGCCCGCGCGAGCGGTGGATGCGCTTGCCGGGCACATGGCAGAATCGTGCGGTCACGCATGTTCATCGGGGGATGACAGCTCATGTGGTCGGTGGAGAAGGAACGGGAAGTCGGCGTGCCCGACGGCCGGGGTGAACGCGGTGGGCGCGGCGATCGTGGCGAACGAGCCGAGCCCGGGCCGGGAGGCGGCGCGCGGCCGCCCGTCGCACTGAGCCGGGCCGAACTCCGGGTGGCCGAGCTGGCGGCGCGCGGCCGCACCAACCGTCAGATCGCCCAAGAGCTCTTCCTCACCGTCAGCACCGTCGAACAGCATCTGACCAGCTCCTACCGCAAGCTCGGGGTCAAGCGCCGGGCGGACCTGCCGGGGCACCTGCTGCCGGACGCGCCGGACGCGCCGGACGTGACGGACGTGACGGACGCGCTGGACGTGACGGCTGCGACGGCCGACGCGGCCGTCGTCGTGGCAGCCATGGCCGCTGCGGGGACGTGACCCCGGTCGTCGCGGTGGCGCCGGACGAGTGACCGTCCGGGGGCTTCGCGACCGCAGGTCTTCCGGTGGGCGGGCCCGTCCGGAGAACATATCCCACCGATTTGGTACAAGGTGCCGCCTGCACCAGCATGGGCGTCCGCTCCACCGAGCGCGCAGGACAGGAAAGGCCCGACGCCCCCATGCAGACCAGCCCGGCCGTGACCCGGCAGGCACCCCGACCCGCGCGGACGGACGTCGACCCGACGCCCCCGCCCCACGCCCCGGCCACGCCGCCGGCCGGCCGCCGCTTCGGTCTGCCGACCGCGACCGCACTGGTGATGGGGAACATCATCGGCGGCGGCATCTTCATGATCCCGGCCGCCGTGGCCCCCTACGGGACGGTCGGCCTGCTGGCCTTCGCCGTGCTGACGGCGGGGGCGATCACCCTGGCCCTGGTCTTCGGCCGGCTCGCACGCCGCGACCCGCGCACCGGCGGCCCGTACGTCTACGCGCGCGAGGAGTTCGGCGACTTCGCCGGCTTCCTGGCCGCCTGGTCCTACTGGATCACCACCTGGGTCAGCAACGCCGCGCTCGCCGTCGCCGCCGTCGGCTACCTCGACGTGCTGTGGCCGGTCGGCCGGTCCACCGGCCTCGCCCTCGTCTGCGCGCTCGCCGTCCAGTGGCTGCCCGCGCTCGCCAACCTGGCCGGCACCCGGTACGTCGGCACCGTCCAACTCGTCTCCACCGTGCTCAAGTTCGCCGCTCTGATGGTGGTCTCGGTGGCCGGTCTCAGCGCCTTCGACCCGGCGAACCTCGGTCCCTTCGACGCGAGCGGCGAGGGCTGGTTCGCCGGGACGACGGCCGCCGCGGCGATCCTGCTCTTCAGCTACCTCGGGGTGGAGTCGGCGGCCGTGAGCGCGGGCCAGGTCCGCGCCCCCGAACGCAACGTCGGCCGCGCCGGAGTGCTCGGAACCGCCGGCGCCGCGGCGGTCTACCTGCTGGGAACGCTCGCCGTGTTCGGCACCGTGGCCCACGAGCGGCTGATCGGCTCCACCGCGCCCTTCTCCGACGCGGTGAACACCGTCTTTGGCGGCTCCTGGGGCGGAACGGCCGTCGCCGTCGCGGCCCTCGTCTCGATGACCGGCGCGCTCAACGGCTGGACCCTGCTCTCCGCCCAGGCCCCCTGCGCCGCCGCCAGGGACGGCCTCTTCCCGGCCGTCTTCACCGTCGAACGCCGCGGCGTCCCGGTCGTCGGCGTCCTGGTCGGCGTCACCCTCGCCTCGCTGCTCACCGTCCTGAACTTCGCCTCCGGCGCGAAGTCGGCCTTCGACACCCTGGTGCTGGTCACCACCTTCACCGCCACCGTCCCCTACCTCCTCTCCACCGCCGCCCAGCTCCGCTGGCTGCTGCGCGGCGATCGCGCCCGCGTCGCCCCGGCGCGCCTGGCCCGCGACCTGACCCTCGCCCTCGGTGCGTTCGCCTTCTCCGCCTGGCTCGCCGTCGGCTCCGGCTGGGCCGCCGTCTGCCAGGGCACCCTCTTCCTGCTCGCCGGCGTCCTCGTCCACGTCGTCCGTACCGTCCGCAGGGGTCGCCGCCGCGCCTGAGCCGCGCCGCGCCCGGCCCGACCCGATCCGCCGGAGGGCCCGCACCACCCGGTGCGGGCCCTCCGGCAGGCCGGTCCCGGGCCGGTCAGGCGGGGAGGGCCGCCGGGGTGGCGGCGACGAGGCCGAAGAGGTCGGTCACGGTGGTGAGGGCGGCGGACTGGAGGGTGGCGGCGGGGACGACGGTGCCGTCGGGGGCGGTGAGCGGGCGGGTGGCGGTGGCGGAGGCGACGACGGTGGGGCGGTAGCCGAGGCGGAAGGCGCCCTGGGCGGTGAAGGTGACGCACATGTGGGTCATGAAGCCGGCCAGGACGAGGTCCTTGCCGCTGTCCGGCGCGAAGCCGAGGGCGGTGAGGGCCGCGGTGAGTTCGGTGGCGTGGAAGGCGTCGGGGAAGGTCTTGACGACGACGGGCTCGCCGGCGTCGGGCGCGACCTCGGCGCTGATCGCGCCGATCTCGGCGCGGATGTCGTACGGGGTGCCCGGGCCGCCGTCGTTGACGACGTGGATCACCGGGGTGCCCGCGGCGCGGGCGCGCCGCAGGAGGTCGGCGGCGGAGGCGAGGGCCTCCTCGGCGCCGTCCAGGGCCATCACGCCGGTGCGGTAGGTGTGCTGGAAGTCGATCAGGAGCAGAACGGAGTCGGCCAGCCGGGGCAGCCGGTCGTCCAGGCCGATCACGGTGCGCAGGGGAGCGGACGGGGTGGTGTGCGTGGTCACAAGAGTGCCTTTCCAGGACATTTTGCTTGTTTCAGGGCAGGAGGGAGGGCTTGTTTCAGGGCAGGAGGGAGGGCTTGTTCCGGGGCAGGAGGGAGGAAGGGAAGGGCCGGGCGGTGGGGCGAGCTGTCAGACGGACGGTGTGCGGAAGCGGCGGCGGTAGGCGGCCGGGGTGGTGGCGAGCCGGCGGCGGAAGGCCCGGTGGAGGGTCTCCGCCGAGCCGAGCCCGGCCGCCGCCGCGACCTGCTCGAGCGGCCGGTCGGTGGTCTCCAGCAGGCGCCGGGCCGCCTCCACCCGGGCCGCCTCCACGTACCCGGCCGGGCCGGTGCCGGTCTCCTGGGTGAAGACGCGGGCGAAGTGCCGCTCGCTGAGGCACATCCGGGCGGCCAAGGCCGGGGTGGAGAGGTCGCCGTCGAGGTGCTCGGCGATCCACCGCAGCAGCTCGTCGATGTCGCGCCGCTCGGTGGCCGGGTGGCTCAGCGGGACGGAGAACTGGCTCTGCCCGCCCTGCCGCTTGAGGTACATCACCAGCTGCCGGGCCACCGCCAGCGCGGTCCGTTCGCCCTGGTCCTCGGCCACCAGGGCGAGCGCGAGGTCCAGGCAGGCGCTGATGCCGGCCCCGGTCCACAGCCGGCCCCGGTCGGTCCGGACGAAGATCGGGTCGGGGTCGACCGTCACCTCGGGGTGCTCGGCGGCGAGCTGCGCGGCCGTCGACCAGTGGGTGGTCGCGGTCCGCCCGTCCAGCAGCCCGGCGGCCGCCAGGACGTGGGCGCCCACGCACACCGAGGCCACCCGGCGGGCGTGCGGCGCGGTCTCCCGCACCCAGTCGACGACGGTGGTGTCGACCTTGGCCACCGGCCCGTTCCCCGTCAGCTCGACCGCGCCCGGCACCAGCAGGGTGTCCACGTCCGCGCCGACCTCGGCGAAGGAGAGGTCGGCGAGCAGCCGCACCCCCGCCGAGGTCCGGACGGCGCCGCCGACCGGACCGGCGAGCCGGACCCGGTAGCCCGCCCGGCCGCCGGTCTCCCGGTTGGCCAGCGCGAACACCTCGGCGGGGCCGGTGACGTCGAGGAGGTCGACGTCGGGGAAGACCGCGACGACGACCCGGTGCGGAGTGGGCATGGGTCCATCCTCGGCCGGAGGGCCCGACGGCGGCAATGACGATTCGCTGTCACATTCGGACACGGGGCCGACCGGGCCGGACGCCGACGGCGGACGCGCCCCGGATGCGGCTGGACGGGTGCAGTTCGCCGCCCGGCCGCGGCGGCCTCGGCCCGGAGCCGCGCGCCGCCGGGTTACATGGGCCTGCGCCTCGTCGGGCGGGGCGTACCGGTGTCCTTCGCGGCCCCGGACCCGACGAACGGAAGAGCACCATGGCAGAGCGCGATCCCCGCCACCGCACGTGCCGCAGACCCCTGGTGCGCGGGCTGGCCGCCGCCGCGCTCGCGACCGTCACGCTGCTGGCCCCGGCGGGCCCCGGGTACGCGACCGGCAGCGCCCGGCTGGCGCCCGGCACGCAGTTCACGCCGTTGACGGCGGCCGTGCTGACCGAGCCGACGCCGTTCGAGGCCACGGACGGCAGGACGCACCTCTCCTACGAACTGCTCGCCACCAGCGCGCTGTCCAGCGCCACGCCGCTGCGCCTCGACCGGGTCGAGGTCCGGGAGGCCGGCACCGAGCGGGTCGTCGGCTCGCTGAGCGGCCAGGCGCTGGCCGAGGCCGCCAATCCGGTGGGCGACCCGCTGCCGGGTGCGGACGGCTACACCCCGCCGCCCCCGGCGCCGACGCCGACCGTCGTCCAGGGCTCCCAGCAGTGGATCATCTGGATCGACCTGGTCCTCGACCCCGGCCGGCCCGCGCCGGAGGTCCTCGAGCACCACCTCGTGGGCGCCGTCCTCACTCCCTCCGGGCCCTCCGCCTTCGAGGAGACGGTGCAGACCACCCCGACCGGCCGTACCGCGCCGTTGGACCTGGCCCCGCCGGTGCGGCCCGGCGCCTGGTACGCCAGCGAGTCGTGCTGCGGCAACACCCACCACCGGCGCGGCCTCGGCCCGGTCAACGGCCGCTTCGGCGTGCCGCAGCGCTTCGCGATCGACTGGTACAAGGTCGGTGAGCAGGGGCAGACCTGGGAGGGCGACCCCGCACGGCTCACCGACTACCTGAGCTACCGGCAGCCGGTCGTGGCCGCGCTCGGCGGCCGGGTGGTGGAGGTGCAGGACGGTGTCCCGGACAACCCGCCGCCGGTCACGCCGCCGGTGCCGCCGATCGAGGACACCGTCGGCAACCACGTCACGGTGGAGGTCGCGCCGGGCCGGTACCTGCTCTACGCCCACCTGGAACCCGGCTCGTTGGCCGTCCGGGAGGGCGACTGCGTCGAACCGGGACAGACGCTCGGGCTGATCGGGAACAGCGGCAACTCCACCACGCCGCACCTGCACTTCCAGGTGATGACCACGGCCGAGTTCTTCCCGACCGACAGCCCGCCGTTCACCTTCCGGTCGTTCCGCGTCGTCGGGCAGGTCGAACCCCGGATCTGGGACGACAACCTGGGCCTGCAGCCGACCGGTGTCCTGCCGATCACGCCCTCGCCGTACGAGGGGCCGCACCGTTCGAAGTACCCGCTCGACCGCGAGGTGCTGGAGTTCTGACCCGACCCGACCCGACCTGACCGGTCCGGTTCGGAGCGGTCCGGAGCGGTCGGACGGCGGAGGGGCCGCGTGATGTCGCGCGGCCCCTCCGCCGTCCGGGTGCACTCCTACCGCGTCACGCGGGCCGCCCGGCGACCTGCGGCGCGCTCCGTCCCACCAGCGGGCGCAGGCCGAGGCGGTGCGCGGCGGCGAGGGCGAGCCCGCCGAGCAGTGAGGCCAGGTGGCCGACGGCGGCCGTCTCGCCGTCCGGGAGGCCGGCCAGCAGCGCGGGCGCCGCCACCGCCAGCATCAGCAGCCAGACCGCCCGCGACCACGCCGGGCGGGCCCGGGCCGCGGCCAGCGTCAGGGCGGTGACCACGACGTAGGAGGGGCCGGTGTCCATCGCGTGCGCGGCCCCGGCCGGCAGCGAGCCGTGCTGGATCCGCCACCACACCAGGCCCTCGGTGAGGGCGGTCGCCGCGAGGTGGACGAGGGCCACCGAGGCCACCGCCCGTCGGGCGCCGAGCGCGCCGACCACCGCGAACAGGGAGAGTGCGAACACCGGCCAGACCCAGATGGTGTCCTGCGGCACGAAGACCGAGACGGTCAGCGACTCGATCGGGTGGCCGTCCGGCCACAGGCGCAGATTGCCGAGGTCGGTGGACGCCCAGGTGCGCAGCGCGTGCACCCGCTCGGGCGGGAGCAGGTGCAGCACCGGCCACATCGCGGCCAGCACGGCCACATACCAGAACGCCGGATTGCGCGGCAGGCGCCGTATCCACGGGCCGAGCGGGGGGAGCTCCACCGGGAGCCTCGTCGCCATGCCGGGGGCTACCGGTGGCGACGGGGGGATGCCGACCCGCCCGCGAAGGCCGCTCCCGCGACGAGCGCGACCGTGCCCGCCACCATCAGACCCCGCCGGGAGCGCCAGGACAGCACCGACCACCGCGAGTTGGCGGAGAGCAGCGAGCCGACGCTCAGCCACGAGCCGATCGACAGCGCGGACGCCGCCGAACCGGCCGAGCCGATCGACAGGAAGCTGCCGACGGAGCCGACCGACAGCACCGAGCCGACCGAGCCGATGGACAGCACCGACCCGACCGAGCCGATGGACAGGACGGAGTCCCCGGACGGCAGCGCCCACCCGTGCGAGAACACCGTCGCCGGGGAGGGCGACGAGGAATCACTACGCTTGCTCATCCGCTGATCGTATGCCGCCGCGGGGACGCCCGGACGCCGCCCCGCTCCTTCGGGCGGCTCACCCGCCCAGGTGGGGCGGCAGGCCGCCGGCCACCGGGTAGGGCCGCTCCTCGGGCAGCAGTCGGCGGGCCGCCTCCGGTTCGCCGGCCCGCAGGTGTCCGTGGATCCGCCGCACGAGCGGGGTGAGGTCGGTGATCGACACCGTCCATTCGTCGGCGTAGCGCCGCGCGGCCGGCAGGCCGATCCCGGGGGAGTAGGCCTGGTACACGGTCACGGTGGCGGCGGTGTGGACGGCGCGGATGCGGCGCTTCGGCTCGGGGGCGGTCGGTTCCGGGGTGTTCGGCGGGGGCACGTCGATCAGGGTGGCGAGGGTGGTGGGCAGGCTGCCAGCGAATTTTCGGGGGCGGGGGTTCCGCGGGGGTTCCGCGTGCCTGCATGATGCAAGGCCACATTCAGTTTAAGCCTTTGATTTGCAGGCCGAGATCCCTTGTGGAACCATAATCGCCAAGCACAGGGACGATCGAACACCGGAAAGTGAAGGATCATGTCGGACGGCGCACGCGTCATCGTCGGAGTCAGTGGCTCGCTGGGGAGCCTGACCGCTCTGCACCGGGCGGTGGGCGAGGCGCGTGACCGGGGTGCGGTGCTGGTGCCGGTGCTGGCGTGGACGCCGGCGGGCGGGGAGCACAACTACCGGCTGCGGCCCTGCCCGCCGCTGCTGCGGGCCTGGGAGGACATGGCCGCCGCCCGGCTTGAGCGGGCGCTGGACGAGGCGTTCGGCGGGCTCCCGGCCGGGATCCGGGTCGAGCCGCAGGCCGTCCGCGGCCCGGCGGGCCCGGTCCTGACCGGGCTGGCCGACCGGCCGGGGGACCTGCTGGTGGTGGGCGCGGGCCGGCACGGCACCGTCCGCGGTGCGGTGCGGCGGATGCTCGGGGGCGGCTCGGTGGGCCACTACTGCCTGGCCCACGCCCGCTGCACCGTTCTCGCCGTGCCGCCGTCGGACCTCCAGGACGACCTGCGCGCACTGCGCCGAGGTGTCGACCTGCGCGAACTCGCGGCCCTCGCCGCCGCCTGATCCGCCGCCTGATCCGCCGCTGCCTGAGCCACCGCCGCCCGATCCGCCGCTGCCTGACTCGCTGCCGCCTGACGCGCCGCCGTCCTGTTCGCCCGGGCCCGGGGCCGGAAGCCCCGGGCCCCGGGGGTCACTCGAAGCGGCTGGGGTCGCCGGCCCCCCGCCGGACGATCTCCGGCTCGCCCTCGGAGAAGTCGACCACCGTGGTGGGCACGGTGCCGCAGTCGCCGGAGTCCACCACGGCGTCCAGCACGTGGTCCAGCCGCTCCTTGATCTCCCACCCCTGGGTCATCGGCTCCTCCTCGCCGGGGAGGAGCAGGGTGCTGGAGACCAGCGGCTCGCCCAGTTCGGCGAGCAGTGCCCGGGTGACGGCGTGGTCGGGGATCCTGACGCCCACCGTCTTCTTCTTCGGGTGCATCAGGCGGCGGGGCACCTCCTTGGTGGCCGGGAGGATGAAGGTGTAGCTGCCCGGCGTCGCGGCCTTGATCGCGCGGAAGACGTTGTTGTCGAGCTGGACGAACTGCCCCAGCTGCGCGAAGTCCTCGCACATCAGGGTGAAGTGGTGGCGCTCGTCGAGCCGCCGGATCGACCGGATCCGGTCGAGGCCGTCACGGTTGTCCAGCTGGCAGCCCAGCGCGAAACAGGAGTCGGTCGGGTACGCGATCAGGGCCCCGGACCGGAGACTGGCCGCCACCGTGGTGATGGTGCGCGGTTGGGGGGACTCTGGATGCACGTCGAAGTACTTCGCCATTGGCCGACCCTACGGGATCCCGGCGACCGGCGGGCGCAGCCGCGACGGCCGGCGGTCCACTGGCGCGGCGTCCCGCGGGTGCGGCGTCCCGCCGGTGCGGCATCCCGCGGGTGCGGCATCCCGCCGGGGCCGGCCGGACCGGTCGGCGTGCTGGTCGTCGGCCGGGGTGCGGCGTACGGTCCCTCGGTATGGGCATCGATCAGGCGCGGGCGAACCGGATCTTCCTCCCGGAGACCTACGCCGAGGGCGTTCCGTACGAGCTGTTCCGCGAGCTGCGCGCCGAGGCGCCGGTCTGCTGGGTGGAGGAGCCCGCGGTGGGGCCGTGGCCGGCCGGACCCGGCTACTGGGCGGTGCTGCGGCACGCCGACGTCAAGTACGTGCTGCGCACACCGGAGTTGTTCTCCTCGCACCTCGGCGCGACCCAGATCCGCGACCCCGGCACAACGGCCGATCTGGACTTCGCCCGCACCATGATGCTCAACCAGGACCCGCCGGACCACTCCCGGCTGCGCCGCGCCGTCGTCGCCGCCTTCACCCCGCGCGCGCTGCGCGAGCTGACCGTGGACATCGAGCGGCGGGCGGCCGAACTCGTCGCCGGTATCGCCCCGTCCGGCGAGGTCGACATCGTGCCGCTCGCCGCCGATCTGCCGGTCTGGACGCTGGCGCGGATCCTGGGTGTGCCCGAGCAGGACCGGCAGCTGCTGGTCGACTGGTCGAACCGGGTGATCGGCTACCAGGACCCGGACCACGCCCGGTCCAGCACGGCGGACCCGTCCCGGCTCACCGCCATGGGGCGGGACGCGCTCGGCCACCGCCCCGCGGACCTCACCGCCCCCGACGGCCGCCCGCTCGATCCGCGCTCCCGCGCGGCCCTCGCCGACATGTTCGCCTACGCCCACGCGCTCGCCGAACAGCCGCCGCCGGGCAGCATGGTGGCCCGGATGCGGGAGGCCGGGCTGAGTGCCGCCGAGTTCGAGACGATGTTCTTCCTGTTCGCCGTGGCCGGGAACGAGACGCTGCGCAACGGACTGCCCGGCGCCCTGTACTCCCTGCTGACCTACCCCGAGCAGTACCGGCTGCTGCGCCGCCGGCCGGAGTTGACCGGATCGGCGGTGGACGAGCTGCTCCGGTTCTGGCCGCCGGTGATCGAGTTCCGGCGCACCGCCACCCGGGACCTCGTCCTGGCCGGGCGGCCGATCGCGGGCGGGGACAAGGTGGTCGTCTACCACGCCTCCGCCAACCGCGACGGGACGGTCTTCCCGGACCCGGACCGCCTCGATCTCACCCGCACGCCCAACGACCACGTCAGTTTCGGTCACGGCCCGCACTTCTGCGTCGGGGCGCAGCTCGCCCGGATCCAGATGGCGGCGATGCTGCGCCGCATCGTCGCCGCCTGGCCCGAGCCGGCGCCGGCGCCGGGCCCGCCTCCGCCGCGGCTGGTCTCGAACTTCCAGAACGGGCTGAAGGAGCTGCGCGTGCGCCGGTGACGGGGATCCCGGGGTGGGGGTGCTGCCTCCGAAGCGCGATATTGACTGAATTTTCAGTCCAAGGCAGGATGTGGGCGCCCCCACCGGCCTGCCCCGGGTGCGCCGACGGGACGCCCCCATTCGCCCGTGCCTCGGTGCCCGGGGCGGTCCGCCCGCACCCACCGGAGGTACCGATGGAAAAGCCCGACCTCTCCCGACGCCGACTCCTCCGCCTCGGCGCCGCGCGGTGCAGCGGGACATCGCCAACCTCGCCAAGGAGATCTCCCGCTTCGAGCCGGTCGTGATGGTGATCGGTCCCGAGCTGGTGGCCTCCGCCGCCCCGCTCTGCGACACCGGCGCGGTGCCCGGCTCCCGGGGCATCACCTTCCTGCCGGTCTTCAACGACGACCTGTGGATCCGGGACTTCGGCCCGACCTTCCTGGTCGGCCCCGGGACGGTCGCCGGCCTCGACACCAACTTCAACGGCTGGGGCAAGACCGGGACGAGCTACGAGCAGAACTTCGCCAAGGACGCCCGGGCCGCCGCCGCGCTGCTCGCCCACTACGGAATCGCGCGGGTCCGGGCCCCGTTCACCGGGGAGGGCGGCTCGCTGGAGACCGACGGGCGGGGCACGGTGCTCGCCACCGTCAGCTCCCTGGTGAACCCCAACCGCAACCCCGGGCTGAGCCAGGCCGAGGTCGAGCGGCGGCTCAAGTCCTCGCTCGGCGCGGAGAAGGTGATCTGGCTGGCCGGCCTGGCGGGCCAGGACATCACGGACGGCCACATCGACTGCGTGGCCCGGTTCAGCGCGCCCGGGCGGGTGATCCTGGACCGTCCGGGGCCGGGCTCCGCCCCGATGTGGCTCGACGTCTGTACCGAGGCCGAGCGAGTCCTGCAGACCGCCACCGACGCCAGGGGCCGGGCGCTGACGATCGTCGAGCTGCCCGGGCCGGACCACAGCAGGATCCGGGGGACCGGGCCCGCGTTCCTGTCGAGCTACACCAACCACTGCACCGTGAACGGTGCCGTCCTCGTACCGCAGTTCGGGCACGCGGAGGCCGACGAGGCGGCCCGGGCGATCCTCGCGGCCGAGTACCCGGGGCGCACCGTCGTACCGGTCGTCGTCGACGCCGTCGCGGCGGGCGGCGGAGGCATCCACTGCGCCACCCAGTCCCAGCCCGTCGCCCCCGCGGCGGGCTGACCCGCGGGCCCGGCCAACCGGCTCAGGCCGGTCGGCCGGGCCGCGCGCGGCCCTCGGGTCCGGCGGTCGTCGCCGTCGCCGGTGCGACCGGCGGTACGGGGGCGACCGGCGGCCCGGCGGCGCCCGGTGTCACCGGTGCGACCGGAGTGACCGGTTCGGGCGCCTGCTCGGCCGCCGGGCCGTCCTCGCGCATCGCCGCCGTCTCGGCCTTGAGGATGCGCATCGACTTCCCGAGTCCGCGTGCCATCTCGGGCAGCTTCTTCGAGCCGAACAGCAGGATCACGACCGCCAGCACCACCAGCAGGTGCCAGGGCTCCAGACCGTTGCGCAGCATGTCCACTCACCGGGCCTTTCCGTATCGCCGTCGAACCGGGTGTCCCGCCAGCGTAAATGTGACTGATTTTTCAGTCAATATGTCGGGATTCGACCCGCCGCGGGGATCCGGCGGTTCGAGCGCGGTCCCGGCCGGCGCCCCCGGGTCGGGGTCACGCCGCAACCGCCGAAGGTGATGCTCTGCGGCTCCGCGAGCCGGCCGATTCCGTCCGTCGTGCGGCGATCCTGCCGCACCGTACCGACACGCCCCGCTCCGGCCGGTCGGGCGGGTGTGCCCCGGGGGGCGGGAGAGGTCCGGCGGGACGCGGGGAAGTCGCTGCCGCGTACGGTTCGTCCACGCCGCTTTGGCCCGAACGGCGCGCGACGGCCCCACCGCGCCGGACCTAGGTTCACCGGAACCCGCAGGCAACCGGTGCACCCGAGGAGCGACGCACGTGAACTGGCTGATCCACGACTACCGCGAGGACGACCTCGCCGCCGTCGTCCATCTGATCGACAGCACCGCCGGGCTCGGGCAGGAGTCGGTGTTCTCGCTCGCGGAGTGCATTGGCGCCCTCACCGCCCGCCAGCCCGCCGTCGTCGCGGTGCACGACGGCCTGCCGATCGGGGCCGCCCTCGCCCAGGTGGCGGGTGCGGGCGAGCGGGCCTGGGTGATGCGGGTGGCGATCGCCCCGGCCTGGCGCGGGCGCGGTCTGGCCAGCGCGCTGCTGCGGGAGCTGGAACGGCGGCTGGTCGAGGCCCGGGTGCGCCGGATCGCCTATGTGCTGCCGGCGGAGGAACTGCTCGGTGAGGGGCTGCGCAACGCCGGCTACGAACGGCGGCCCGCCGCCGCGTACTTCGAGAAGACCGAGCCCGCCGCGGGCCCCGCCGCCGGGACCCTGGACGAACTCGGCGGGCGGGTACTGAGCGGGGACCTGTGGGACCAGGTCGCCGGGATGACGGCAGAGAAGGAGCTGATCGAGCGGCGGGTCGTGCTGCCGCTCGCCGAACCCGAGCGCGCCGCCCGGCACGGTGTGCGGCCGCCGCGGGCGATCACCCTGTTCGGGCCGCCCGGCACCGGGAAGACGACCTTCGCCCGGGCCATCGCCTCCCGCCTGGGCTGGCCGTTCGTCGAGCTGCTGCCGTCCCGCCTCGCCGACGAGGGCAACCTCGCCGCCGCGCTGCGCGGCGCGTTCACCCGGATCGGGGAGCTGGAGCGGGTGCTGGTCTTCATCGACGAGGTGGAGGAGATCGCTCCCGTGCGGGGCGAGCCCGGCCGGACGGGAGCCACCCACGGGGTGACCAACGAGCTGCTCAAGCTGATCCCCGGTTTCCGGGAGCGGGACGGCCGGCTGCTGGTGTGCGCCACCAACTCGGTCCGCTCGCTCGACCCGGCGTTCCTGCGCACCGGCCGGTTCGACTACGTCATTCCGATCGGCACCCCCGACCCGGACGCCCGGGCCGCGATCTGGGCGCGCTACGCGCTCGGCACCGACCGGTTGGACGTGGATGTCCCCGCCCTGGTGGCCGCCAGCGAGCACTTCTCGCCCGCCGACATCGAGCACGCCGCGCGCCTCGCCGCCCAGACGGCCTTCGAGCGCGACGACGCGGTGCCGGGCGCGACCACCGCGGACCACCTCGCCGCGATCGGCGCGTGCCGTCCGACGGTGACGGCCGCGATGGTGGCGGCGTTCCGGGCCGACATCGGGGCGCACGCCCGGCTGTGACCGTGCCGCCGACCGCGACCGCGACCGCCTCCCGCCTCCCGTCGACCGCCTCCCGTCGACCGCCTCCCGTCGACCGCCTCCCGCGACCGCCGGACGGCGGGGGATCAGCCGAGCGGGTGGTCGCGGCGGACGGCGTCGATACAGGTGTCCCGGGAGACCGGGCCGCCGAAGCGGAGGCGGTCGTAGGCGGTGAACTCCGGCTCCAGGGCGTCCAGTTCGTCGACCAGCGCGTGCAGGGCGGGCAGCCGGGCGGGGTTGTCGCGGGAGGGGTCGCCGAGGGCCTCGGTGATGTCCCGGACCAGTTCGCCCTTGCGGCGCATGGTGACCGGGTGGAGGCGGTGCAGGCAGACGTTCTGGCCGCTGAGGTACGACTCGTACTCCTCCTCGCCCTCCGCCGGGTCCGCCCAGTGGCCCCGGAACCAGTCCGGCAGCTTCGCCAGCCCGCCCGCCTCGTCGACCAGTTCGAGGAGGTCGGGGGCGACCATCTCGGTGCCGTCGGAACGCAGGTAACCGGGCAGCGGGAGGCGCCCGGCGAGCATGTGGCCGCGCACCTCGTCCGGGTCCACGCCGCGGCGGGCGCAGAGCACCTCCAGGGCCGCGAACTGCCGGTCGACGTAGGCGTCGTCGGCCTCGGTCATCGGGTGCTCGCCGTTGACCTCGAGGTAGCGCCGGGCGAGCCGCTCCCTCGGTGTTCCGGTCTCCGTGCTGCCGGTCTCCGTCATGCCGGGCCCTCCTTCGGGTGTCCGCCGGCCTCGACCGCGTCGGCCTCGGCCGCCCCGTCGCCGGTGCCGGTGGCGGAATCGGAGCCGCGCGGGTCGGCCCCGGGGCCGGGATCGATGCGCACCACGGGGGAGAATGCGGTGCCGAGGAACACTACCGCCTGCACCACGGCCGCGCACACGAAGAGCGTCCGGGTGGGGGAGGCGCCGGAGACCAGTCGGCCGCCGAGCACCGCGCCGAGCGGGATGGTCGCGTAGGCGGCGGCCCGGCTGACCGACACCACCCGGCCGATCACCTCGGAGGGCACCACCTTCTGCCGGGCGGTGAACCAGCTGACGATCACCAGCGAGGTGGCGACGCCCTCCACGCCCCAGGCGATCAGCACCGCCCACCAGGTGGGCACCAGGGCGGGCAGGACCATGGTCGCCCCGGACAGTCCCATGCCGAACGCCAGCAGCGGCCCCAGCCGGTAGCGGTCCGTCAGACGTGGCGCGAGCACTCCGCCCACCACGGCGCCGAGGCCCTGGGCGCCGAGGACGAGGCCGAGCACGACCTTCGGCTTCTCCTCGACCTCCAGCACGAGGTAGAAGAGGCTGCCCTCCACCGTCCACGCGGCGAGATTGGACAGCGCCATCAGCACGGTGCCCCAGAGCACCGCCCGCATGGTTCGCAGGGCGCGCAGGCCGTCGGCGAAGTCCTTGGCGATCCGGGCGGCCGTGGTGGGCCCCGCGGCGGGCGCGCGGGTGCCGGAGATGGCGGCGATCAGCAGCGCGGAGGCCCCGAAGGAGAGTGCGTTGACCAGCGCGGAGACCGGGACGCCCAGCGCCGCGACGGCGGTGATGCCGGCCACCGGCCCGATGAAGCCGAGCGCGCTGTCGACCGTCTGGGTCCAGGAGTTCACCCGGGCGAGCCGCCGCTCCGGCACCACGTCGACCAGGAAGCCCTGGAACGCCGGGAAGTAGAACGGGCGGACGCAGGCGAGCAGGAACGCGCAGAGGTAGATCGCGGCCAGCGGCGGACGGTCGAGGGTGGCCAGCGCGGTGACGGCGAGTGCCAGCACGGCGGAGGAGAGGTCGCACAGGATCATCACCCGGCGGCGGTCGAACCGGTCCGCGATGACGCCGGCGAAGAGTCCGATCACAATGTAAGGAATGAACTCGATCGCGTAGGCGAGAGCGGTCGAGGTGGCCGATCCGGTGATTTTCAGGACGAGGACCGGAATGGCCAGCCGGTAGATCCAGTCGCCGATTCCGGAGACCAGGAATGCGGCGCGCAGGCGGATGTCCGCCGGGCCCGGGGTCGGACGTTCCTCGATCGGCTTCGCGGTGGGCACCGGCGTTCTCCTATGCACTTTTTCGATGGTGGGTCGGTGGGATGTGAAAACACGTCCGGAATGCTTCCGGTGGAGCGCGGGAATCCCGGCGGGCGCCGTCGGTACGGCGCTCCCGCCGGGTTCCCGGCCGTTCGCGGGCCGTGGGATCAGAAGGGGAGCTCCTCCCGGTCGACCCGGGTCAGCCACTCGGCCCCGGCCGCGGGCCGGGCGTCGCGGCAGACCGCGCAGTCGGGGTCGCGGGTCCAGGCCTCGGCCTGGCGCACCCGGGGGTTGTGGAAGGTCTGCTCCAGCAGCCGGCCCACGGCGAGCGGCGGGCAGACCCGGGAGGCCAGCCGGACCATCTCGGAGACCATGTGGGCGGCGGCGACCACCACCAGTCCGTTGAAGGCGGCGGTGTCCTCGCCGTAGGCGCTGCCCTCGCGGTCGATGTCGTCGAGGACGTCCAGCACCATCCGCGAGGTCGGGTCGTCCCGGCGGACCTGGCCGTACCAGCACTCCACGCAGCCGCTGACGCCGGGCACCATCGTGTAGTGGATGGCCCGCTGGGTGTCGACGCCGCCGCCGATCAGGGTGGTGCCGGCCCGGACGCAGCCCTCGTTGAGCCAGTGCGCGACGTGCACCTTGGGGCGGTCGACCACGGCGATCACGATGTCCCGGTCGTGCACCACCGCGTAGACGTCGTCGGCGGACATCAGCTTGGCCTCGACCGCGTCGACCCGCACCCGGCTGTTGAGCCGGCGGGCCCGCTCGGCGGCGACATGGACCTTGGTGCGCCCGACGTCGGGCTCGCCGTAGATGATCTGGCGGTTGAAGTTGGAGACCTCGATCTTGTCGAAGTCGACGATCCGGATGTCCGTGAAGCCGATCGCGACCAGGTCGATCAGGGTGTGCGAGCCGATGCCGCCGACGCCGAGCACGGCCACCCGGGCGTCCCGGATGCGGCGCTGGAACTCGTACTTGGAGGTCCCCAGGGAGGCGTAGGTCTCGAAGAAGCCCAGGTTGTTGGACCAGCGCTCACGGGCCGCGGCGTCGAAGTCCTCGCCCAGGTCGGCGGTGTCCTGCACCAGGCCGCTCGCGTCCAGGTCGTCGACGGCCTCGCGCACGTCCTCGGCGGTGAGGTCGGGGTAGTCGGCGCTGAGGTCGCGGTGGACGGCGTCCAGGTCGCGGCTGCCGTCCAGGAGCTGGAGCAGCCTCAGCACGCGGCCGTCGGTGTCCTCCAGCGAGGTCAGCTCACCACCGAGGCGGAAGTGGACCGAGCCGTCGGAAACGAAGTAGGGGATGCTCGTCTTGAGCGCGGGACGTGCCACGAATACCCCTCGGGGACTGAGCGACGGAAATCATGGGAATACCGGGTCCGGGAATATGCGGAGAGTTCCGGCCGGGTGCGGCGGGGCGTCGTTTCGAAGGAAGCCCCGCCGCATTTTCAGGCTCAGCCCTTGGCGGTGCTGGCGGCGCTGCTGTAGCGCTTGGTGGACTTCTTGATCATTGGAATCACCTCCCCCCTCCGATCGGACTCCATGCTATTCACCGCGCAACTTCCCGGACAAGATGTAAGAACACCTTTTCGCGGGGGGATCTTCAGGTTCCGGCGGAACGGACGGAAAGTCCCAGGTATTCGGCCTGGAAAGCCAGGACATCGGCGAAATAGGCGAGCCGTCCGGTGCGGGCACGGGCGCCGTGCCCGACCCCGGCCTCCTGGCGGAGCAGCACCGGGCGGGTGGAGGAGGTGGCCCGCTGGAGCGCGGCGCACATCTTCCGGGAGTGCAGCGGGTCGACCCTGGCGTCGTCCTCGAACGCGGTCAGCAGCACGGCCGGGTAGGCGGTGCCCGCCGTCACGTGGTGGTACGGCGAGTAGCCGAGCAGCCAGCCGAGCTCCTCCGGGTCCTCCCGGGTGCCGAACTCGTCGGTCCAGTAGGGGCCGTAGCCGCTCAGCTCGTAGCGGGCCAGGTCGAGCGGGGCCGCGGTGGCCGCCACCGCGGCGAACAGCCCGGGGCACTGGGTCGCCGCCGCACCGACCAGGAGGCCGCCGGCGCTCTGGCCGAACGCGCCGAGCCCCTCGGGCGGACACAGGCCCCGGTCGTGCAGCGCGCGGGCGACGGCGAGGAAGTCGTCGATGCCGTTCTGCTTGTGCTCGCGCATCCCGGCGCGGTGCCAGCCCTCGCCGTGCTCGCCGCCGCCGCGCACCCGGGCCACCGCGAACTGGCCTCCCCGGGCGGCCCAGGCGAGCGCCGCGGCGTAGTAGTCGGCGACCTGGGGTTCGCCGAAGGCGCCGTAGCCCTGGAGGACGGTCGGCAGTGGGCCGGTGGGGCGGTCGGCGGGCCGGGTGAGCAGCACCGTCACCTCGGTGCCGTCCGCGGAGGCGCAGCGCAGTTCGGAGACCAGGACGGCGGGGACGTCCGGGGTGCCCGGTGCCCGCCACACCTCGGTCGTGCCGCGGAGGGCGTCGTAGTGGTGCACGGTCTCCGGGGTGGTGGGGTCCGAGTAGCCGAACCACGCCTCGTGACCTCCCTGGCGGAAGGTCAGATCGGTGAGGACGCCGGTGCCGGGCAGGGGGAGCGCGCCGAGCGGTTCGCCGGTGCGGAGGTCGTGCCGGGTGATCCGGCCGTGTCCGCCGGCCGAGCGGAGCACCAGCAGCAGCGGGACCGGCAGTGCGGGGTCGTCGAGGACGGCGAAGGACTCCAGGACCTCGTGCTCGTGCTCGGGGACGAGGGTGCGCGGCCGTTCCGGCGCGGCCGGGTCCAGGACCAGGATCCGGCCCCGGTCGGCGTCGAGGTCGGTGAGCACGTAGAGCAGGCCGTCGGTGGCCGGCCAGGGGGAGCTCCAGCCGCCGTCCAGGGCGGTCAGCGGGCGCCAGTCGGGCTTCTCCGGGGTGCCGAGGGCCAGGTCGGCGACCCGGACGCGGTTGCCGCTGGAGAGTCCGTCGGCGGTGGCGGCCACCAGCAGGCGGCCGTCCGGGCCGAGCAGGACGTCCAGTTCGGAGCCCGGGCCGTCGGCCGTGTCGGTGTCGGTGTCGGTGCTGGTGCCGAGGTCGTGGCCGGTGTCGGGACCGAGGCCGTGGCCGGGTCCGTCGGCGGGCGACGCCGCGCCGGGGACTTCGGTGTCGTCGGCCGGGTGCTCGCCGATCCGGTGCAGGTACAGCCGGGCGCCGCGGGTGCCGCCGCGTACGTGGTAGAAGGCCTCCGGCCCGCCCGACCAGGCGACTTCGCCGTACGGGCAGCCGGTGATCGGCTCGTCCACGGTCCGGCCGGTGGCCACGTCCAGCACCCGCAGGGTGTACTCCTCGGCGCCGCCCTCGGCGGTCTGCACGGCGACCAGCGCCCCGGTCGGGTCCGGTGTCCAACCGCCCAGCACGGTACGGCCGGTGGGGTCGTGGCGGTGCGGGTCGAACAGGATCCTGCGGGCGCCCGAGGGGTCGGTGACCGCCAGCGCGGGGTGCTCGTCCGCGGGCCCGCGGACCGTGAAGAAGGCCAGACCGCCCGCGGGTCGGGGCGAGGTCAGGTGTTCGAACGCGGTCAGCCGGGTCATCGCGGCCCGGAAGGCGTCCACGGCCGGCCAGTCGTCGCGCAGCCGGTCGAACAGCCGCCGCTGGGCGGCCGACCACTCCCGGGTCGCGGGGGCGTCGGCGTCCTCCAGGGCGCGGTACGGGTCCGGGACGTCGCGCCCGCCCAGTCGGTCCACGGTGTCGCCCGGTGCGCAGGGCGGGTACTCCGGCCGTCCGGCCGGGTCGATCGGCAGCATGGCCCCCTCCAGCCGGCGTGCGGACGGAACGGAGATCGCCACTCGGGGGCGACCTGCGGGACGGCCGCCGTCGAGAGCGCCGACATCCTAGCGACGGTTTCCGCGTACTCGTCAATGGCCCTGCGGGGAAAGGCATTTCGGTCGAAGGGCGGGCCGGGACGGGCTCCGTCGGGAGGTGCACACGCACCAAGGGTGCCGGCCTGCGGTCTTCGGCGGGCGGGCGGCGGGGCCCGGGCCGCCGGGTGCCGGATGAGAATTCGCGGCGAACGCGTGTCCGTGCTCCCGCTGTTGCCGGGGCCGGTGACAGGTCGTCGACGACCTGTCGGACGGGGTGCCGTGCGCCGTGGCGGGCCTGCCGGGGATCCGCTAGAGTCCCTCCGCCCATCGTCAAGATCATCGGGGGAAACCTTGCCGTCCGAGGCAACGAAGCAGCGCGGCGGTGCGAACGCACTCGGCTGGGCGCTCACCATCGGCCTGAACGTCGTCGCGCCGATCATCACCTACGGACGGCTCGCCGACCACGGTTACGGTGAGTTCACCGCGCTGGTGATGGCGGCCGTCTGGCCCGCCGTCGACCTGGGGATCCACCTGGCGTGGAAGCGGCGGGTGGACGAGTTCGCGGCGGTGTCGCTGCTGTTCCTGGGGCTGACCGTCGCGGTCGCCCTGGCCGGGCCGGCCGACGCGCACTTCCTGCTGGTCAAGGACTCGGTGATCACGGGCCTGTTCGGAGTGATCTGCCTGGCCAGTCTGGCGGCGCCCCGGCCGCTGATGTTCTACTTCGGCCGCAAGTTCGCCACCGACGGCTCGGCCGGATCGCTGGAGCGCTGGGAGGGGCTCTGGGTGCTGCCCGGTTTCCGCCGGGTCCAGCGGAACCTGACCGTCGGCTGGGGCGTGGTCTACCTGCTGGAGGCCGGGGTGCGGGTCGGGCTCTCGTACGCCCTCGACACCGAGGCGATGCAGGCGCTGAACACGGTGCTGTCGTTGGCGGTGACCGCGCTGCTGATCACCTGGACGATCGCCTACGCCAAGCGGGCCCGGGCCCGGGGCGCGGCCGCCGGGGCGGAGCCGGAGCCGGAGGCGACGGTGCGGGCCGGGACGGCGACGGTCTGACCCGGCGGCCGGCGGCCCCGCCGCACCACGACTCGACCCCGCCGCGGCACCGCTCGACCCCGCCGGCGCGCCTTCGGCGGGGTCGAGTCGTGGTGCTGAGTGCTGCTGAGTGCTGCTGAGCGGTCCGGTGAGGGCCGGTCAGACCGCCGGGGCGGCGACCGGCGCACGCTCGGCGGCCGGTGCCGCCGGGGCGAGGGCCCGGTCGGCCAGGGTGCCGAAGAGCAGGGCGAACCCCGTCCACAGCACCACCTGGAGGCCGATCGAGGCGAGCCGGAAGTCCCACAGCAGCGCGGCCGGGAAGCCCTCCGGGATCGCGTCGTCGTTGGGCGGCAGGACGAAGGCCAGCACGGCCATCACCACGGCGTAGCCGAGGCCGGCCGCGACGGTGGCGTTCCAGGTGCCCAGGCGCGGGGCCAGGCGCTTGCCGAGGATCACCGCGGCGACGCCGATCAGCACGCTGAGCGCGATCATCAGGAAGAACAGCGCGGTGCGCTTCCCGATGGTGTCCGGATTGCCGACCGCCGGCGGGTTCGCCGGGTACTTGAGGAACGGCACGAAGTAGACGGTGACGAAGGCCGCGCCCGCGACCAGCGCGGCGGTGGCCCGGGGGCCGAAGCGGCCGACCCGGCCGAGGGCGAAGCAGAACGCCAGCGCGGCGATCCCGCCGACCGCGACGCCGTACACCAGCACGCCGGTGGCGAGACCGGCGGTGGACTGGAGGTCCCGGCTGACCAGTTCCTCCTCCTCGTCCCCGCCGTCGGCGGCCGCGTGCTCGTGCGCGGCCGCGTCCTCGGTGCCGCCGGCCGCGGCCGCGGAGCCGCCGCCGTGGTCGTGGTGCCCGGCCGGGGCCGAGTGGGCCTGCTCCTGTGCGATGGAGTCCGAGACGGGGCCCTCGCCGACGGTGTAGGCGAAGACGAAGGCCACCAGCCCGGCTATCAGACCGGCCAGCAGACCGCGCAGCAGGAGTCTGCCGACGGTGCCGGACGGCATGGTTGCGGAGTTGTTCATCGGTGCGTGTTCTCCGGGATCAGTGGCAGGGGAAGCCGAGCAGGTGCCGACCGTCGTGCACCCATTCGTGCACCGTCGCACCGGAGAAGACCGAGGTAGCGCCCTGCTCGGCGCCGACGAAGTAGAGCAGGACCAGCATCAGGGTGCCGAGGAACAGCGCCCACGGCAGGATCGCGCGGATCGGCAGCGACGCGGGGGCGGAGCCGGCCGAGGGCAGGCTGGGGGACAAGACGGACTGGGCCATGGCAGGACCTCCTGGGGGAAACACGCGTCCCGTTCGGTGGAGCTCGGACGACGGCCATCGGGTCTGACTTGCCGGGCCCCGCCGTTGCGTGAGGTGGCCTGGTCCGGCATACAGTGGCGCGACCGTGCCGGATTCGCACCGGACTTCCGTCTCGCCGTCGTCTTCGGTTGTCGGGGGAGACCGTAGCGCCCGGTGCCCTCGGCGCCAAGGGCGCCCGTGGAATCGTTGTCGTGGCGCGACCTGCGGATTCACGCGCCGGGCGGGCCCGGAGCAGGGCGCTCCGGGAGCCCCCAAGGGTGACAGGTGTACGAAGGGGGAAAACGCATGACGGTACGGGTGATCTTCGTCTCCCCGGCGATCGGACCCGAACTGCGGCAAGCACGGTTCGCCGACGAAGCCTCCGCGTACGGGGGCGGTGCGGCGGACGGCGGCCCGGCGGACGACGGCGGCGTGCTGGACGAGGCCGGGGTGCGCGCGGCCCGCGCCCTCCGGCCGGACCTCCCTGCGGCCTCCCAGCGCTTCGCCTCGCCCTCCGCCCGCTGCCGCCGCACGGCCGAGGAGCTCGGCCTCGCCGACGCGTCCGTCGAGCCCGCGCTGAGCGGCTGCGCGACCGGGCGCTGGCGCGGGCGGACCCTCGACGAGGTGGCCGCCGAGGAGCCGGAGGCGGTGATGGCCTGGCTCGCCGACCCGGCCGCCGCCCCGCACGGCGGCGAGTCGGTCCGGCAGCTGTGCGCCCGGGTCGCCGGGTGGCTGGACGGCACGGCGGCCGGGCTCACCGGCCGGGTCCTGGTGGTGGCCGAGCCGGACGTCGTCCGGGCCGCGGCCGTGCACGCGCTCGGCGTGCCGGACCAGGTCTTCCGGCGCCTGGACGTGCCTCCGCTGGCGGTGGTCGAGCTGACCGGCCGCGCGGGCCGCTGGAACCTCCGGCTCGGCTGAGCGCCCGCTACAGCTCGAGGCGCCAGTCGTTGCAGCGGATCGGGTGGCCCGGCGGGTACTCGAAGTCCCGCGGCCCGAGGAGTTCGAAGCCGGCCCCCCGGCAGACCGCGTTCGACGCCGGATGGTCCACCGAGGGGAAGGCGTGCAGGTGGCGGCGCAGGCCCGCGGCCCGGGCCCGCTCCGCCACCGCGCGGGCCGCGGCGGTGGCCACGCCCCGGCCCTGGAAGGCCGGCAGGACGGCCCAGCCCGTCTCGTACACCCGCTCGCCGGCCCACTCGCGGTCCCAGAAGCCGATGCTCCCGGCCGTCTCCCCGGTCGGGGGCAGCACGATCCGGAACATCCGCCCCGCGCCGGTGCGGTCGGCGCTCAGCGCGACGTACCGGCGGTGGCGGCGGGCGAGCGCCTCCTCGGACTCGGGGCCGCCGAGGTGGGTCGTCAGCTCCGGCGCGTTGAGGGCGCGCAGCAGCCCGGCGTCGCCCTCGGACCAGGGCTCCAGGCGTACGGCGGGGGCGCGGTCGTCGTCCATGGCCGTACCGTAGCGGCCGCCTCCGACAGTCGGCGGCGGCCGGCGTCCGTGGCGGGGGGCCCCGCGGGGGCCCCCCCCCCGGGGGGGGGGGGGGGGGGGGTGGGGCGCCCGGCCCGCCCCGGGCCCCCCCCCCCCCGCGGGGGGGGGGGGGCGGGGGGGGGGGGGGGGCCCCGGGCGGGCCCCCCCCCCCGCACGCCGGTGCTCGGTCAGGCGGCGGGGGAGAGGCGGACCGGGAGGCTCTGCAGGGCGTTCACGACGAAGGACTCCTGGTGCCGCAGTTCCGCCGCCGGCACCGCGAGCCCGACCTCGGGGAACGTGCCGAACAGCGCGGTCAGCGCCTCCTCGGCCTCCAGCACCGCGAGCGCGGCGCCCAGGCAGTAGTGGCGTCCGAAGCCGAACGCCAGGTGCGTCCGGTCGGGCCGGGTGAGGTCGAAGACGTCGGGCCGGTCGGGGTGCAGTTCCGGGTCGCGCCCGCCCGCCCCGTAGGCGATCAGGACCGGTTCGCCGGTGCGGATCAGCACGCCCTCGCCGAGATCGATGTCCTCGGCGGCGAAGTGCAGCGGCAGGTGCATCACCGGCGCTTCGAGGCGCAGCGCCTCCTCGATGGCGTCCCGCCAGGTCGCCGAGCCGTCCCGGACCAGCGCCAGCTGCTCGGGGTGGGTGAGCAGCAGGGCCGCGGTGTGGTCGATCAGGTTGACGGTGGTCTCGGAGCCGGCGCCGATCATCAGGATCAGGGTGGACACCAGCTCCTGCTCGCTCAGCCGGGTGCCGGCGGCGTCCCGGGTCGCGATCAGCTCGCTGGTCATGTCGTCGCCGGGTGTCTCCCGTTTGGTGGCCACCAGGTGCGCCATCGCCGCGAACAGGTCGTCGAGCACGGCCTTGGCCCGTTCGGGGGCGGCCCCGGTCTCCAGGACGCCGTCGACCACCCGCCGCACCTCGGGGCGCTGCTCCTCGGGGACACCGAAGAGGTCGCAGATCAGGGTGGTCGGCAGCGGGTAGGAGAGCCGGGCGTGCAGGTCGACCGCCTCGCCGGGCGCGGTGGCGCGCAGTCCGTCCAGCAGCGCGGCGACGATCGCGCGCACCCGGGGCCGCAGGGCCTCCACCCGGCGGGGGCCGAAGGCGGGCGCGGTCAGGGTGCGCAGTCGGTGGTGGTCCTCGCCGTCGCTGGTGAACATGCTCTCCACCGCGACCCAGCTGGCCAGCGGCCAGTCCGGGCCGACCCGGCCGTCGATCCACTCGGGCCAGTGCCGGCGGGCGTTCTTGGCGAGCCGGTTCCCGGCGAGGAGCCGGCGGGCGACCTCGGCGCGGGTCACCGACCAGGCGAGGACCTTGCCGGGGAGTTCGACCCGGACCGCCGGGCCGTGGGTGCGCAGGTGTGCGGCTTCGGCGTGCAGGTCGGCGGCGTGGGGGTCGAGGACGTGGGTGAACGGGCTACGGGGTTCCACGGGCCCTCCTCGGTCGGGGAGCGGCGGGCCGGTCGACCGGCCGGTTGTGACCGTACGGCGGGGGCGGCGACCGGGGGAAGGGCGCCCGTCGGTGTTCCGGATGCCCCGGCGGCGCGCCCGCGCACGGTGCGGAGCGTCCGGTGGACCCGGTCCCGCACGCCGTCCTTATGACAACAGCATTGACGTGTCGCGGGGCCGCCGGTTTCATGGCTCGCACTTCACCCCCACCCCACCCCCCCACCAGCAAGGCGGTGATCCCTTGGCATCGACGGCGAAGGCCACGGGCAGCGGTCCGAGAACGGACCGCAACGCCCCCCAGGACTCCATGCCCCGCTCCCTCGGCCTGATCGACGGGGCGGCGATCGCCGCCTCCAGTACCGCCGCGACCAGCAGCATCGGCATCGGCCTCGGCCTGATGGCCGGCGTCGTCGGCCTCCACCTGCCCGCCATCATGCTGCTCGCGTTCCTCCCCGTGCTGGCCATCGCCGGCGGCTACGGACGACTCAACCGCTCGGAGCCCGACGCCGGCAGCAGCTACCGCTGGGTCGGGCGCACCCTCAACCCCTGGCTCGGCTTCCTCACCGGCTGGGTCAACACCGTCGGCACCGTCGTCTTCATGGCCTACACCACCACCGTCACCGGCTCCTCCATCATCCAGCTGCTCGACGAGGCACACCTGCGCAGCGTCGCCGGACTGCGGCTGGACGCCGACTCCACCGTGCAGTGCACCCTGATCGGCCTTGCCGTCCTGGTCGCCGCCGCACTGGTCGCGGTGCGCGGTCTCGGCCTGGCCGCGCGGCTGCAGAAGGCGCTGCTGGTGTTCGAGTACGCCGTCCTGCTCGGCTTCTGCGGCTACGGGCTGTTCGCCGGCGACCAGCCGTTCTCCCTCGACTGGTTCAACCCGCTGACGATCCCCTCCTTCGACGCCCTCGCCCAGGGCATGGTCCTCGCCGTGTTCTGCTACTGGGGCTTCGAGTCGGTGTTCAGCGTCGGTGAGGAGGTCCACGACCCCCGTGACGCCTCCCGTGCCGGCACCCTCGCCCTGGTCGTCATGCTGCTGATGTTCCTGCTCGCCGGCACCGCCTTCCAGCGCGTCCTGCCACTGGACGAACTCGCGGACAACGGCGCCCACGGCCTCACCTACTTCGGCGCCCGCCTCGCCGACCAGCCGCTGGCGGCACTCCCGCTGATCGCCCTGATGTTCTCCGCCGTCGCCTCCCTGCAGTCCTCGGTGATCCCCACCGCCCGCGGGCTGTTCGCGATGGGCCGCGACGGCGTGCTCGGCCCCGTCTGGACCAGGCTGCACCCCAAGCACCGCACACCCGCCCTCGGCACCCTGCTGATCACCGGGGTCGCGGTCGCGCTCGCCCTGTGCTCGATCGTCATCCCGACCGTCAACGACCTGATCTCCGCCGCCGTCAACGCGATCGGCATCATCGTCGCCCTCTACTACGCCCTCACCGCCGTCGCCGCCGCCGTCCGCTTCCGCCACCTGCTGCGCACCGACCTGCCGGAAGGGCTGCGCGCGGTGGTCGGCCCGCTGCTCGGCGCAGCCGTCCTGCTGGTGGTCGGCGGCT
This sequence comes from Kitasatospora sp. NPDC089913, assembly GCF_044748625.1. Classification (NCBI taxonomy): domain Bacteria; kingdom Bacillati; phylum Actinomycetota; class Actinomycetes; order Kitasatosporales; family Streptomycetaceae; genus Kitasatospora; species Kitasatospora sp. NPDC089913. The sequence continues at coordinate 77,307 of NZ_JBIVGI010000025.1, read as the reverse complement.
ACCTCACCTGGACCTTCTACGACTCCACCGACCACTTCGAACTCGCCGCCGACAACGGCTGGTTCGAACTCACCGTCGTGGTACTGATGATCGTCACCGGACTCCCCGCCGCCGCCTGGGCCCGCTGGCGCCGCCGCTCGCCCTACTTCCTCGGCGACACCCGCTGACCCGTACCGGCGGGCCACGCCACCCGGACCACCCGCACCACCCGAGAACGGAGCACCACCCATGACCAAGGCCGATCTGGTCTTCACCCGCGGCCCCGTGCACACCGGCGACGCCGCCCGTACCCGGGCGACCGGACTGGCCGTCACCGGCGACCGGATCACCGCCGTCGGCCACGACGAGGTCCGGGACCTGATCGGTCCGGACACCGAGGTGGTCGACCTCACCGGCAAGCTGCTGCTGCCGGGTTTCCAGGACGCGCACATCCACGCCGTCTTCGGCGGCACCGAGCTGGCCGTCTGCGACCTCACCGGCACCGTCGGCGTGGCCGACTACCTGGAGCGGATCCGCGCCTACGCAGACGCCCACCCCGACCAGGAGTGGATCACCGGCAGCGGCTGGTCGATGGAGAGCTTCGAGGGCGGCCTGCCGACCCGGCAGCTGCTCGACTCCGTCGTCCCGGACCGCCCGGTCTACCTCACCAACCGCGACCACCACGGCGCCTGGGCCAACACCCGGGCGCTGGAACTCGCCGGCGTCGACCGCGACACCCCCGACCCGGCGGACGGCCGGATCGAGCGCGAGGCCGACGGCACCCCGAGCGGAGTGCTCCAGGAGGGCGCCACCGGCCTGGTGGCCCGGCTGGTCCCGCCGATCACCGCCGCCGACCGGCTCGACGGACTGCTGCGGGCCCAGCGGCTGCTGCACTCGCTCGGCATCACCGGCTGGCAGGACGCGCTGCTCGGCGAGTTCAACGGCCAGCCGGACCCGTCCGACGCCTACCTGGCGGCCGCCCGCTCCGGCGCGCTGACCGCCCGGGTCAACGGCGCGCTCTGGTGGGAGCGCGAGCGGGGCGCCGAGCAGATCGCCGGGCTGGTCGAGCGCCGCGCCGCCGCCGCGCACGGCAGGTTCCGGGCCGGCTCGGTCAAGATCATGCAGGACGGCATCGCGGAGAACTTCACCGCCGCGATGACCAGCCCCTACCTGGACGGCTGCGGCTGCGCCACCGCCAACTCCGGCCTCAGCTTCGTCGACCCCACCGCCCTGCGCGAGTACGTCACCGCCCTCGACGCGCTGGACTTCCAGGTGCACTTCCACGCCCTCGGCGACCGGGCCGTGCGCGAGGCGCTGGACGCGGTCGAGGCGGCCCGCGCCGCCAACGGCCGGCGCGCCACCCGCCACCACCTCGCCCACCTCCAGGTGGTCCACCCGGACGACCTGCCCCGGTTCGCCCGGCTCGGGGCGGTCGCCAACATCCAGCCGCTGTGGGCGGCGCACGAGCCGCAGATGGACGAACTGACCATCCCCTTCCTCGGCCCGGAGCGCGCCTCCTGGCAGTACCCGTTCGGCTCGCTGCTCCGGGCCGGGGCGACCCTGGCGGCGGGCAGCGACTGGCCGGTGAGCAGCCCGGACCCGCTCGCCGGCCTGCACGTCGCGGTCAACCGGAGGGAGCCGGAGGCCGAGGACGACCGGGTGTTCCTGCCCGAGCAGCGGCTGGACCTGGCCTCCGCGATCGCCGCCTACACGGCCGGCACCGCCCATGTGAACGGGCACGACGACGCCGGGGTGCTCGCGCCCGGCATGCTGGCCGACCTGGTCGTCCTGGACCGCGACATCCTCACCGGTCCGCCCGAGGAGATCGCGTCGGCCCGGGTGCTGCGCACCTACGTCGGGGGCGAGCCGGTCCACGTCACCGACTGATCACGCGTCAACTGCCGTTCGGGCCCCGGGGGTGCTTCCCCCGGGGCCCGTCGCGTTCCGGCGGCGGGGGTTCCGACGCGCCCGGCCGGAAAGGGGCTCTGGACTTACTAGGACGTCCAACTATATGGTCGGAACAGGTCCGCGGTGTCAGGGAAGCCGGTGTGAGTCCGGCACGGTCCCGCCACTGTGACCGGGGAGTTCGTCCTCGCAGGAGTTCGGCCACTGGCAGCCAGCCGGGAAGGCCCGGGGGCGCGCGTCGATCCGGGAGTCAGGATACCGGCCGCGGATGGTCCGTGTTTTCCACGAGGATGGAGACGACACGCATGAATCCGGGCTGCTTCCGCTCCACCGCCCCCGGCTGTGCCGTGCCGACGAGCCCCGGGGCGCACCCGCGCTGACGGTTCGTCCGCCGACGCCGTCATGCGCCGAGCGCACCACCGTGCGCCCGCGCACCGGCGCGGCCTCCACTCCTCCTCTCCCCATCCTGTCGAGAGAAGGAACCGATGGTCCCTGACCTGATCGTCCCCGAACTGACCCATTTCGTCGGCGGAAAGCGCACCGCCGGGACGTCCGGCCGCTTCGGCGACGTCCACGACCCCAACACCGGGCGCGTCCAGGCCCGGGTGCCGCTGGCGAGCCGCGCCGAGGTCGAGGCCGTGATCGCCGACGCGGCGCAGGCCCAGCCCGCGTGGGCGGCCTGGAACCCGCAGCGCCGGGCCCGGGTGCTGCTGCGCTTCCTCCAACTCGTCGAGCAGGAGCGGGACGCGCTCGCCCGGCTGCTCTCCGCCGAGCACGGCAAGACCGTCGCCGACGCCCACGGCGACCTGCAGCGCGGCCTGGAGGTGGTCGAGTTCGCGGCCGGCATCCCGCACCTGCTCAAGGGCGAGTTCACCGACAACGCCGGCACCGGCATCGACGTCTACTCGATGCGCCAGCCGCTCGGCGTGGTCGCCGGCATCACCCCCTTCAACTTCCCGGCGATGATCCCGCTCTGGAAGGCCGCGCCCGCGCTGGCCTGCGGCAACGCCTTCGTGCTCAAGCCCTCCGAGCGCGACCCCTCGGTGCCGCTGCGGCTCGCCGAGCTGTTCCTCGAGGCCGGACTGCCGCCCGGCGTGCTGAACGTGGTGAACGGCGACAAGGAGGCCGTGGACACCCTGCTGGAGGACCCCCGGGTGCAGGCGGTCGGCTTCGTCGGCTCCACCCCGATCGCCCAGTACGTCTACGCCACCGCGGCCGCCCACGGAAAGCGCGCCCAGTGCTTCGGCGGCGCCAAGAACCACATGATCGTGATGCCCGACGCCGACCTCGACCAGGCGGCGGACGCGCTGGTCGGCGCCGGCTACGGCTCGGCGGGCGAGCGCTGCATGGCGATCTCGGTGGCCGTCCCGGTCGGCGAGGAGACCGCCGACGCGCTGGTGGCCAAACTGGTCGAGCGGATCGCCGCGCTGAAGGTCGGCCGCTCGGACGACCCGGCGGCGGACTTCGGCCCGCTGGTCGGCCGGGACGCGCTGGAGCGGGTCCGCGGCTACCTGGACCTCGGGGTCGAGGAGGGCGCCGAACTCGTCGTCGACGGGCGCGACTTCCGGCTGGAGGGCCACGAGGAGGGCTTCTTCCTCGGCCCCTCGCTGTTCGACCGGGTGACGCCGGAGATGCGGATCCACCGGGAGGAGATCTTCGGGCCGGTGCTCAGCGTGGTCCGCGCCGCCGACTACGAGGAGGCCCTGCGGCTGCCCAGCGAGCACGAGTTCGGCAACGGCGTGGCCATCTTCACCCGTGACGGGGACACCGCCCGGGACTTCACCCGCCGGGTGAACACCGGCATGGTCGGCGTCAACGTGCCGATCCCGGTGCCGATCGCCTACCACACCTTCGGCGGCTGGAAGCGCTCCGGCTTCGGCGACCTCAACCAGCACGGGCCGGACTCGATTCGCTTCTACACCCGCACCCGCACGGTGACCTCGCGCTGGCCCTCCGGGGTCAAGGAGGGCGCCAGCTTCACCATGCCGACGATGGGATGAGCGCCGTGCACGATCTCACCGACGACCAGCGTGCGATCGCGGAGACCACCAGGGCCTTCGCCGACGAGCACCTCGCCCCGAACGCGGTGGAGTGGGACCTCGCCAAGCACTTCCCGGTCGACGTGCTGCGCAAGGCCGGCGAGCTCGGCCTGGCCGGCGTCTACGTCCGGGAGGAGTCCGGCGGTTCCGGCCTCACCCGCCGGGACGGCGCGGTGGCCTTCGAGGCCCTCGCCACCGGCTGCCCGTCCATCGCGGCCTACCTCTCCATCCACAACATGGTCGCCTGGATGGTCGACCGCCACGGCGACGACGCCCAGCGCGCCCGCTGGCTGCCCCGGCTCTGCACCGCCGAACACCTGGGCGGCTACTGCCTGACCGAACCCGGCGCCGGATCCGACGCCGCCGCCCTCGCCACCCGGGCCGTCCGCGACGGCGACCACTGGGTGCTCGACGGCGTCAAGCAGTTCATCTCCGGCGCCGGCAGTGCCCAGGTCTACCTGGTCATGGCGCGCACCGGCGGCCCCGGGGCGAAGGGCGTCTCGGCCTTCCTGGTCGACCGGGACGACCCGGGCGTGTCCTTCGGCGCCAACGAGCGCAAGATGGGCTGGAACGCCCAGCCGACCCGGCAGGTGCTCCTGGACGGCGTGCGGCTGCCCGCCGACCGGCTGCTCGGCGGCGAGGGCGAGGGCTTCCGGATCGCCATGCGCGGTCTGGACGGCGGCCGCCTCGGCATCGCCGCCTGCTCGCTCGGCGGCGCCCAGAGCGCGCTCGAGCGCACCGTCTCCTACCTCGCCGAACGCGAGGCCTTCGGCGCCCGGCTGCTGCACGCCCAGGCACTGCAGTTCCGGCTCGCCGACATGGCCACCGAACTGGAGGCCGCCCGGGCCCTGTTGTGGCGGGCCGCCGACGCCCTGGACCGGGGCGACGCCCGGGCCCCGCAGCTGTGCGCGATGGCCAAGCGGCACGCCACCGACACCGGCTTCGAGGTGGCCAACCAGGCGCTCCAACTGCACGGCGGCTACGGCTACCTGGCCGAGTACGGCATCGAGAAGATCGTCCGCGACCTGCGGGTGCACCAGATCCTGGAAGGGACCAACGAGATCATGCGCGTCATCGTGGCCCGCGGCCTGACCGGGGCCGCGTGATGGGCGACGGCACCACCGATGAGGTCCTGGTCCAGCGCGAGGGCCGCACCGGCCTGATCGTCCTCAACCGCCCGAAGGCCCTCAACGCCCTCACCCACACCATGGTGCGCCGGATCACCGAGGTCCTCGACGACTGGGAGCGGGACCCGCGGGTCGCGACCGTCGTCGTCACCGGGGCCGGCGACCGGGCCTTCTGCGCGGGCGGCGACATCGTCGCCATCCACCGCGCCGCGACCGGCGGCGATCCGCGCGAGGTCGAGGAGTTCTGGCGCGACGAGTACCGCCTCAACGCCAGGATCGCCCGCTACCCCAAGCCCTACGTCGCGGTGATGGACGGCATCGTGATGGGCGGCGGGGTCGGGGTCTCCGCCCACGGCAGCGTCCGGATCGTGACCGAGCGCACCAGGATCGCCATGCCCGAGGCGGGCATCGGTTTCGTGCCCGACGTCGGCGGCACCTATCTGCTCGCCCTGGCGCCCGGCGAGCTGGGCACCCACCTCGCCCTCACCGCCGGCTCGGCCGGCGCGGCGGACGCGCTGCTCTGCGGCCTCGCCGACCACTTCGTGCCGGCCGGGCGGCTGCCCGCCCTGCTCGACGACCTGGCCGAGTCGACCGTGCACGACGCCCTCGCCCGGCACGTCGGGCAACCGCCGGCCGGCCGGCTGGAGCGGCAGCGGGAGTGGATCGACACCTGCTACGCGGCCGACAGCGTCGAGGAGATCCTCGAACGGCTCGCCGCGAGCGGCGAACCGGAGGCGAAGGAGGCGGCCGACCGGATCACCGCCAACGCGCCGACGGCCGTCAAGGCGACGCTGGCCGCGCTCCGCCGGGCCCGGGAGCTGGGCCCCCTGGAGGCGGTGCTCGACCAGGAGTACCGGAGCTCCTGCGCGGCCCTGGCCACCCCGGACCTCGCCGAGGGCATCCGGGCCCAGGTGATCGACAAGGACCGCGCACCGCACTGGAGTCCGGCCACGCTGGACGCCGTCGACCCCGCCGCCGTGGCCCGCTGGTTCGCCCCGCTGGGCGAGCGGGAACTCGGCCTCGCCGACCTCACCCCCCTGGAGCGCTGGTGACCCACCGGATCGGATTCGTCGGACTCGGAAACATGGGCGGCCCGATGGCCGCGAACCTGGTCAGGGCCGGTCACACCGTCACCGGCCACGACCTGGTGCCGGAGGCCCGGGAGCGGGCGGCCGGCCAGGGCGTACGGATCGCCGCCTCGGCCGCCGACGCGGTCGCGGACGCCGAGCTGGTGCTCACCATGCTGCCGACCGGACGCCATGTGCTGGAGGTCTACCGGGAGTTGACCGCCGCGGCGACGGACGCGCTGTTCGTCGACTGCTCCACGATCGCGGTCGGGGACGCCCGGACCGCCCGGGACCTCGCCCGCTCGTCCGGCCACCGGGCCCTGGACGCCCCGGTCTCCGGCGGGGTCCCGGGCGCCGAGGCGGCGAGCCTGACCTTCATGGTCGGCGGCGCGGCGGAGGACTTCGCCGCCGCCGAACCGGTGCTGGCGGCGATGGGCCGCAAGGTGGTGCACTGCGGCGACTCCGGCACCGGGCAGGCCGCGAAGATCTGCAACAACATGATCCTCGGTGTGTCGATGATCGCGGTCGCCGAGGCCTTCGTCCTCGGCGAGAGCCTCGGTCTGAGCCACCAGGCCCTGTTCGACGTCGCCTCCACGGCCTCCGGCCAGTGCTGGGCGCTCACCAGCAACTGTCCCGTCCCCGGCCCCGTCCCGGCCAGCCCCGCCAACCGGGGCTACCCGGCGGGCTTCGCGGCCGCCCTGATGGCCAAGGACCTGGGCCTGGCCGCCGACGCCGCCGACGCCTCCGAGGTGCCCGCCGAACTCGGCCGTCGCGCAGCCGAGTTGTTCACCGCTTTCGCCCAGGGCGACGGCGCCGGGCGGGACTTCTCGGCCATCATCACCACCCTTCGGGAGGACGCCGTATGAGCTACGAGACGATCCGGGTCGAGCGCCACGACCGGGTGGGCCTGATCACCCTGGACCGGCCGAAGGCCCTGAACGCCCTCAACACCCGGCTGATGAACGAAGTCGTCGAGGCAGCACGGGAGTTCGACCGGGACCGGACGGTGGGCGCGGTGGTCGTCACCGGCTCCGACCGGGCCTTCGCCGCCGGGGCCGACATCAAGGAGATGCAGTCCCTGGAGTTCGTCGACGCCTACCTCGGCGACTGGTTCGCCGCCTGGGACGGTTTCGGCGCCCTGCGCAAGCCCGTCGTCGCCGCCGTGGCCGGCTACGCGCTCGGCGGGGGCTGCGAGCTGGCGATGCTGTGCGACGTGCTGATCGCCGCAGACACCGCGAAGTTCGGCCAGCCGGAGATCAAGCTCGGCGTGATCCCGGGCATCGGCGGCTCGCAGCGGCTGACCAGGGCGATCGGCAAGGCCAAGGCGATGGAACTGTGCCTGACCGGCCGCACGATGGACGCCGAGGAGGCCGAGCGGGCCGGTCTGGTCTCCCGGATCGTCCCCGCCGACCGGCTGCTCGACGAGGCCCTCGCCACCGCCGCGGCGATCGCCGCGATGTCCGCCCCGGCCGCGATCATGATGAAGGAGTCGGTCAACCGGGCCTTCGAGACCACCCTCGCCGAGGGTGTCCGCTTCGAACGCCGGCTCTTCCACGCCACCTTCGCCACCGCCGACCAGAAAGAGGGCATGACCGCCTTCGCCGAGAAGCGCCCCGCGGAGTTCGGGCACCGCTGACACGCTGACACCGCTGGCAGCACTGACACTGCCGACACTGCTGACACCGCGGCGCCGGTGCCCGGGGCCCTCTTCGCCGAAGGGGTCCGGGCACCGGCGCGCTCCGCCCCGCGCCCCCGCCGGGCGTCACGTCATCGGGAGATGTGCGCCTCGATGCCGTCGAGCACGAAGTCGAGGCCCGTCCGGAAGGTGCGGTCGGCGTCGAGGTGGGCGGCGTCGCGCACCACCGTGGCCAGGGCGGGGAACCGGCCGGTGGCGAACGCGCGTTCCAGGTACGGCCCGAGCGAGCGCTGCCACTGCTTCTCGTCCATTCCGGTGGCCCGCTCGGCCCGCCGCTCGGCGATCTCCCGGCGCACCGCGCCGATCACGTACGCCTTGACCGCGGCGACCACCGGCATGACGGCGTCCACGTGGATGTCACCCAGCGCGGCCACCAGGGTCTCCCCGCCGGCCAGCGCCTCCGGTCCGAGCTGGGGCCGGCCGCCCAGCAGATCGGCGAGCCATTCGTGCTCGTGGACGGCGCTCCGGGTGGCTTCGGCATGGGACCGGAGCACCTCCCGCCAGTGGTCGCCGACCGGCCGGATCCCGGCGTGCACGGCGTCCACCATCAGGTCGAGCAGCTCCTCCTTGCTCGCGATGTAGCCGTACAGCCGCATCGGACGGACGTCCAGCTCGGTCGCGACCTTGCGCAGCGACACCGCGTCCAGGCCGTCCGCGTCGGCGAGACGGATCGCCGTTCGCACGATCCGGTCCCGGCTCAGCGGGGCCGGAACGGGTCGATCCGGCGGCTCCGGCCTTTCCCACACCAACATGACGCTCACCATACAACGCATCGGGCGATACAGTGTATCGACCAGTACGGTGTATCGAGGTGCGCCGGGGGTGTACCGAAGGGGGAGGCACATATGACCATCGCCATCGTCGGAGCGGGTCTCGGCGGACTGACACTCGCCCGGGTGCTGCACATGAACGGCCTGGAGTGCGTCGTCCACGAACGCGAGTCCTCGCGCCACGCGCGCGGCCAGGGCGGCATGCTCGACATCCACTCAGGTCAGCGCGCCCTGCGCGAGGCGGGTCTGCTCGACCGGTTCTTCGCGATCGCCCGCGGCGAGGGCCAGGACATGCGGCTGCTCGAGCCGGACGGCACCTTGCTGCTCCAGGAGGACACGCCCGACGACGCCCCGCTCGCACGGCCCGAGGTCGACCGCGCCGACCTGCGCGACCTGCTGCTGGACTCCCTGCCCGAGGGCGTGGTGCGCTGGGGGCACGCGTACGAGTCCGCCGACGCCGGCCGGCTGCGCTTCGCCGACGGCAGCAGCGCGACGTACGAGCTGCTGGTCGGCGCGGACGGCGCGAACTCCCGGGTCCGCGCGCTGCTCACCGACGCCCGCCCGGAGCACACCGGCCACAACGTGGTCGAGGTCGGCATCCCCGACATCGACCGCACCCACCCCGGCCTCGCGGCGATGGTCGGGCGCGGCACCTACTGGGTGCTCGGCGACGGACTGTCCCTGGCGGCGCAGCGCAACGGCGACGGCCGGGTCCGGATCGGCCTCGGCTTCCACGACACCGCCGCGGACTGGTTCGCCGGCAGCGGGATCCCGTTCGACGACCCGGCGGCCGCCCGCGCGCGGCTGATCGACCTGCTCCCGGGCTGGGACCCGCGCTTCACCGCGTTGATCGCGGCCTGCGACGACACGATCGTGCCGAGGTCGATCACCACGCTCCCGGTCGGCCTGACCTGGCCGTCGAAGCCGGACGTCACGCTGGTCGGCGATGCCGCGCACCTGATGCCGCCGGTGGGACAGGGCGCCAACATGGCGCTGCTCGACGGCGCCCTGCTCGGCCTCGCGCTCGCCGCGCACCCGGACGACTTCCCGGCCGCCGTGGCGGAGTACGAACGCGAGATGTTCGAACGCTCCGCCGCTGCCGCCCGGATGTCCACGGAGATCCAGGCGACGCTCCGGGCGCCGGACGCCGCCCGGAAGATGCTCGCGTTCTTCCGGCCCGACTGACGGTGGCCGGGTGCGGCCGGACGGGCCCCGGTCACCCCGGTCCGGTCCCGTCCGGTCCGGTGCGCCCCGCCGAGGCCGTCGCGGGCAGTGGCGGGGCGGCGGAACGCGGTCAGTCCTCCGTGCGGCGGAGCAGATAGGTGTCCATGATCCACCCCTTGCGCTCACGGGCCTCCGCGCGCAGCCGGGCGATCTCCGGCGCCGCCTCGCCGAGCGGACCGGAGACCAGGATCTCGTCCTCGCCGCCCAGGTAGGCGCCGTAGTGGATGTGCACGCCCTCGGGGTCGATCCGGCCGAAGGCGGCCTGGCCGTCGAGCATCACCACCGTGTCCTCGGCGCCCGGCGGGAAGCCCTCGGCGGCCAGCCGGCGCGCGGTGGTGATCCGCACCGGGCGGCCGACCCGGGTCAGGGTGGTGCGGTGCTGGGCCGCGAGCACCGAGACGCTGCTGATGCCCGGCACCACCTCGTAGCCGAACGCGCCGGGGTCGGCCGCCAGCACCTCGTCCAGTACAGCGGTCACACTGTCGTACAGGCTGGGGTCGCCCCACACCAGGAGTGCGCCGGTACCGTCCGGCCCCAGCTCCTCGGCGATGAGCCGGCCGACCAGTTCGGCCCGGCGGCGGCGCCAGTCCTGGACGGCCTCGGTGTAGGCCGGTGTGGTCCGGTCGCGCTCGGCGTCCGGCACCTCGACCACCCGGTGGCCGGGGAGGGCGTGCTCCTCGATCATCCGCCGGCGCAGCCGCATGAGGTCCTGGCGCTGCTCGTTCTTGTCGAGGAGGAGGAAGACGTCGGTGCGGGCGATGGCCTTGACCGCCTGCAGGGTGAGGTGGTCCGGGTCGCCCGCACCGATGCCGATGACGTAGATGTGCCGCATGCCCACGATTCTGCCCGGTCGGGGGGGGGGGGGGCCCGCCGGGCCCCCCCCCCCCCCCCCCCGCCCCCCCGCCCCCCCGGGGGGGGGGCGCCGGGGGGGGGGGGGGGGGGGGGGCGCGGCGGGCGG
>NZ_JBIVGI010000025.1:1419-66532 GCF_044748625.1 Kitasatospora sp. NPDC089913 | reverse complement strand
CGGGCGGAGGCGGGCCCGACCGGGCCCGCCTCCGCCCGACCGTGACACCTTCGGCCGCGGCGGGCGGCGCCGCGGCCGGGGGGCGGAACGGTCTTCGGCATGCCTGCGCTCTTCGTCGGCAGGAGGCGCGGTTTGCACCCGGACTCCGGCGGCGGGCACCGCGCTGAGCGGGCAGCCGGTGACGGTCGGGGCCGTCAAGTTCGGCGAGGTCTGTCCGTAGCGCGGGCGCCGGCCCGTCGGGGGGCGAGGAGTCGTCAGCCCGCCCGGTGGGAGTGGAAGCCCCGGCCGGTCTTGCGGCCGAGCAGGCCCGCTTCGACCATGCGGGTGAGCAGGGGCGGGGGTGCGTACAGAGGCTCCTTGTACTCGTCGTACATGGACCCGGCGATGGCCTGGACGGTGTCGAGGCCGATCAGGTCGGCGAGTTGGAGCGGGCCCATCGGGTGGGCACAGCCGTGGACCATGCCGGCGTCGATGTCCTCGGCACTGGCGTGCCCGGCCTCGGCCATCCGGATCGCGGACAGCAGGTAGGGGATCAGCAGGGCGTTGACGACGAAGCCGGCGCGGTCGCGGGAGCGGATGACGTGCTTGCCGAGCACCTGCTCGGCGAAGGTGTGCACCCGGTCGAGGACGGTCGGGTCGGTGTGCAGGGAGGAGACGAGCTCGACCAGCGGCATCACCGGGGCGGGGTTGAAGAAGTGCAGGCCGAGGACGTGGGACGCCCGGCCGGTGGCGATGCCGAGACGGGTGACCGGGATGGCGGAGGTGTTGGTGGCGAGGACGGCGTCGTCGGCGGCGAGCACCTTGTCCAGGGCGCCGAGCACCTCGGTCTTGACGCGCTCGTCCTCGACCACGGCCTCGACCACGAGCTGGCGGTCCGCGAGGGCCTCGAGGTCGTCGGCGAACAGCAGGTGCGCCCAGGTGTCGGTGCGCTGCTGCTCGCCGAGGCGGCCGCGGTCGACGGCGCGGTGCAGGGAGCGGTCGATGCGGGTACGGGCGGCGCGCAGGGCGGCCGAGCCGCGTTCGCAGACGACGGTGTCCAGGCCGGCCCGGGCGAAGACCTCGGCGATGCCGGCGCCCATCTGGCCGGCGCCGACGACGGCGACCCGTCGGATGTCGTTCATGGCGTCCTACCTTTCAAGGGTGGTGCCTTTCCGGGAGCGGCGTCAGACGGCCGTGGCAGCGGTGGCGGTGGTGCGGACGAGGTGGCGTGCGTACGCCTCGGTGGTGAGGAAGGCGGGCAGCTCGGCGCCGAGGGCGGTGTCGACGAGGATCCGGGTCGCGTCGTCCAGCAGTTCCGGGTCGGTGCCCTCGGCGAGCAGGGCGGCCCGTTCCCGGTCGATCAGCCGTCGCACGAGGTCCGGGGTGGCGAGCGAGCCGCCGGTGAGCCGGGTGCAGTGGTGCTGCCACTGCCAGAGCTGGCAGCGGGCGATCTCGGCCGTGGCGACGTCCTCCATCAGGCCGAACACGGCGACCGCGCCGGTGCCGCCCAGCCAGGCGGTGAGGTAGCGCAGGGCGACCGCGACATTGGCGCGCAGCCCCTGCTCGGTGGGCAGGCCGACGGAGAGCCGGTGGACGCCGAGCAGGTCCGCGGCGGTGACCTCGACGTCCTCGCGGGAGCGGTCGAGCTGGTGCGGCCGGTCGCCGAGGACGGTGTCGAAGGCGGTGCGGCAGGTGCCGACCAGTCCCGGGTGCGCCACCCAGGAGCCGTCGAAGCCGTCCCCGGCCTCGCGCTCCTTGTCGGCGCGGACCCGGGTGAGGGCCGCTTCGTTGGCGGCGGGGTCGCGCTGCGGGATCGCCGCCGCCATGCCGCCGATGGCGTGGGCGCCGCGCCGGTGGCAGGTGCGCACCAGCAGGTCGGTGTAGGCGCGCATGAACGGCTGGGTCATGGTGAGGGAGGAGCGGTCCGGGAGGACGAACCTCGGCCCGTGCTGGGCGAAGTTCTTGATCAGGCTGAACAGGTAGTCCCAACGGCCGGCGTTGAGGCCGGCGGCGTGCTCGCGCAGCTCGTGGAGGATCTCGTCCATCTCGAACGCGGCGGTGATGGTCTCGATCAGGACGGTGGCGCGGATCGTGCCGTGCGGGATGCCCAACTCGGCCTGGGCGACGGTGAAGACGTCGTTCCACAGCCGCGCCTCGAGGTGGTTCTCCAGCTTGGGCAGGTAGAAGTAGGGGCCGGAACCGGCCTCGATCTGCGGCCGTCCGCAGTGGAACAGGTAGAGGCCGAAGTCGACCAGGGCGCCGATCGCGGGGCTGCCGTCGATCAGCAGATGGTGCTCGTCGAGGTGCCAGCCGCGCGGGCGGACCACGATGGTGGCCGGGTCGTTCCCGACGAAGTACCGCTTGCCCTCGGGCGTGGTGTCGTCGATCCGGCGCTCGATCGCGTCGATCAGGTTGAGCTGGCCGGTGACGAGGTTGTGCCAGGTGGGGGAGGTGGCGTCCTCGAAGTCGGCGAGCCACACCCTGGCACCGGAGTTGAGCGCGTTGACGGCCATCCGGCGCTCCGGGGGGCCGGTGATCTCCACCCGGCGGTCGTGCAGGCCCGGCCCGGCCCCGGCCACCCGCCAGCTGTCGTCCTCCCGGACGGCGCGGGTCTCCGGCAGGAAGTCCAGGGTGCCGCCGGCGGCGAGGGCGTCGGCCCGGCGGCGCCGCTCGGCGAGCAGTGCGGTGCGGCGGGCCGCGAACGGGAGGTGCAGGCGGGCGACGAACTCGAGGGCCTCGGGTGTGAGGACCTCCTCGAAACGGTCCTCGGGGGCGCCGAGGACCTCGATACGGGTGGGCAGGCTCATCCGGTTCTCCTGGGGGCGGTCGGGGGGCCGCCCGGGGCCCCGTCCCTCAACGGGGGCTCCGGGCGGCGCGGCGGAAGGCGGCTCGTCCCCGACGAGGCCGCCGGGAGGGCTCGGTGGAACGGGACCGGCGGGGCGGTCCGGGGGCGGTCCGGTCCGGCGGGGCGGGCCGACGGAACGGGGCCGGTGGAACGGTCCGCCGGCCCTCCGGTCTCAGTGGAACTGCTCGGCCTCGGTGGAGCCGGTGAGCGCCAGCGTCTCCGCGTTCGGGTTGAGCGCCGTGCTCACCTGGTCGAAGTAGCCGGTACCGACCTCGCGCTGGTGCTTGACGGCGGTGTAGCCGTCCGGCACGGCCGCGAACTCGGCCTCCTGGAGGTCGACGTAGGCGGTCATGCCGTGCTCGGCGTAGCCGCGCGCCAGCTGGAACATCGAGTGGTTGAGCGCGTGGAAGCCGGCCAGGGTGATGAACTGGAACCGGTAGCCCATCGCGCCCAGCTCCCGCTGGAACTTGGCGATCCGGTCGTCGTCCAGGGCGGCCTTCCAGTTGAAGGAGGGCGAGCAGTTGTAGGCGAGCATCTTGTCCGGGTGCTCGGCCTTGATCGCCTCGGCGAACTCCCGGGCCTGGGCGAGGTCCGGGGTGCCGGTCTCCACCCAGATCAGGTCCGCGTACGGGGCGAAGGCCAGGCCCCGGGAGATCACCGGGGCCATGCCCGGCTCGACCCGGTAGAAGCCCTCGGCGGTGCGCTCGCCGGTGCAGAAGCGGGCGTCGCGCTCGTCCACGTCGGTGGTGAGCAGGTTGGCCGCGAGCGCGTCGGTGCGGGCGACGATCAGGGTCGGCACGTCGGCGATGTCGGCCGCGAGCCGGGCGGAGTTGAGGGTGCGGATGTGCTGCGCGGTCGGGACCAGCACCTTGCCGCCCAGGTGGCCGCACTTCTTCTCGGAGGCCAGCTGGTCCTCGTAGTGGATGCCGGCCGCACCGGCCGCGATCATGCCCTTGGTCAGCTCGAAGGCGTTCAGCGGCCCGCCGAAGCCCGCCTCCGCGTCGGCGACGATCGGCACCAGCCAGTCCGGGCCGCCGTCGGTGCCCTCGACGGCGTCGATCTGGTCGGCGCGCAGCAGCGCGTTGTTGATCCGGCGCACCACCTGCGGCACCGAGTCGGCGGGGTAGAGGCTCTGGTCGGGGTAGGTCTGCCCGGCCTGGTTGGCGTCGGCGGCGACCTGCCAGCCGGACAGGTAGATCGCCCGCAGCCCGGCCTTCACCATCTGGACGGCCTGGCCGCCGGTGAGCGCGCCGAGGGCGTGGACGTAGTCCTGCTCGTGCAGCTGCTGCCACAGCCGCTCGGCGCCGCGCCGGGCGAGGGTGTGCTCCTCGCGGACCGAACCGGCCAGGCGGACCACGTCCGCCGCCGTGTAGCTGCGCTCGATGCCCGCCCAGCGCGGGTCGGACGCCCACCGGGCGGCCAGTTCCGCCGTGCGCCGCTCCTGCTGCTGCCGTACCGACTCGGTCATGGTGATCCGCTCCCGGGCTCGTTGCCGTGTGCTGTCAGAGGTGTGCTGTGAAACGTGTGCTGTGAAACGTGTGCTGTGAAGGGATGTGCTGTGAAGGGATGTGCTGCGAAGGATGTGATGCCCGCCACCAGGAGGGCGGGTGCGGCCGGGGTACCGGGCGGGCGGTACTGCACCGCGGGACGTGGATCCGCCGGGGACGGCCACCAACACCCGGCTCGTGGCCGGTGGTTGGTGCCGTCCGGGTTCGGGACCCGGCCGCAGAACGACTCTGGCAGGCCGGCGGGGGTGCCGTCACCGCTGGACCGGTGCCAAGTTCTGCGAAGCCGGAACGGCGAATCGGCGAAGTCTGCGAAGACCGGGGCGGGCCCGAACGGGATAGGGTCCGTGCTCGGCCCCGCCGGTGGTGCCCCACGGGCGGGGCCGGGACGGACCCCAGGGCGGGCGCCCGTCGACCAGGGAGGCCGGGACACATGGGCAGGACCTTCGCCGGGGCGCGGCTGCGCCGGCTGCGCGAGGAGCGCGGCCTCAGCCAGGCCGCACTCGCCCGGCTCCTCGACCTCTCGCCCAGCTACCTCAACCAGCTGGAGCACGACGCCCGCCCGCTGACCGTCCCGGTCCTGCTGCGGCTCACCGAGGCGTTCGGCGTGGAGGCCGGCTACTTCGCCCCGCCCGACACCGCCCGGCTCACCGCCGAACTGCGCGACTCCCTGGGCGAGGAGGTCGCCGCCGGGCGGATCACCGCCGGTGACCTCGCCGAGCTGGCGCAGCGGCTGCCCGCCGTGGCCGCCCTGCTGCTCGACGTGGACCGCCGCCGCCGCAGCGCCGCCGAGCAACTCTCCCTGCTGGCCGAGGACCGCGGCCCGGCCGCGGGCCTCACCGAGGCCCGCACTCCGCACGAGCAGGTCCGCGAGTTCTTCTACCGGCGGGCCAACTACGTCGACGAACTCGACCGGGCGGCGGAGGAGCTGGCGACGCGCATCGGGATCCGCCGGGGCCGGGTGCGGACCGCGCTGACCGACCGGCTGGCCGAGGCGCACTCCGTCCGGGTCAGCACCGGGCCGGGCGGGAAGGACGACCGGCTGCACCACTTCGACCCGGTCGGCCGCACCCTCCACCTCTCGCCCCGGCTGCGGCCCGGCCAGCAGGCGTTCCGGCTCGCCACCCAGCTCGGCTACCTCGAGCACGACGCGCTGCTCACCGAACTCGCCGCGCAGGACGGCCCCGAGGGCACCCCGGCGCACGCGCTCACCCGGATCGGGCTGGCGAACTACTTCGCCGCCGCGCTGGTGCTGCCCTACCGGGTGTTCCACGACGAGGCGGAGACGTCCCGCTACGACCTGGAGCACCTGGCCGACCACTTCTCGGTCGGCCACGAGACGGTGTGCCACCGGCTCAGCACCCTGCAGCGGCCCGGTCTGCGCGGGGTGCCGTTCTCCTTCGTCCGGGTCGACCGGGCGGGCAACGTCTCCAAGCGGCAGTCCGCCACCGACTTCCACTTCTCCCGCACCGGCGGCACCTGCCCGCTGTGGAACGTCTACGAGACCTTCGCCGCCCCGGGCCGGGTGCACGTCCAGGTGGCCGCGATGCCGGACGGCCGCCGCTATCTGTGGACCGCCCGCGCCGTCACCCGGTCGCCGGGCGGCTGGGGCCGCCCCGGCAAGACCTTCGCCCTGGGGCTGGGCTGCGAACTGCGGCACGCCTCGCGGCTGGTGTACTCGGCCGGTCTCGATCTGACCGACGAGGCCGCGGCCACGCCGATCGGCCTCGGCTGCAAGGTCTGCGAACGGACGGCCTGCCCGCAGCGCTCGGCCCCGCCGATCGGCCGCCCGCTCGCCGTGGACGAGCACAGCAGCACCTTCGCGCCCTACCCGACCGGCGCCGGCGACACCTTCTGAGCGACGGCCCCGTCCGTCCGGCCGGGGGCGGCCCGTCCGGGTAGCCTGCCGGGGTGCACGGGTTCGGGGTGACGGAGTTCCAGTTGGTCCTGCTGCGACGGATGGCGGACTTCCGGCCGGAGCTGGTCGAGGACGCGGTCCGCCGGCTGGGGGAGACCCGGGCGGGGATGCGGGAGGCGAACAAGCGCTGGCAGGCGATGCTCAGGGCGCCGGGGTTCCCGGGCGGCGGGCGTCGGTACACCGCCGTGCTCGGGCCGCCGGAGGCGGTGGTGGCGCGGCGGATCGGGGATCTCGCGTGCTCCGCCCGGCAGTGGGCGCTGCCGCTCTGGCCCGGGTTGCGGTTCGAGGTCCTGGCCGGTCCCGCCGAGGCGGGCGCGCCGGTGCTGAACGCCTGGCTGGTGCGGGCCGCGGACACCCCGCCGCCGGTGCTGCGCACGCTCGCCGACCTGGAGCCGTGGAGCTGTGTGGTGGCCGATCTGGGCGCGGCGTTCCCGCCCGCGGTGCCGCGCGAGGGCAGTGCGCCGAACCGGTTCCGGCTGGACTTCACGGCCCCGGACGCCGAGGGCCGGCCGCACGCCCGTACGGCGGACTTCACCTGGGGCCTGCTCCAGGAGGTGCGGCCGGCCGGCGACCCCGCGCGTCCGGCCGCGGACTGACCCGCCTCAGCGCCGGTGGACCGTGCGCCCGCCGACCACCGTGCGGTCGGGCAGCAGCGTCCGCAGCTCCTCGACCGGGCAGCTCAGCGGGTCCGTCGGCCACAGGGTCAGATCGGCGAGGGCACCGGGCCGCAGGGCGCCCCGGTCGGCGCTCTCCCCGGTCAGCCGGGCGGCCGCCGAGGTGTGCAGCGCGATCGCCTCGGACCGCTCGATCGCGTGCTCCGCCCCGACCACCCCGGCCACGGTGCGGCGGGTGGTCATGCCCCAGACGGACAGCATCGCGCCGTACGGCCCGACCGGGAAGTCCGAACCGGCGGCCAGCATCGCGCCCTCGTCCAGCCATTCGCGCAGCGGGAACAGCGCGCGGGTGCGCTCCTCGCCCCAGGCCCGCTGCTGGGTGGGGGCGCCGTCGTGCAGCAGCGGGTGCTGCACGGTCACCGGGATCCGGAGGGCGACGGCCCGGGCCCGCTGCTCGGCGCGGGCGAGCCCGCCGTGCTCCACCACCAGGGTGCCGGCGGGCAGGCCGGGGCGGCGCGCGAGCACCTCCTCGAAGACGTCGAGCAGGGTGCGCAGTCCCCGGTCGCCCCAGGCGTGCACGCCGACCCGCAGTCCGCGCCCGACCACCCGGTCCACGGCGTCGGCCAGCTCCTTCGGCTCCCACAGCAGCCGGCCGTGGTAGCAGGGCTGCCCCTGGTAGGGCTCCTCGAGGGCGCCCGCCTCGAAGCCGCCGTCGATGCCGAACTTGACTCCCCAGACCGAGAGCCGGTCGTCCTCGTGGCCGGCGGCCCGCCAGGCGTCGACGCGGTCGAGCAGGGCGTCCACCTCCTCGGGGGTGCGGACGGCGAAGCCCGAGACCAGCGCCCGGACCCGGACGGCGAGGGCGTTCGCGTCGCGGGCGGCGCGCAGCACGTCGAGGTCCTCGACCGGGACCAGGCAGTCGCGGACGGTGCCGATCCCGGTGGCGGCGTACGCGGCGGAGGCGGCGCGCAGTCCGTCGATCCGCTCGGTGGGGCCGGGCCGGGGCAGGACGCGTTCGGCGAGCTCGATCGCTTTGTTGATCAGGCGACCGGTGAGCCGGCCGTCGGCGTCGCGCTCGATCACGCCGCCGGGCGGTTCGGGGGTGGCGGCGGTGATGCCGGCGAGCCGCAGCGCGGCCGAGTTGAGCACCATGTTGTAGGCGCCGCGGCGGACCAGGACCGGGTGGCGGTCGGTGGCGCTGTCCAGCTCCTCGGTGGTCGGCATCCGCTGCTCGGCGAGGTTCATCTCCTGCCAGTTGACGGTGGTGGTGATCCACTCGCCGGCGGGGGTGGTGGCGGCCCGTTCGCGGACCAGGGCGAGGAACCCGGCCAGGTCGGTGGCGCGGTGGACGGGGACGCCGTGCACGCTGTGTCCGGCGAGGACCAGATGGGTGTGGGTGTCGTCGAAGGCGGGCAGCACGGTCGCGCCGGGCGCGTCGACGACCTCGGTGGCGGGGCCGATCAGCCCGTCCAGGCCGTGCGGGTCGGCGGCCAGCGCGGTGATCCGGTCACCGGTGACGGCGACGGCGCGCCGCGGCGGCTCGCCGGGGACGAGGGTGTGCACGGCGGCCGCGCGCACCAGCAGGTCGGCGGGGGGCCGGTGGGGCTGCGGGGTCATCACTGCTCCTGGCGGTGGTGGGCGGCGGTCACCAGCCCGGTGACCTCTTCGACGTGGCGCAGGCTCGGCCCGGCGAGCAGGGTGTGGAGTCCGGTGAAGACGGCCCGGGCGGCGACGGCGTTCCAGTCGGGCGGCAGCAGCGGGGCGGGCAGCCCGGGGTCGAGGTAGGGCAGCCGCCGCCACTGGGTGAGCATCGGGACGTAGTCGCGGAACGCCTCGGCGGGCGCGAGGCCGGGGCCGTCGGAGCCGCGGTCGCTGCCGGAGCCGTCCGAGCCCCGGCCGGTCCCGGCTTCGCGCGCGTCGAGGACGGGCCGCCAGGTGTCGGTGAACGCGGCGTACTGGCCCTCGATGGCCGGGAAGTCCCACCAGGCGGCGACGGCGGTGCGCAGCTCGGTGAATCCGGCGTACTCGGCGGAGAGGAAGAGGTGGACGTACGCGTCCAGACCGAGGCGTTCGAGCAGGCGCCGGGCGTCGGGCAGGACCCGGGCGGGTGCCAGCCAGACGCCGGGGGCGGCGTTGCCGAACCCGAGCCAGCTGAGCCGGGAGCGCAGGGTGTGGCGGTGGGCGCGTTCGGACTCGGGGACGGAGAAGACGGCCACCACCCAGCCGTCGGCGAGTTCGGCGGGCTCCAGGCTGCGGAAGATCCGGCGGTCCCCCTCGTCGAACACCGGGCCCATCGCGGGGGAGAGACGGTAGCCGGTGCCGGACCCGCCGCCGCGCTCCTGGAGCAGGGTGCCGGCCTTCTTGAGACGGGAGATGGCCGAGCGGACGGCGGGTGCGTCGACGTCCAGCTCGGCCATCAGGGCGATCAGGTCGGCGATGGATATCCAGCCGCCGAGCCGGCGGACGAACTCGCCGTAGACGGTGTGGATCAGCGAGCTCGGCCGGGGCGTGCTCTCGGTCATCCGGATCTCCTCCCGACGGCTCGTGGTGATCATAGCGGTGGCTCCCGGCGGGGCGGGGCGGGTGCCCGCCCCGCCGCGGGCCGGTTCAGGACTCCGCGAACGCGCCGGAGAGCAGGTGGCCGGCGCCGGGGGCGAAGGCCGGCAGGCCGAGGGCGCGCAGCAGCTGGTGGGTGGTGCAGACGGCCGCCGAGACGACCGGTTTGCCGAGCCGCTGCTCGGCCTCCTCGATCGCCGACAGCGAGGGCATCTGCACACAGGCGGACAGCACCACCGCGTCGGCCCGGCTGTGCGCGAGGCCGGCCGCGATGGCGGGGAGCTTCGCCGGGTCGTGGGCGGCGACGTCGAGGTTGTCGGCGATCTCCAGGGCCGCGAAGTCCACCACCTCGATGCCCTCGTGGCCGAGGTAGTCGACCACGGTGCGGGCCAGCGGGCGCAGGTAGGGGGTGACGACGGCGACCTTCCGGGCGCCGAGCGTGTGCAGCCCGGTCACCAGCGCGCCGGCACTGGTGACCACGGGCGCGGCCGCGCCGTTCTCGGCGGTGCGCCGGTGCAGCCGCTGCTCGGCCTCCCGGTGGTAGCCGGGACCGGTGGCCATCACGGCGACCAGGCAGGCGTAGCCGAGCACGTCGACCCGGGCGTCCGCGAGTTCGGCGGCGCACCGGTCGGACTCGGCGTCCATGGCGCGCAGTTGCTCGGGGGTGACCCGGGTCATCCGCATCCGGCTGGAGTGGAAGGTGAAGCGCTCGGGCGCGACCCGCTCGCGGGCCCGCAGCAGGGCGGGGACCTCGGTCTCCATGGTGACGTTGGAGCTCGGGACGATCTGGCCTATCCGGTAGCTGGTGGTCATCGGGGCGGGCTCCTCTGCGGGGGTGAGCGGCCGGTCAGCGGGCGTCGACCACGGGGTTGGCGAGCGTGCCGATCCCCTCGACGGTGGCCTCGACCAGGTCGCCGGGCCGGAGGAACCGCGGGGGCACCATCCCGGCGCCGACGCCGGACGGCGAGCCGGTGGCGATGACGTCGCCGGGTTCCAGGGTGACGCCGGAGGAGATGTCGGAGATCAGCCGGGCGATGCCGAACAGCATGTGGCGGGTGTTGGAGTCCTGCCGCAGTTCGCCGTTGACGCGCAGCGACAGGTCGAGCCGCTGCGGGTCGGGGATCTCGTCGGCGGTCACCACGACCGGGCCGAACGGCGCGTAGCTGTCCTGGCCCTTGGAGAAGAACCACTGGCCGGAGCGGCGCTGGTCGCGAGCGCTGATGTCGTTGACGATGCTGTAGCCGAAGACGTGCCGCAGCGCGTCGGCCTCGGCCACCCGGAGGGCGGGAGTGCCGATGACGACGGCGAGTTCGCACTCCCAGTCGAGCTGCTCGGTGAGTTCGGCGTTGTGCAGGATCGGCTGGCCGGGGCCGGTGACGGCGGTCGAGGGCTTGCTGAACAGCACCGGACGGTCGGGCAGTTCGCGCTCGGTGTCGAGGGTGCGGTGCGACTCGGCGACGTGCTCGACGTAGTTGAGCCCGACCCCGACGATCTTGCCGGGCCGCAGCGGGGCGCGCAGCGACACCTCGGCGAGCGGGCGGAGGTGGGCGGGACCGGCGCCGTCGAGCAGGTCGCGGACGGCGGCCAGGGCCGGTTCGCCGGCCGCGACCAGTCCCAGCAGGTCGGGGGGCAGCCGGACGCCTGCGGCGGCGGCCAGGGCGGACAGGTCGGCGACCCGGTCCCCGGCGAGCAGGGCGCCGGGGCGGGGGGTGTCGTCGCCGGGGAGGCAGTAGGTCAACAGCCGCATGGGTGTGCGCTCCTGGTCACGGGGTGGTGGTGGGCTGGTGCCCGTCGTGCTCCGGGTAGGGCTCCTCGCGGTACAGGCCGAGCGAGTGCATCACCGGGAAGTCGTTGAAGGAGAACAGGCAGGCGTCCTCGCCGGGGTCGAGGTTCGCGTGCTCGTGCCAGGCCCAGGACGGCACCACGAAGATGTCGCCCTGCTGCCAGGTGAAGCGGTGGCCGGCGACCACCGAGACGCCCCGTCCCTTGGCGGCGGTGTAGACCACCGAACCGGTGTGCCGGTGGGCCCGGGTGGCCTGGCCGGGGCGCAGCAGCTGGAGGTGGGCGCCCATGGTGGGCATCACCGAGCCGCCGGTGACGGGGTTGGTGTACTCCATGATCACCCCGTCCCAGGGCGAGCCCTCGGTGGCGCGGGCGAGCCGGGTGAGCGCGTGGTAGCTGGGCTCCCAGGGCCAGCCGAGCAGCGGCGAGTACGGCCGGGTCCACTTCTCGACGCCGTACGGCAGCAGGTTGCCGCCGTAGCTGAGCAGGGAGGAGTTGGCCACCGGCCCGGGCCGCTGGTACAGCTCGGGGTGCACCTCGTAGAAGTTGGCGTCGAGCATGTTGACCAGCGGGATGTCGAGGCCGTCCTGCCAGATCACCGGGGCGTCCTCGGACTCGTTGCCGTGCTCGTGCCAGGCGCCGTTGGGCGTGATCGCGAAGTCCCGCGGGCCGACCTCGAGCTTCTGGCCGTCGACGATCGTCCAGGCGCCGGTGCCCTCGTGCACGAAGCGCAGCGCGGAGGCCTGGTGGCGGTGCGCGGTCATCGCCTCGCCGGGGCCCATGATCTGCAGGCCGGTGTACAGCAGGCCGACGGCGGCGCTGAGTTCGCGGCGGCCCGGGTTGACCAGCATGACCACCCGGCGGCCGGCGTCGTCGGCCCGGACCAGCGGCAGCGCCTTGCGGACCAGCGGCCGCAGGTCGGCGTAGCGCCAGAGCACCGGCACCGACTTCGGCTGCGGGTACCAGGGCTCGATCTCGTTCGCCACGGTCCACAGCGCGCCCGCGTCGACCTTGGCCAGCTCTTCGTAGTAGGCGGCGAGTTCGGCGTTCTCGGCGACCCGGGCGCGGCCGATCCGGGCGTCGTCGTAGTCGGTCATTCCTCCTCCTTCGGGGGCGGTTCGGGAAGGGTCAGCGGCCGCAGCGGGCGGTTGTCCACGTGCAGCCGGAAGACGTCGAAGCGGTTGTAGTGGCCGACGATGTCGTGCATCTGCTTGGGCCGGACGCAGTCGCCGAGGTCGATCTCGGCGTACACGATCCCCTCCTCGTCCACCAGCGGCTCGGTCACCGCCCGCCCGTCGGGCCCGAAGATTCCGGACAACGCGCTGCGCGGGCGGGCGAGTTGTTTGCGGAGCTGCTGGTCCTCACCGGCGACGGCGTCGACGATCTCCGGCGAGATGGTGGAACAGGACACCACGGTGAAGACCTTGCCCTCGAAGCAGTGCGCGGCGGCGCGCAGTGCGATCGCCTCCGCCATGTCGTAGTCCTCGGGGGCGACCGGGAGCGCGATGTAGCAGGCGGCGTGGACGAGTTCGCCCTGCGCGAGGAGGGTGAACCGGGCCAGTGGGTTGGTGTTCTCGCCGCAGGCCAGCGCGCCGAGCGGGCCGACGGCGGTGTCGTGGACCCGCAGGGTGCTGCCGTCGCCCGGGGTCCAGGTCAGTTTCTCGGCCCAGGTGGGGACCAGTTTGCGATGCACGCTCAGCAGTTCGCCGTCGGCGTCGACGACCAGCACGGTGTTGTACAGCACCCCGAGACTGTGCCGCCCGCGCTCGTTGACGCCGATCACCAGCACCACGCCGGCCCGGCGGGCGGCGGCGCGCAGCGCGTCCACGTACGGGCCCGGCACGTCCACCGAGGCGCGGTAGAGGCGCTCGTACCAGGGCGAGCCCTGGACCGGGTTCATGGTCCAGTTCCAGTACGGGTAGCCGGGGACGAACACCTCGGGGAAGACCACCAGGGTGGCCCCGTGCTCGGCCGCCTCGTGGATCAGCGCGACCGCCTTGGCCACGGTGGCGGCGGGGTCCAGGAAGACGGGCGAGGCCTGTACGGCGGCGGCGGTGAAGCGCGGGCGCCGCAGCGCGGCGGCGATCGGCTCGGTCATCGTTCCTCCTCGGTGCGGTCGGGGTACCGGGTCGGGTCGGCGCCGCCGGGCCGCCAGCGACGGTGCACCGGGGGCCCGGGCTCGCGCACCAGCCGCAGCCTCGGCGCCACCCGGTCGGAGCCCGGCCCGGGCGGGCGCCGGCTGCCCGCGGCCCACGGGCCGGGCCAGCGGGCGCCGGGGCCGTTGTACCCCTGCTCGGCGGCGGCATGCAGGGTCCACAGCGGGTCGTGCAGGTGGGCCCGGCCGACCGCGACCAGGTCGGCCCGACCGGCCAGCAGTACCGAGTTGGCGTCGTCGTGCCCGGAGATCGCGCCCACCGCGACGGTGGGCAGGCCGGTGGCCGCGCGCACCAGCTCGGCGAACGGCGTCTGGTAACCGCGCCCGTACGGCGGCCGCTGGTGCGCCACCACCTCGCCGGTGGAGACGTCCACCGCGTCGGCCCCGCCGTCCCCGAGGGCCCGGCAGATGGCGACGGCCTCCGGCTCGCCGGTGCCGCCCGGCGCCCAGTCGCTCGCCGAGATCCGCACCAGCAGCGGCCGCCCGGCCGGCCAGACCGCGCGGACCGCCGCCAGTACCTCAAGCGGCAGCCGCAACCGCTGGGCGAGCGGGCCGCCGTAGCGGTCGGTGCGCCGGTTGGTGAGCGGCGACAGGAAACCGGAGAGCAGGTGGCCGTGGCCGAACTGGAGCTCCAGCACGTCGAAGCCGATCCGCGCCGCCCGCTCGGCTGCGGCCGCGAAGTCCGCTGCCACGGCGGCGAGTTCGATCTGATTGGCCTCGTGCGGCCGGAGGCTGTCGGCGTCCCACGGCAGCGGCGAGGCGGCCAGCAGCGGCCAGCCGTCCGCGCCCAGGGGGCGGCCGATCCCGTCCGGTCCCGGTACCGAGGTGGCGGCCCGCCGCCCGGCGTGGGTGAGCTGGATCCCGAGCGGTGTGTCGCTCACGGCCCCGACGCCGGTGACGAGTTCGCGCCAGGCCGCCTCCTGCCGGTCGTTCCACAGGCCCGGGCAGTGGTCGGTGGCCCGGCCCTCCGGCGTGACCGCCGCCATCCCCGCGATCACCAGCCCGGCGCCGCCGAGCGCGTGCGCCGTCAGCTGGGCCCGGTCGAAGGCACTGGGCAGCGTGTCGGGCGAGGTGAAGGTGGCCAGCGGCGGCACCACCACCCGGTTGCGCAGCTCCAGCGCGGCCAGCTCGAGCGGCCGGAACATCGGCGGCACCGCCGTCCCGGCCGGATCGGCACCGCCCGCGAACGCCGCCTCCACCGCCGTGACGAACCCGGGGTCGCGGGCCCGGAGGTTGCCGTAGGTGACCCGGCGGCTGCGGGTGAGGAGGTTGAACGCGAACCCGTCGGCGTCCTGCCCGGTCCGCCGGTCGATCGTCTCGAACCACTCCAGGCTGGCCTGCGCCGCCCGCTGGGTGGACTCCACCACCGGCCGCCGCTCCGCCTCGTAGGCCGCCAACGCCTGCTCCACCGTGGGCTGTTCGCCGAGGCTCGCGGCCAGGGCGAGGGCGTCCTCCAGGGCCAGCTTGGTGCCCGAGCCGATCGAGAAGTGCGCCGAGTGCGCGGCGTCGCCGAGCAGCACCACGTTCCGGTGCCGCCAGGTGGCGTTGCGCACCGTGGTGAAGCGGATCCAGCGGGAGGCGTTCGGGATCAGCCGGTGCCCCTCCAGGTGCGGGGCGAGCAGCTCCGCGCAGCGCCGCACGCTCTCGTCGTCGCTCTCGCCGCGTGCGAACTCCCGGTCGGCCAGGGCCTCGAAGCCGCCCCGGCGCCAGGCGTCCTCGGCGATCTCGACGATGAACGTCGACCGCTTCGCGCTGTACGGGTAGGCGTGCACCTGGAGCACCCCGAAGTCGAAGCGCTCGACGAGGAAGGTGAAGGCGTCGAAGACCTTGTCGGTGGCGAGCCACATGTAGCGGGCGTGCCGCTCGTCCAGCTCGGGCCGGAAGGTCCCGGCGTACGCCGCGCGGGTCGCCGAGTGGATGCCGTCGGCGGCGACCACCAGGTCGTAGTCCTCGGCGAGCCGCCCGACCGGGGGAGCCGGGGTGCGGTAGCGGACGTCCACCGCCAGCTCGTCGCAGCGCCGTTGCAGGATCGCGCGCAGCCGGTTGCGGTCCAGCGCCGCGAACCCGTGGCCGCCGCTGGTGCGCACCTGCCCGGCGTACCGGACGTCGATGTCGCTCCAGCGCGCGAACTCGGCGCCCAGCGCGGCGAACACGGCCGGGTCGGCCTGCGCGATGCCGTCCAGCGTCTCGTCGGAGAACACCACCCCGAAGCCGAACTCGTCCTCGCGGCCGTCCCGTTCGAAGACGGTGATCTCCCGCTCCGGGGCCAGCTGCCGGGCCAGCGCGGCGAAGTAGAGCCCGCCCGGACCGCCGCCGATCACCGCCACCCGGCGGGCGGTCGCGGTCGCGGGGTTGCCGCCGGCCGCGGGGTGGCCTCCGCTCGCCGGTCCGCCTCCGGCCCCGGTCGAGGGACCGCCTCCGGCCCCGGTCACCGGACCACCTCCGGCTCCTGCCGCCCGGCCCCGGTGAGCGCCCGGCGCACCGGCTCCGGCCAGGGCTCGGTGCCCTTGGCGTGCGGTGCGGCGTGCACCACCGACATCCGCCCGCCGGCGGCCGGGCCGTTCGGGCCGTGCACCTCGAAGGCGTAGTGCAGGGAGGAGCCGCCGATCCGCTCGACCCGAAGGTCGACCCGGACCAGGTCGCCGAACCACAGCCGTTCGCGGTAGTCGGCCTCGAAGTGCACCCGGGGGATCCGTCCGAACAGCCCGTCCAGGCCCAGCCGGCGCAGCAGCGTCGCCTCGGCGGCCTCGGCCCAGCGCTGGACGGCCGAGAAGTGGTAGTGCCCGGCGGCGTCGGTGTCGGACCACTCGACCCGCCGCTCGACGGTGACACTGGCCGGTTGCGGCCCGGCCGCGGCCTCCGTGGCGGGCGCCGCCCGGCGGCGCAGCTCGGCCCGGGCCAGCTTCCCCGTCGCGGTGCGCGGCAGCGCTTCGACGAACTCGACCGAGCGCGGGTACTTGTAGGGCGCGATGGCCCCCTTGACGTGCTCCTGGAGCGCCCGGACGGTGTCCGGCCCGGGGACGACACCCGCGCGCAGCACCACATAGGCCTTGACCACGGTGCCACGCCGCTCGTCGGGCGCCCCGACCACCGCGCAGTCGGCGACGTCGGGGTGGTCGGCGAGCACCTGCTCCACCTCGGGCCCGGCGATGTTGTAGCCGGAGGAGACGATCATGTCGTCGTTGCGCGCCCGGTACCAGAAGTACCCGTCCGGGTCGCGCACATAGGTGTCCCCGGTGAGGTTCCAGCCGTCGCGCACGTACTCGTGCTGACGCTCGTCGCGCAGGTAGCGGCAGCCGGTGGGGCCCTTGACCGCGAGCCGCCCCGGCTGTCCGTCCGGCACCGGGCGTCCCGACTCGTCGAGCACCGCCGCCCGGTAGCCGGGGACCGGGCGGCCGGTCGAGCCGGGGCGGATGTCCCCGTCGGCGGCGGAGATGAAGACGTGCAGCAGCTCGGTGGCACCGATGCCGTCGATCAGCCGCTGCCCGGTGGCCTCGCGGAACGCCTCCCAGACGGCGGCCGGCAGGTGCTCGCCGGCCGAGACGCACCGCCGCACCCCGGCCAGCCGGTCGGCGAGCCCGGCGGCGAGGATCGCCCGGTAGGCCGTCGGCGCGGTGAACAGCACGTCGACCCCGTGCCGGTGGACGTGCTCGGCCAGCTGCTCGGGCGTGGCCTGCTCCAGTAACAGGGTGGCCGCGCCGGCCCGCAGCGGGAAGACCACCAGACCGCCCAGTCCGAAGGTGAAGGCGAGCGGCGGGGTGCCGGCGAACAGGTCCTCGGAGGTGGGCCGCAGCAGGTGGCGCGAGAAGGTGTCGGCGTTGGCGAGCACGTCGCGGTGGAAGTGCAGAGTGGCCTTGGGCCGTCCGGTGGTGCCGGAGGTGAAAGCTATCAGCGCGACGTCGTCGGCGGCGGTCGGGACGGCGGTGAACGGACCGGCCGCCGCGGCGCAGCGGGCGGTGAGGTCCTCGGGCCCGGGGCCGCCGTACGGCAGCACGGTCAGCCCGGGTGTGGTGGCCTGCTCCAGCTCGGTGAGGAAGCGGTGGTCGCAGAGGGCCAGTACGGGCGCGGCGACCTCGTGCAGGGCGGTCAGTTCGGCCGCCCGCAGCAGCGGCATGGTGGTCACCACCACCCCGCCGGCCTTCAGGACGCCGAGCCAGCAGGCCACCAGCCAGGGCGCGTTGGGCCCCCGTAGCAGGACCCTGTTGCCGGGTACCAGGCCCAGCGGTCCGGTCAGCAGCCGGGCCACCGCGTCGGCGTGCCCGCGCAGTTCGCCGTACGTCCACACGGCGTCCGGCGTGACCAGGCAGCGCCGGTCCGGGCCGTACCGCTCGATCGTCGCGTCGAGCAGCTCGTGTGCGCAGTTCAATCGGTCCGGATAGGCCAACTCCGGTAGGTCGAAGAGGAATTCGGGCCACTCCTCGAAGGGTGGCAGGTTGTCGCGACAGAACGTGTCCACGTGCGCGGAGGGCGAGAGCTCCATGGGTGGGCCACCTCATCGGGCGAGCGGGAGTGAGGCAAGTATCGCGCTTCGGTGACGCCAGTCAAGAGAGCGATACATACATTCGGCCCAGCCGCGCCTCCGGCCCCCGCCGCTGCCGCCCCCGCTCCGCTGCTACCGCTACCTGGGAGTGGATCCGTCGCCGCGGAAGGGAGCACCGTGACCGGGCACGATCAGGTCCGCGGCGGCCAGCACCCGCAGCCGCGAGGCCCGCAGGACCTCGCGGTCCGGAGCCACCGGGTCGTCCGCCGGTCCGGCCGCGTGCCACCACAGGTCGCCGGCGAACGCGACCACGCCCTGCGCCGTCCCGGCCAGCAGCGTGATGTCCTCGGCGCTGTGCCCGGGCGTGCGGATCAGCCGGAGGGACGGCGTGAGCTCGTACCCCTCGGCGTCCCGGTTGGTCCACTCGTGCCCCCGGTACTCGACCCGGTGGTCGTGCACCCGGGCGCGGCCGAAGAGGCCCACGTTCATGGTGTTGTCGGGGTGGTGGTGGCTGAGCACCACGTCGGTGATGTCCTCGGGGCCGAGCCCGAGCGCGGCCAGCGGGCCGAGGATGTCGTCCTGGCTCGCGACCATGCCCGGGTCGAAGATCACATGCCGTCCGGCGTCCGTGACGTAGGAGACGGTGGCGGCGACCCCGGGACCGGTGGAGCCCACGTAGCCGGTGGTCAGGACGTGGAAGGCGGCGCTGCGGCCGAGCGGGGCGTCGGCCGGGAGTGCTGTTGCGGTCGGAGCGTTTGCGAGCGGGGCGTTTTCGAGCGGTGCGTTCGTCATGCGTCGATCCTGTCGAACGCCCATGCCCCCGACGAGTGGCACAGATGCCAGTGATCGCAGGAAAGATGCCAGCCTCCCGCCGCCCGCTGTGCCACACTCCGCGGATGGCCCCCTTCACCACCGTCGCCGCCTACGTGCCACCCGGTGCCGGCATGCTCGCCGTCGGCATCGTCGCCGAGGTCTTCGGCCCGCACGGGGCGGAGCTGCCGGGCTTCGACTTCACCCTCTGCGCCGACCGCCCCGGCAGCGTCGACACCGACCTGGGCGTGCCGCTGGCGATCACGCACGGCCTGGACCGGCTCGCCGCCGCCGACCTCGTGCTCGCCCTCCCCGGCGCCGGCTTCCGCACCCCGCCCCCGCCCGCCGTCCTGGACGCCCTGGTGGCCGCCCACGACCGCGGCGCCCTGGTCGCCGCCCACTGCGTCGGCGCCTTCGCGCTCGCCGCCGCCGGACTGCTCGACGGCCGCCGCGCCACCACCCACTGGCGCTTCGCCGGACTGCTGGCCCGCAGCCACCCGGAGGTCACCGTCGAACCCGAGGCGCTCTACCTGGACGACGGCCGGATCACCACCGGCGCCGGCGCCGCCGCTGGCTTCGACCTCTGCCTGCACCTGGTCCGGCGCGAACACGGCGCGGCCGTCGCCAACCACATCGCCCGGGACATGGTGCTGCCCTCCCACCGCGACGGCGGCCAGGCCCAGTACCTCGCCGCCCCGGTGCCCGAGGACGGCGAGGACGAGCGACTGGCCGAACTGCTCGGCTGGGCCCGCGTCAACCTCCACCGGCCGCTGCCGGTCGACGAACTGGCCCGCCGCGCCGTGATGAGCAAGCGCTCCTTCCTGCGCCGCTTCACCGCCGCCACCGGCACCACCCCGCACGCCTGGCTCGGCGAGCTGCGCCTGACCGCCGCCGAGGAACTCCTGGAGACCACCGACCTGCCGGTCGAGGAGATCGCCCGCCGGGTCGGCTACGGCAGTGCGGCCGTCCTGCGGGAGCGCTTCGTCCGCCGCCGCGGCGTCCCGCCCCGGGTCTACCGCCGCTCCTTCTCCCGCTCCTCCGGGTGACCGGGGCCCGGGCCCCGGCCCCGGTCACCCGCGCCTCGCCCCCGCAGCCGGCGCAGGGCCGCCTCCGCCGCGTTGGCCCCGCACATGCCGTGGACGCCGGGCCCGGGTGGGGTCGCCGCGGAGCAGAGGTAGTGGCCGGGCAGCCCGGTGGCGTAGGGGTGGAGCGTGGCCCGCGGGCCGAGGACCAGCTGGCGGACGTCCTTGGCGCCGGTCATGATGTCGCCGCCGACGAAGTTGGGGTTGCTGGCCTCGAAGTCGGCCGGGCGGCGGACGCTCAGACCGAGGACGCGCTCGCGGAAGCCGGGGGCGAAGCTCTCGATCCGGGCGATCACCGCCTCGGTGGCGTCCCCGGTCCAGCCGTGCGGCACATGGGCGTACGTCCAGAGCGGGTGGACGTCGCCCGCCGAGCGGCCGGGGTCGGCCAGGTACTGCTGGCCGACCAGTACGAACGGCCGCTCCGGCATCCGCCCGGCGGTGACGTCGCGCTCGGCGGCGGCGGTCTCGGCGAAGCTGCCGCCGAGGTGGACCGTCCCGGCGCGGCGGGCGGGTTCGGCCGTCCACGGCACCCCGCCCGCCACCGCGAAGTCCACCTTGAAGGCGCCCGGGCCGTGCCGGAAGCGGCGGTAGGCGCGGGCGGTCCGGGGCGGCAGGAGGTCGCCCAGGATGTCGGCGACGGCGCCGGGCGCGAGGTCGTACAGGACGAGGTCGGCGGGCGGCAGCTGTGCCGCCGAGCGGACCGGGACGCCGGTCTCGACGACCCCGCCCAGTTCGGTGAGCAGTGCGGCCAGTGCCCGGGTGATCGCCCCCGAGCCGCCGACGGCCACGGCCCAGCCGTACCGGTGCCCGGCGGTCAGCAGCCCGAGACCCACGGCGGCGCTGAGCGGCCGGTCCAGCGGTCGGAAGGCGTGGGCGGCGGCCCCGCCGAACAGCGCCCGGGCCCGCTCCCCGCCGAAGGACCGGGCGACGGCGGTGGCCGGCAGCAGGGCCGGCCCGCCGAACCGGGCGAGCCGCAACGGGTGGCGGGGGAGGCGCAGCAGCGGGCCCATCAGGTCGTCGGCCAGCCGGTCGTACCCCGCGACCGGCCCCTCGAACAGCTGCCGCCAGCGCCGGCCGTCGGCACCACCGAGCCCGGCGGCCGTCGCGGCGACCGAGCGGTGCAGCACCCCGGCCGTGCCGTCCGCCAGCGGGTGCGCGCAGTCGATCTCCGGCAAGCGGAACTCCAGCCCGAAGCGCTCCAGGCCGAGGCCGCGCAGGAACGGCGAGCCGACGGTCATCGGGTGGACGGCGGAGCAGTGGTCGTGCAGCAGCCCGGGCACGATCGCCTCCCCGCTGCGCGCCCCGCCGCCGATCTCCCCGGCGGCCTCCAGCACGGTCACCCGCACACCCGCCTGCGCCAGCCGGACGGCAGCGGCGAGCCCGTTGGGCCCGCCGCCCACCACTACCGCGGTAGTCATGCGGCCAGCATGCCGCATCCGCCGCCGGTCGGCGTCACCGCCGTCACCGCCGTCACCGCCGTCACCGCCGTCACCGCCGTCACCGCCGTCACCGCCGTCACCGCCGTCACCGCCGTCACCGCCGTCAGTGCCGCGGCACCTCGCAGCCGTCCGGCCCGCAGACCTCGCCGGTCTCCGCCCCGCCGGCGAGGCCGACCAGGGGGAGCACCGGGCGGCTGTCCCAGGCCTGCTGCAGGGCGGCGGCGAAGGTGTCGGCCGGCTGCGCGCCCGAGACGCCGAGCCGCCGGTCGAGCACGAAGAACGGCACCCCGGTGGCGCCCATCGCGCTCGCCGTCGCCTCGTCCTCGCCCACCGCCTGCGCGTAGGCGTCCGGATCGGCCAGTACCCGGGCCGCCGCCGCCCCGTCCAGACCGGCCTCGACCGCCAGCTCGGCGAGCCGCCCGGGCGCGAACGCGGACCGCTCGTCGGCGAAGTTGGCCCGGTAGAGGGCGTCCAGCAGCTCCGCCTGCCGCCCGTGCTCGGCGGCGAAGTGGAGCAACCGGTGCATGTCGAAGGAGTTCGCGGCGTCGCGCCCCGAGCGCAGGTACGCCAGCCCCTCGGCCTCGGCGTTGTCGGCGATCCGCTGCTCCGCCGCCTCGGCCTGCTCCAGCCCGAGCCCGTACTTGGCGGCGATCAGCGGCACCACCGGCCGGGCCTCCTGCGGTGCCCTGGGGTCGAGCTCGAACGACCGGTGGACGACCTCCACGGCGTCCCGGTGCGGGAAGCGCTCCAGGGCCCGCTCGAACCGCGCCTTGCCGATGTAGCACCACGGGCAGTTGATGTCGCTCCAGATCTCGACGCGCACGGGTCGCTCCTGTCCTCGCCTGGTGGCGGGCCCTTCCCGCGCACTTCCCGGCTCAACACGCATGAGCACCTGAATATTTCTCCTCATGAAGTATTTGTCGGCGGCGGTCCCGGCCTCGGCCCGGGGGCCGGGTCAATCGCCCCGTTCGTCGGCCGAATTGGCGCGCGCCCCCGCCGCCCCCGCTGTTCGGGTGAACGGGGCCGGGGTGGGTGTTTTGTCCATGAATCGACGGGTTCGGTCCGTGTAGCTTCCGGTGCCGATCAGTCCCTTCCACGCCGCCGGGCGTCCCTGCGTGCCCGGCGGCGCACCTCGCCTCTCCGACCTCCCCGGAGGACACACCCCGATGCGTTCCCGCCGTCTCGCCGCCCTGTCCCTGGCGGCCGCCCTGCTGCTGACCGGCGCCGCCGCCACCCAGAGCGCCGCCGCCGCCACGACCCGGCCCGCCGACGTCCAGGCCGACCCGACCGACTGCCCCAGCGAGCAGTACCGGCCGACCCCCGAGGACAAGAAGAACTTCTACTGCGGCTTCAAGGAGCTCGGCCCCCGGCACCTGCCCACCGGGGTCGCGAAGCTGCTGAAGAACTACGACCGCTTCGGCGGTCTGACGCCGCAGCAGTTCCTCTCCTGGTACCGCGACGGCCTCGACTGGAAGTACCCCGCCCAGGACGGTTTCCGCGACGTCAACGGCACCATCGACCGGACCACCGTCGAGATCCCCACCGGCACCAAGCTCGACCGCTTCGGGCTCTACTACGGCCGCTACCTCTCCCGGACCGGTACGTCCTTCCCCGAGCGCGCGCTCCCGCCGGACAGCCTCAACCCGGTGGTGGAGGACGGCAAGGAGGTCGACAGCTACCACTGCTACGGCGTGAAGCTGCCCTTCAAGGTCGAACAGGGCGGCATCGCCTCCGGCTTCGCCCAGCCCGGCAGGGGCATCCAGCAGTACCTGAACGAGAAGCTGAAGCCCGTCGAGTTCGGCACCGACGCGTACAACGTGAAGAGCCTGCTGGACCGGAAGTACCTGGAGGCGCTGCCCGACTCCGTCTGCCTCGCCTGACACCCGCGCGACCACGGGCCCGCCCCCACCACCACCGGTGGGGGCGGGCTCACGACTCGATGGTCCGGCCCGCCGTCGGATGGGAGAGGATCAGACCGAGGAGCTGGGGATCACCGTTGTACAGATAGGCGGCCTTCTCGGCCGGCGGCTCCGCACCGTCGACCAGCATCAGGTCGAATCGCATGGTGATGTCCGTGCCGAACTGCTCGGTGAGCATGTCGAACACCGGCCGGGAGACGGCGACGGCCGCGACGGGCCGGTGGCGGTCGTAGCGGTCCCCGGTGATCCTGAGCCTCAACTGTTCGGCTCCGGGCAGGTGTTCGGGGTGGTCGCCGTGCAGGACGGACGCGGCGATCGGGGTTCGCGGCCGGTCGTCGGGGGCGAGCCGCTTGATCCGGTCCCAGAGGTCGAGGAAGGCGCGCCCGGCCGTGGCCAGGGGATCGCCCGGTTCGAAGAACGTGAGCAGCAGCTCGGCCCCGAACCCGGGCGAGGGCCGGGAGAGCGCGCTCTCGATGGTCGAGGCGCGCTGGACCTCGCCGAGGATCCGCTCCAGGAGGAGGACCGACGCCTCGTCGGCGTCCGGGAGCTGAACGGCCAGGTAGAGCTGGTTGGTCCGGGTCTCCTCCCTGGAGAAGATCCGGAAGACCCGGTCGAGTTCTGCCCGACCCTCGGCGGGCAGGTCCGAGGGCCGGATCCGGGCCTCGTCCAGGGCCTGGACGAGGGCGCGCAGGAACCAGTCGGCAATCGTGCTGCCGCCCGGGCGGTGGTCGATCGCCCGCATGCTCTCGGCGATGGCGGTCAGGTCGCCGAACCGCCGGTCGCCGATGAGGATCCGCAGCAGGGGACGGGTGAACGCGAAGGCTGCGTCGAGGTCGCCGTGCTCCGCCGCGTACGCGGCCAGCGCGACCAGGATCGGCCGCTCGGCCTCCAGCCAGGCCCGGGCCTGCTCGGGACGGCGGAAGCGGACGGTGTCCCGGCGGTCCCCGGACGCCGCGGCCTCCGCCTCCACCCGGTAGCGGACCAGCAGCCGGTCGAACGCGCCCGCCCGGTCGTCGGCGTCGGCGTTGGCCTCGCCCCGGCTGAGGGAGTAGAGCCGGAGCAGCGGGGGGAACCGCCAGTGGTCCTGGGTGGGGCCGGGTTCCGCCAGGTGGGCCCGGGCCAGCGCCGCCATCAGCTGCTCCGCCGCCGAGAGGTCGAGATTCGCCACGCCTGCGGCGACGTCGGTGGACAACTCGGGGTACGGGTACACGGAGAGCAGGCGGAACAACCGGCCCTCGCTGCTCGACAGATTCAGGTACGACTCGGTGAAGGCGACCCGCAGGCTCCGCTCGCCGTGACCGAGCCCGTCGAGCCGGAGGCCGGGGTCACTCAGCTCCTGGACCAGGGCGGCCACCGGCAGGGCCGGCCGATCGGCCAGCCGGTCGACGCAGATCGTCAGCGCCAGCGGCAGGCCGTCGCACAGCTCGGCCAGGGCCAGCCACGGACCGCGCGGGCCGGAGACGCGCCCGTCACCGAGCAGGGATGCCTGTACCCCGTTCTGCAGGAGCTGGACGGAATCCTCCGGGGGCATCGCCCGCAGTTCGAGCCGGACGGCGTCGATCGGCTGCGAATGGCGGGAAGTGACGAGGACGGTGACCGGAGCGTCGGGCGGGAGGTACGGCGCGGGGTCGACGTGCGGAGGCGAATTGTCGAGCACCAGCAGGAGTGGTCCGGCCTCCGTGCCCAGTTGTGTGAGAACGGTCCGGAGGAGGGCGAACCGGTCGTGCGGGTCCGGCGGTACGATCTCACCCGGAACGCACAGGGCGCGCAGCAGGACACCCGGAGACAGCGCGGAGCCGTTCGGATGCTCGCGCAGGTCGAAGTAGAGCGCTCCACCGGGGTACCAGCCGTTCTCCAGGGCGGTGCCGGCGGCTTGGCGGACGAGCTCGGACTTCCCCGTGCCGGGGGCACCGGTGACGACAGCGGTGCGGGTCGGGGGCACTCCGGGTTCGACGGGTGTCAGGAACGACAGCAGCTCGGCGAGGGCCTCGGCGCGGCCGGTGAACGCGGGGGACGGCACGGGGGGGACCCCGGAGCTTGTCGTGGTGCCCGGAATCGGCAGGCGCAACGTCACGGGCAGGCCCTGGACCGTGGCGTGGACGACGACCCGGTTGCTGCTCGTCCGGGTCGGCGGCGGCGGATCGGTCGCGGCGGTCAGGGCGCGCGCCAGTTCCGAGTCGAGGTCCGTCTCGGCGAGAACGTTCGGCAGGTGCGGCAGACGCTGCGCCAACCCGCGCAGGGCCGTGGCCTGAGCGGAGTCGTCGGGGTCGTACGTGGGGCCCAGCCGTGCGACCAGCTCCTCCAGCACCTCGTCGGTGTCGAGGCGTCCGAGTTCGACGACAGGGGCGTCCGGGTCCGGCCAGGCATCGGCGCTGTCGGTGGTGACGAGCACGCAGCCCCGCCCGAGGGGAGGGAACATATTGAGCGGGTGCTCGGAGCCGCCGGTCCATTCGTCGTGGTAGTTGTCGAGGACGACGAGCCAGTCCCGGTGCCGCGCCAGCAGTTCCCGCAGCTGAACGGGGGTGACCGGCTCGTCGAGGCCGGCGAGGGCGGTCCGGAGCTGGACGAGCCCGCGCTCCAGCGAGCCGCGCGAGGTCGCGTCGATCCAGTGGGTGAAGCTGTGGCGCCCGCCGTATGCCCGGACGTACTCCTGGACCAGTCGGCGGCGTCCCATGCCGGCGTCGCCGACGACCACCACCACGGCAGGCCGCTCGAGCGTTCCGGACGCCGGCCGGTCGGGGTCGAAGGCGGCTGCCAGGGCGGCGAGTTCGCGCCTCCGTCCGATCATCCTCGGCGGTTCCGGCGGGCTCAGTGGCGGGCGGACCGGGTTCAGCTTCTCGGTCCGCAGCGGTGGCGGCACCGGCCCCGACTCGGCCGGCCGGCTGTGGGCTGTCAGTGTCACCGCCTCCGCCAGTCGCGCGGCCAGTGCGGCGTGCTGGCCGCCCGCGCTTGCGAGGACCGTCACCGCCACCTCGGCGAACGGCAGGCTCCGTGCCGACAGCCGCACCTCGCCGTCGTCCTGCCCGCCGTCGTCGACCGCGCCGACCAGGCGGGCGACGGCGCGGAAGTCGCGGGTGCCGCCGAAGGTCGCCGCGACCCGGCCGGACACCTTGGTGAGCACGTGCTTCAGTACGTCGACGGCCTCGGTGCGGGTCAGCTCGGCGAGCAGTTCCTCCCGCACGCCGTCCCGGAAGTCGTAGACCTGCTCGTCCGGGTCGGTGGCCGTTCCGTCCAGGGGTGCGATCAGCCCCGAGAGGAACAGCTCGGCCAGATCGGTCTGCCCGGACTCCGGCACGGTGGCCCGTTGGACCAGCCGCATCACCGGCAGGCTCAGCGGCGCCGCCGCCAGGTGGCAGGCCAGCCGGTAGGCGTTCGGCGAGCTGCCCGCCCGGAACCGGGCGACGCGTTCGGCGGGCGTGGCCGGGTCGTTGGCGGGGCCGGTCGGGCGCTGCGGGCGCGGCACGCCGGCGATCGGCGCGGCGAGCATCGGCGTCCACCCGGAGGTGCGGCCGGCGGTCAGGTCGGCCCACGGGGTGATCCAGTCGGCGTCGACCTCCATCACCGGCAGCCAGCGGACGGCCGCCCTGAGTTCGGCGCCGGGGCTGCCGGGCGGTATGCCGGGCAGGGCGGCGTCCGAGCGGAAGGCCGGGACGGGCCGGCTCGCCACGGAGGCGCGTGCGGCGACGAGGGCGGTGCGCAGCGCCGTCCGGTGCCAGAGCCGCCGGGGCAGCACCTGGAGCGCCGCCGCGGGCCGGGCGGCGGCGACACCGGCGAGGAACTTCGGCAGTTCCTTCCCGTACCAGGCCGGGCCGACGCCGTCGGTGAGGACGAGCAGGATCCGCCGGTCGGTGGGGTCGTTGAGCGGCCGGGACCAGTCGGTCCTGGCGGCGGCGGGCGCCCCCGGGCGGCGGCGGTGGAACGGTGTCAGGGTGGGGACCGGCCGGTCGGTGTCGAGCGCCCAGCACCGCACGTCGGCGAAGGCGCCGTGCCGCTCCAGCAGGGTGCTCAGCTCGCCGGCCAACCGGTGCCAGACGGCCATCGTGGCGCCGGTGTCCACCAGCAGGTCGACCGAGAAGCGCGGTTGCTGTGCGGGCCGCCAGACCGGGAGCAGGATGCCGGTCTCGGCGGTGGCCTCGGCCGTCGCCTCCTCGTCGAGGGTGGCCCGGCCGGGGGCGTCGACCGCGCGGCGCAGCGGGCGCAGGGCCCGGGCCAGCGCGAGGCCGCCGTCCAGGGCGGCGGGCTGGGTGACCTGGACGACATGGCCGCCGGACCGGTCGGTGCCGGCGGGCTCGTCGGTCTCGGGGGTCCCGGAGCGGTGGTGCAGCGCGGCGTGCGGTCGCAGGGGCGGTGGGACGGCGGTGTCCGGTCCTGGTCGGTCGGCGCTCGGCGGGTACGGCGGCGGAGGTGGTACGGCGACTGCGGGTGTTCGGTCGGTCGGGGTCGGTACGGCGTGCCGGGGCGGCGAGGACTGCCACGGCACGCCGGTCGACGTCGGCCGGGCACCGGCGGGCCGTGGTGCCGTGGAGGGTCGCGGCACGGAGGGCGTCGTCGGCGGGTCCAGAAGTCCGGCAAGTCCCGCGATCCACAGGACGTCCGCGAGGTCCTGCGGCAGCGGGCCGCCGTCCTCCGGCCGGAGCAGCCCGGCGAGCGCCTCCGTCAGCCCCTCGGCCGGCCCGCCCGGCGACGCCGAAGCCATCTCCGCTCAGCTCTCGTTGAGCGGACGGAGCAGGACGTCCCGCACGGCTTCCCGACCCTGCTGGTCGGCCCTGAGCACGCGTCCGGCCATCAGCAGGGCGTTCAGGAGCTGGTCGTTGGCCAGCTCCGCCCCGTCCTGTCGCTGCCGGCGGAGGAACTCGGCGATCAGATCCGTGGTCTCCGCTGCTGCCGCTGCCTCCTCGCCCAGGTGGGCGGCGACCATCGCGGCCAGCCGTTGCTCGTCCGGCGCCCGGATCTCCAGCCGGACGCAGCGCCGGAGCAGCGCGCTCGGGAAGTCCCGCTCGCCGTTGCTGGTGAGCACGACCAGCGGGAACTGCGCGCAGCGCACCACACCGCCGCGCACCACCGCCGTCCGGCCGTGGTCGGCCGTCCCGACCTCCTGCGGGCCCGGGCCGAGTCGCAGCAGCTCGGGGATCTCGAACTCGCCCTCCTCGAAGACGTTCAGCAGGTCGTTGGGCAGGTCGATGTCGCTCTTGTCGATCTCGTCGATCAGCAGCACCCGCGGTGTCCGCCACGGCAGCAGGGCCGTCCCGAGCGGGCCCAGCCGCAGGAACCTGCCGATGGCGGGTGACCGGCGCTCGTCCGGTTCGGCCGCCTCCTGCCGCCCGATCCGCGGGTCGTGCTGCAGCTCGTACCCGGGGTCGTCGCGCCGGTCGCGCTCCCGCGACAGCCCGGCCTCGTGCAGCCGCCCGATCGCGTCGTAGCTGTACAGCCCGTCGCGCAGGCTGGTTCGGCTGCTGATCGACCAGCGCAGCACCGGGCCCAGGCGCAGTTCGTGGGCGACGGCATAGGCGAGGGTCGACTTGCCGACACCCGGTTTGCCGGTGATCAGGAGCGGGCGGCGCAGGTGCAGGGCGAGGTTGACCAGCCGGACCTCCTGCTCGTCCGCCTGGTACGCGGCCGCCTGCCGGATCCGGCCGAGCCGACGGGCGGTGGAAGCCGCCGCGGAGTCCTCCGGGGGCGGTCCCGGCAGGAGCGAGGGATCGGCGTCGGGGGCGCCGAAGGCGCGCCAGGGGGGTGCCGGCGGGAGCCCGGCGATCCCGTCGTGGGGGACGCCGGTGCCCCGGTAGATCCACCAGTCCTCGGCCATGAATGCTCCTGACTCGTCGCTTGTCGCCGTGGGGTTCGCGGTCATCCGACGATCCCGGGGAAGGAGTAGTCCTGATCGGGGTCCACGCAGTCCGGGTCGTCCCAGAGCAGCGTGACGGTGTGTTCCGGGTCCGGGTCCGGGCCGCCGACCTCCTGCCGGTACTGGTGGACGACATCGGGCAGTTCGGCCAGCCGGGTGCTCTTGTGCTCGCTGAGGGCCGCGACCAGCGGGTCCGGGTCGCCGGAGACCCGGCGCCAGATCAGGACGGGGATCCCGCCGTAGTACATCGCGTTGTCCACCGCGTACTGGACCTCGGGGTCGAGCTGCTCGTACGGGACCGTCAGGCCCAGACAGGCCAGGCTCCTTCTGCCGGCCAGCCAGCTGAGCAGCCCTCTGGCGCTCGTCCGGTCGAGCGAAGGCCATTCGATCCGTTTGAGGACCTCGTTGGAGTCGGCGCCGTGGGTCTGGAGGTTGGCCCAGCGCTGCCGCCAGAGCGCGAGGCCGAGGTGGGGCTCGCAGTACCGTTCGAGTTGCCGGACCACCACCGGGTGGAACTCGCCCAGGGGCCTGCGGGTCACGCCGGTGGACCAGAGCTCGGCGGTGTAGCCGAGGATGGAGCGCGGCAGCAGGAACTCGATCCGGACCGGGTCGGGGGTGCGGAGCGCCAGATTCAGCTCCTTCCACGCGACCAGCCGTGCGCCACCCGCCCTGAGCAGCTCGCTCCTGGTGAACGCCTGGTCGTCCTGGTGGCTGCCGACCCGCCGGAAAGGTCCGCCCGTCAGGGGCTGGCGGTAGTAGGAGACGTGCAGTCGGTACCGGGTGTCGCCGGTGTGGACGGGGCCCTCCTCGTCCAGCCGGACCTGGACGATCAGCCGTTCGCCGGGGACCGCCGCCGCGGCGGCGGGCGCCCGGTCGGCGTGGGCGGCGAGGAACCGGCGCAGGGCCGGGAGCGGGTGCTGTCGGGTGACCTCGGGGTTGTCGCCGAGCGAGCGGAGGAAAGCGACCAGCGGCCCGAGCGGGTCGTCGTCGATCCGGTTGACGAGGAGGTCCAGGATCGCCGGCAGGGTCATCGACGCCGTGTCGCGCTCCCGTAGCCCCGGGATGTCCTCCGGCAGGTGGTGGGCCGGCCTGGCCGGTGCCGTGATCGCGTGCAACTCGCCGATCACCGTCAGCAGTTCACCGCTGGGAAGCTCGTCGCCGCGGTTCAGGAGCCGCCGGGTGAGCTCCAGCCAGTCCCGTGCGCCGTCGTTCCGCGCCAGCTCCTCCAGCGCCTCGGCGAGGGCGTCCAGCGCGGCCCACGGATCCCGGAAGGCGCGGATCGCCCGGAGTATCTCGCGGACGTGCGGTCGCGGGGTGTAGTCCTCGCGGATGTCGCCCTGGATGCCGCGGGCCTTCGCCGACGCGCCCATGGTTGCCAGGACGTCCTGGCGGAAGGTGAGTTGGAGCATCGTCCGGAAGCCGAGGAGGATCTCCACGAGAACGTCCTCCGCCCCCTCCGGCCATGGCCCCCGGTCGCCGGCCGGGGGCACGAAGGGTGTCGCGTGCATCCGGCTAGCCGTCCTCCCGCTCGCCGAGGGCGCGCCCGACCACGGCGTCGAGTGCGTCGAGCGCGCCGTCGTCCGGGGCGAGTTCGGCCATCGCGGTCCGCAGGGCCCGCAGGGCCGCCCGGCCGTCGCGGAAGCTGCGGCAGGCGCGCACGATCTGGTGCAGATGGGTGCGGCGGTCGGGGCGTTCCTCGGCCTCGAAGGAGTGTGTCAGGCCGAGGTGCACGCCCATGGTGTCGAGCAGGTCGTAGCGGCCGTCGGCGCGGCGCAGCAGCTCGAAGGCCATCAGGGCGTCGACCAGCTCGCCGTTCCCGGGCGGCGCGGGCGGCGCCGGCGGCGGGCCGGGCAGGACGACGCCCGCTGTACCCAGCAGCGCGGTCAGCGCGCCCACCGGGGTGTACCAGCCGCCCGCGTCCAGCTGGAAGGCGCGGCTGCCCTTGAGCACACCTCGCACCAGGCCGTCACCGTCGACCAGCATGCTGCCGCTGTGGCCCTCGCGGATGCCGTCGCCGCGCACCCCGAGGTACCGGTCCGCGAGGCCGACGACCCGCAGTCGCAGGGTGTCCGGCCGGACGCCGGGGCTCGGGGTGTGGGTGGAGTACCCGAGCGCGGTCAGGACGGTGTCCGGTTCGGCCTCGGCGGCCGCGAGCCGGGCCACCGGGTGGTCGGTCCAGTCGGGGACGCCGAGCAGGGCGAGGTCGGGGAAGGGGTGGTGACCCTTGCCGTGGCCCCTGTTGTCGCCCCTGTCGTCGCCCCCGTCGGCCTCGGGGGCCAGCCGGATCCGGTCGGCGGGGACGGCGCGCTCGCCGGACGAGTGGCGGACGCCCACCGGTGCCGCCGCGCGCACCGCCCGGGCCACCACGTGCGCGGAGGTGACGGCGAGACCCGGTGCCACCAGGAAGCCGCTGCCGCCGAAGTCGCCCGCGACGGTGATCACGACGGTGCTGCGGCGCAGCGCCTCGGTCGTGGCGAGGCCGGGCCGTGCGGGTACGGTCACTCGGCGTCGGCCGCTCTGGGGGCCGGGGCGCTCGGGCTGTCGGAGGCGTTCTGTGCGGCCGGGGTCACTGCGGCCGGGGTCACTGGGGCCGGAGTCACTGCGGCCGCCGCGGCCGCCTGCTGCCGACGGCGCTCGGCGAGGTCCCAGGAGAGGCGGACGGTGAGTCCGGCCTCGCTGCCGGCCTCGGCGATGACACCGAGCAACTGGCCAGACTTGACCGCCAGTTTGAGGCCGAACTCGACCTCGAAGGTGTCGGGGGAGCCGGCGTCCCCCTGCGCGATGCTCTCCGCCGCCCAGCGGCCGACGCCCTGGACGGTGCTGCGCACCTGGTCCAGCGTCAGTGCCACGGCCGAACCGAGCTGCCCGGCGGCCCGTCGGCCCCCGCCCCAACCGGCGTCGCCGGAGTCCGCCCAGACGTCCGAAGGCGTTTCCGGCTGCTGGAAGTTCACCTCACCGATCACCTCGGCCCGGACGGTCGTGCCGTCCCCGAGATCGATCGTCACCGTTTCGGCCATGCGCGTCCGCCCCCTTGGAGATCCGCCCCCCGACGGTCCCTCACCATACCGGCGTCCTCGCACCGTGTGGCTCGGACGACCAAGTAGGTTCTGCGGTGGGGGAGTCCGGGGTGGGCGGGGGTGGTCAGGCGTCCGTGGGGAGGGGTCTGGCCGGGTGGCCGGCCGGAGCGGCGGTGCGGGGTTGGGCGGGGAGGGGGAGGTCGAGGGCGTCGGTGGAACGGGACGGGAGGGTCAGCGCGGCCGCGGCCTCGGGCGGGAGGTCGCGCAGGCCGAGGAGGCCGGCGGACAGGCGGGCGGTGGCGCGGTGCCAGTCGTTGATCCGCCGCATCAGGGTGTGGCCGGTGCCGAGGACGGTGTAGCCGCAGACCCGGGCCCCGGCGGCGCGGCTCCGGGCGGCGAAGGCGCGGGTGGCGGCGGGGGAGGTGATCCGGTCGAGGTCGCCGTGCAGCATCAGGACGTCGCGGTCGGCGAGCTGCTCGCAGGGGTCGTCGGCGGGGCACCACGGGGCGAGGGCGACGACGCCGGTGACGACGGGGTGTCCGGCGGTCCGGAGCGCGGCGCGGCCGCCCATGGAGTGACCGACCAGGACGGTGGGGACGGGGCCCAGTTCCTCGGCGAGGTCGTCGAGGGCGGCGATCGCGTCCTTGGCGGCGTCGGCCCGCTCGCCGTTCCAGCCCCGGTGGCGGTAGCGGACGGTGCCGACGGCGACCCCGGCGCCCTCGGTCTCCCGGCGCAGCGCGTGCACGAACCCGGCCATCCGCAGGCCGGCCAGGTTGACCGGGCCCGGACGGGAGAGGCCGTGCTCCTGGCCGCCGTGCAGGACCAGCACCGCGGCGCCGGGCCGCTCGGGCAGCGCACGCCAGACCAGCGCCCGGTGCCCGCCGGCGCCGGTGCTGTTGCCGGAGCCGTCGCCGGGGGTACCGATGCCGCCCTTGCCGCCCGTCCTGATCCCGCTCACGCTGTCCCGTTCCCGCCCGCCGTCCGGGCCGTGCCGCGGACGGCCGTCGTGCCGTGTGGACCGCCACTGTACGCACGGGGCGCCGGGGTGTTCCTAGCCGTTCTCCATATTCCTCCCCGGCCGACGGGCGCCGGCGGTCCCGCGGGGCGGGACCGGAGCCGGCCGGTCAGGCCGGGAGCAGGCCGTTCTGCCGGACCAGCCAGCAGATCGCGGTCAGCCGGTGCACCGCGAAGTCGTACCCGACCGGCTCGCGCCAGCCGATCTCCGCGAGCCGGTCCAGGAAGCCGCGCGCGTAGTCGGACAGTTCCGCACGGTTCAGCCGCCGCGGCTGCAGCGTCGGCCCCTGCGCGTACAGCAGCTCGCGCAGCTCGGCGGCGTGCTGGTCGACCGCCGCGACGAGGCAGGGCTCGAAGGCCAGCTCGGCCAGCCGGGGGCCGAAGGCGGCGACGATTCCGGGCAGCGGACAGTCCTCCGGCCGGGAGTACGGGGCGGCGGAGTCGGCGGGGAGGCGCCGGGGCGGCTCGTCGGGCGTGGCGGACATCCGTCCACGGTAGGCGAGCGCGGCGCCGGGGCAGGAGGCCCGGGGAGGAGACCTTGGCCACCCCGGGCGCTCCTCCCGGCCGACCGCCGCCCGGCCCGCCGGGCACCGGGCCGACGCCGCCGCTTCCCCGGTTCCGGCGTGGGGGCGGGGCGGTCTGCACCAGAATGGCCGGTATGGATCTTCGAATCTTCACCGAACCCCAGCAGGGCGCGAGCTACGACACCCTGCTCCGGGTGGCCAGGACCGCCGAGGAGCTGGGGGTCTTCAGCGCCTTCTTCCGCTCCGACCACTACCTGAGGATGGGGGGCGTCAGCGGCCTGCCCGGTCCGACCGACGCCTGGATCACCCTGGCCGGCCTGGCCCGCGAGACCAGCACGATCCGCCTCGGCACCCTGATGACCGCCGCCACCTTCCGGCTGCCCGGTGTGCTGGCGATCCAGGTCGCCCAGGTCGACGCGATGAGCGGCGGCCGGGTCGAGTTCGGCCTCGGCGCGGGCTGGTACGAGGAGGA
The DNA here is from genome assembly GCF_044748625.1 of Kitasatospora sp. NPDC089913. Classification (NCBI taxonomy): domain Bacteria; kingdom Bacillati; phylum Actinomycetota; class Actinomycetes; order Kitasatosporales; family Streptomycetaceae; genus Kitasatospora; species Kitasatospora sp. NPDC089913. The sequence goes on along the minus strand of NZ_JBIVGI010000025.1, from coordinate 32,576 downwards.
GCACAGCGCCTACGGGATCCCGTTCCCGAAGGAGAAGTTCGGCCGGCTGGAGGAGCAGCTGGAGATCATCACCGGTCTCTGGAGCACCGCCGTGGGCGAGACCTTCGACTTCGCCGGCACCTACTACGAGCTGAGCGAATCGCCCGCGCTGCCCAAGCCGGCGCAGGCGAGGATCCCGGTCCTGGTCGGCGGCAAGGGGCCGACCCGCACCCCGGCGCTGGCCGCCCGGTTCGCGGACGAGTTCAATCTGCCGTTCGTGTCCGTGGCGGAGTCGCAGGCGCAGTTCGGCCGGGTCCGGACGGCCGTCGAGCGGGCCGGCCGCCGGGCCGACGACCTGGTGTACTCCAACGCCCTGGTCGCCTGCGTCGGGCGGGACGACGCCGAGGTGGCCCGCCGGGCCGCCGTGCTCGGCCGCGACATCGACGAGCTGAAGGCCAACGGCCTCGCCGGCACCCCGGACGAGGTGGTGGAGCGGATCGGCCGCTACGCCGCCGTCGGCAGCGAGCGGATCTACCTGCAGATCCTGGACCTGGACGACCTCGACCACCTGGAGCTGATCGCCTCCCGGATCGCCCCGCAGCTCGGCTGAGGCGGCTCCGGCCGGGACCCGGGCGGCCCCGGCCGGGCGGCCCGCCCGTTCCCGCGCGCGTTCCCGTTCCGCACCCGTCCCCGCTCGCGCCCCCGGCCCCGCTCGCGCTCGCGCCGCCGGCCCCGTGCTCGCCGCTGTGACGCTCCCGGAGCGCTTCTGTGACGATCCTGGAGCGATAAGGGCTCGGCCCGGACCCGGTCTGACCATTAGTCTTTACTCTCTCTTGAAGGGGGAAAACTCCTCGGGAGGAGGGGCCGGGACCACCCGGACCGGTGGGGAAGCAGGGGGAGTGCCGATGTCGGACGTACAGGTCTTCGGGGCGGCCCGTGACCGGGCGGCGGCTCGCGACCGGGCCGCGGCCCGTGACCGGGCGGCGACGCGCGACCGGGCGACGCGTGACCTGCCGGCCCGCGACCGGGCGGCCCGCACGGTGCCGCGCCCGGGCTGCCGGGAGCTCGCGGCGGAGCCGTCGGCCGGTGTGCTGCGCCCGCGCGGCCTCCAGGACCTGCGGTCCGGTCGGCGGCCGGGGGCCGCGCCGAGCGCCCTGCACTATCCGGCGGGCGACCTGCTGGTGGTCTCCGGACTGCCGGGCAGCGGCAAGAGCACGCTCATGCGCCGCTGCGTGCGCACGCCGATCGTGGACTCGCAGTTGGTCCGCGAGGAGTACGCGTCCCGGCTGCCGTCCTGGCTGCCGTACGCCCTGTACCGCCCGCTGGTCCGTCTGGCGCACTACCGGCGGCTGCGGCGCGCGGTGCTGGCCGGCGGGCCGCTCACCGTGCACGACTGCGGGGCGGTGCCGTACGTGCGGCAGTGGCTGGCGCGGACCGCCGAGCGGCAGGGGCGCCGGGTGCACCTGGTCCTGCTGGACGCCAGTGCCGAGGAGGCCCGCGACGGTCAGCGCGCGCGGGGCCAGGCCGTCTCCGCGTACGCGTTCGCCCGGCACCGGGACGCCGCGCACCGGCTGCGCCGGCGCCTCGCCGGGACGGGCCGGCCGCCGGCCGGCTGTGCGTCGGCCGTGGTACTCGACCGGGCCGGTGCGCGTGCCCTGCGGGAGATCGTCTTCGCGGCGTCGTAGTCTCGCCGGAGGCGGTCAGGGGCGCCCGGTTCATCCCGTTCGTCCCGTTCCGCCGGTGGCGCGCCGCGCCGCGGGGCAGACGGGGTGTCACGTTTCGGACAGACCGGGGCCGGTACTGTGCGCATGCGCGCGACGGGAAATGCTCCATGTGCGGTGCCGTTCGACCGCTCAAACTTCCGGTTTATGTCCGATTTGCCGTCAGAAGTTCCAGGCCGGAACATGTCTGACGCGTACACGCGGCTCTGCGTAGCCTGTGGCTCGGCGGCCCCCCTCAACCGCCGTCCCCCACCACCCCCCTCAGGAGCGCAGATGCGTCGTTCCGCCCGTGTTCCCTCGCGTGCCACCGGCAGATTCCTCGGCGCGGCCGCCGTCGCCGCCGCCCTCGGGCTCACCCAGTTCGCGGCCCCCGCCGCGTTCAGCACCGCCAGCGCGGCCGCCAAGGCCCCGACCTCCACCGAGTGCAGCACCGGCGAAGCGGCCCAGGACGCCGCGGCCCGCAAGCCCGCCGGACACCCCGCCGGCCAGGAGCCCAACGCCGTCACCGAGGCCCAGGCCAAGGCGATGGACAGCGACCTCCAGGGCCGGCTGGCCCAGCTCGCGCACTCCGCGCAGGGCAACACCCTGCTCGCGCCCGGCGAACTGGCCGCCACCACGACCATTCCGGTGTACGTGCACGTCGTCCACTCGGGCACCACCGGCAAGCTGTCGGCGGCCACCGTCACCAAGCAGATCGACGTCCTCAACGCCGCCTACAGCGGTCAGGGCACGGGCAACACCGCGAGCCAGTTCCGGTTCCAGCTGGTGGCCACCGACTACACCGACAACTCCAGCTGGTACAACGGCGTCAGCCCGGGCTCCAGCGCCGAGAAGGCGATGAAGACCAAGCTGCGCAAGGGCGCGGCCAACGCCCTCAACCTCTACACCGCCAAGCTCGGCCAGTCGCTGCTCGGCTGGGCGACGTTCCCCAGCTCCTACCGCTCCAACCCGACCGACGACGGTGTGGTCATCCTCGACTCCTCGTTCCCCGGCGGCTCCGCCACCAACTACAACGAGGGCGACACCGCCACCCACGAGGTCGGCCACTGGCTCGGGCTCTACCACACCTTCCAGGGCGGCTGCTCCGGCCAGGGCGACTACGTGGCCGACACCCCGGCCGAGCAGAGCGCGGCCTACCAGTGCCCGGCCGGCCGGGACACCTGCACGGCGACCGGTGTCGACCCGATCCACAACTTCATGGACTACACCTACGACTCCTGCATGACCCAGTTCACTCCGGGACAGGTTGCCCGGATGGCCAACTCCTGGGCTGCATACCGGGCCTGATGGCCCATCGGTCCGTATGTGCGGGCCGTACCCGAGACGCTGGCGGGTGCGTGGCGACGACGCCGCGCACCCGCCAGTACCAGTTCGGGGGCACGACACGGGTCTCGCGGGCCCCGGCGCGGCCATGAGCGGCCGAATGTTCCGGTTGATCTAAGTTTGACGGCATATCAGCAGGTCGAATCCGTCGAGCAAGGAGCAGCGGCATGGCCAACAGCGCCAACCCCAGGATCGTCGTCGGCGTGGACGGTTCGCCCGCCTCGGAGCAGGCCCTGCGCTGGGCGGTCGACTACGCCCGGATGGCCGGCGGCACCGTCCACGCCGTGGCCGCCTGGGAGTACCCGGCGTTCTACGGCTTCGGCGGGGCGAGCGTGCCCTCGCCCGAGTTCAACCCCGAGGAACTCGCCGGCCGGATCCTCTCCGAGACCGTGACCGGGATCGCCGGAGCGCGGCCCGAGGTGCCCGTCGTCGAATCGGTCCTGCCGGGCAACGCCGCCCAGGCCCTGCTGGAGGCCTCCGGCGCCGCCGCGCTGCTGGTGGTCGGCAGCCGCGGCCGGGGCGGATTCGCCGGTGCCCTGCTCGGCTCGGTCAGCCGGCACGTCACCGAGCACGCCACCTGCCCGGTGGTCGTGGTCCGTCACGGCGTGGCCGGCGGCACGGGCGGCGACGCCGGGTGACCGGAGGGCGGTGGCGCGCCCGGCCGTCCCACCGGGGAGGATGGACCCGTGCCCGAAGGTGACTCCGTCTTCCGCGTGGCGGCCCGGCTGCGCGCCGTCCTCGCCGGCCAGGTGCTGACCGCCGCCGAACTGCGGGTGCCCGCCCACGCCACCGCGGTGCTCGTCGGGCGCCGGGTGCTGGAGGTCGTCCCCCGCGGCAAGCACCTGCTCATCCGCACGGCGGACGTCGCGGTTCCCGACGGCGTCACCCGCCCCGGAAGCGGCCTCACCCTCCACACCCACCTGCGGATGGACGGCCGCTGGACGGTGTTCGCGCCCGGCGAGCGCTGGACCGGCGGTCCGGCCGCCCAGATCCGCGTCGTCCTCGGCACCGCCCTCGGCACTGCCGTCGGCTACCGGCTGCCCGTCGTCGAACTGCTGCGCACCGCCGACGAACAGCGGGTGGTCGGCCACCTCGGACCCGACCTGCTCGGGCCGGACTGGGACCGGGCCGAGGCGGTCCGCCGACTCGGCGCGGATCCCGGCCGGCCGCTCGGCGAGGCCCTGCTCGACCAACGGAACCTCGCCGGTATCGGCAATGTGTACGCCAACGAGCTCTGCTACCTGGCCGGGGTCACCCCGTGGACACCGGTCGGCGAGCTCCCGGACCTCGACCGGCTGGCGGCCCGCGCCCACCTGCTGCTGGACGCCAACCGGCTGCGCCCGGGCCACATCACCACGGGGGACACCCGGCACGGCCGGGGGCACTGGGTCTACGGCCGGGCGGGCCGCCCCTGTGCCCGCTGCGGTACTCAGGTCCTGACGGCCCAGCACGGCGCCCCGCCGCAGGACCGCCCGGCGTACTGGTGCCCGTACTGCCAGCGCGGCCCTGCCCCGCCGGGCCGGGGCCCGGCCCCGCGCGGTCGGGGCATCCGCCGCTGAGGCCCCGGCCACCGGCGACCCGGCCACCGGCGACCCGGGGACAGGAGGCGGGGGACGGGAGTCGGGGGACGAGGGGCAGCGGACAGGGGACCGGCCTCAGGGCAGCTCGACCAGGGCGGGGTGGCGGGGGTCGTCGACGCGGACGGTCAGGTCGGCGGCCTCGGTCGGGACCGTCTCCGTCGCGTAGCGCGCGAAGGCGGGCAGGGTCCAGCGTTCCTCCGGCGCGGTCCGGCGTTCCAGGGCGGCGGGGGAGAGGGCCAGGTGCACCGTCAGCTCCAGCGGGAGCCAGCGGCCGAGCAGCAGCGCGCCGTCCAGCAGCAGGACGCCGCCGGGCGGCAGCTCGGTGTAGGGGGCGCGGGTGGCGCGGTCGGTCACCGGGTCCCGCAGCGACGGGAGCACCCGGCCGCTGCCGCCCGGCTCCAGCGGGTCCAGGACCTCGCGCAGCAGTGCCCCGTCGTCGAGCCACAGGTCGTGGTAGGCGTCCGCGTCCTGCTTGCCGTACTCCAGCCGGACCGAGGCCGGGCGGAGGAAGCCGGCCGCCGGCACCCGCAGCGTCGGCAGGCCGCGCAGCCGCAGCGGTTCGACCAGCGCGTCCGCGAGTTCCCCGGGCCGGGCGGCCGGGGCGCCGTCCACGGCCACCCGGAGGCGGCGGTCGCCGGCCCCCGGCAGGGCGGCGATCCGGTCGGCGAGCAGTTCGACGAGGCGGTCGGGCGAGATCGGTCGAATCGGCACGGCGTCATCCTGCGGTCGGGGAGCCGGAGGGCCCGCGGGGTCGGCGTTCGTCGTCGAAGGGCACGGTCGTTCAGGGGACGGGCAGCTCGCCCAGGCAGTACAGGGTGGTGTCGTGGCCCGCGTAGAGCCGGGTGCCGTCGCTGGCGACCGACCAGACGTCGACGCCCGGACCGGTGTCGGCGAAGATCGTGGACTGCCGGCCGTTCTCGGCCTCGACGACGAGGACGCCGGAGGCGGCCGGGCCCGGTACGAGCAGACCGGAGCTGAGCAGCAGCGGCCGGCAGCGGCGGTCCAGCCGGAACGGCAGCTGGCACTGCCAGGCCTGCTCGCCGCTCCCCGCCTCGTGCGCGGTGATCAGCCCGTTGTCGCGCGGCACGTACACCCGGTAGTCGTCGCTGAGCGGCGGCAGCGCGCGCCACTGCTCGCCCGGGGCCGGGCTCACCGACCAGCTCCGGCTGCCGTCCGCCAGGTGCAGGGCCCGCACCCCGCCGTCGGAGCCCGGGAGGAAGAGGTGCCGCTGGTCCAGAGCGGTCCAGGAGGGACCGGACCCGGCCGCGGACCAGATCCGCTGCCCGGTGGTGCCGTCCAGCAGCGAGATCCCGGCGGCCGGGTCGGCGTCCCAGGTGAGGAGCCGACCGGCGCCGGTGTCCAGCACGGCGAGAGCGCTCTCGCCGCGCTCGGCGGCCGGGCGGGACCAGCGCAGGCCGCGACCCGTGGCGTCCAGGCCGAACAGGGAACCGCGGAGGTCGGTCCGGGAGCCGACCCTGCCGTACACCAGCTCCCCGTCGCAGCCGTAGAGGTCGATCCGCTCGCCCAGCTCGGGCGGCAGCGGCTGGCTCCAGCCGGCCGCCGGGCCGGTCAGCGCGCGGGCGTCCACATGGCCGGGCGAGGTGGTGAACAGCCGGCCGCCGCCGACGACCAGCGGCGCGTCGTCGGGCTGTCCCTGGGGGGCCGGCGCCTCCACCGTCCCGGTCACGGCGCCGGTCGCCGGGTCGAGCAGGCGCAGGCCGGTCCGGCTGACGTACGCGGGGGTGAACAGCCGGCCGCGCAGGCGCGCCGGGGTCATCGGCTCGGACCCCCGGTACACCCAGAGCGGTTCGGAACCGACCAGCTTGCTGGGCAGCGGCTGCGGCTTCGGTGTCTCGGTCGCGGAACCGCCCGCCCGCCGGGACACCCCCCAGACGGCGGCGCCCGCCGCCAGCACCCCGGCGCCGATCAGCAGCCGCCGCCGGCTCGGCCGGGGCCCGCCGCCGTCGTCACCGCCGCTCACCACGTCGGCCGGCGCGGTCGTCCCGCCCTCGTCCTCGCCGTCCCACCGCCAGGACGCCTCGCCCGCCGATCGGTCGGCCGGTGTGCTCCCCATACGTCGCCACTCGTCTTCCCCCGGGGCAGCCGTCGCGCTGCACTGTCCACGGAGAATACCCAAGTCACGGGCCCGGGCCGTCCCCGCGGGCGGCCCCGGCCCGGCCGGGGAGGCCGTGGTCGGCGAAGTCGGCCAGGACGTCCGCGTGGCAGGGCAGCGGGGCGCACCAGCAGGCGAGGCGGTGCCCGCGCAGCTCGGGGACGAGGGCGAGCAGGTCGGGGCGCGACAGCAGGTACGCCCGGTACTTCCGCAGCATCTCCTCGCGGGTCAGCCCGGGGCCCGGGCGGAACGGGCAGTGCAGCGGGGATTCGGCGAGGTGCCAGCCGCCGCGGTGCATCGCCCGGCCGACGTAGCGCACGTCGGCGAAGTCCGGGTCGTCAAGGTGGCCCTTCAGATTGACCACGGTGGTCGGGCCGGGGTCCGGGGTACGGGGTGCCATGGGCACGATGGTGGTGCCATCGGGGCCGACGGGCACCCCGGGGCCGGTCGGCACGCCGATGCCGACGGGAACCCCGGGGCCGGTGCGTGCGCCGGGGCCGGTGGGGTTCGTCTTGACAGCCCCTGGGGCCCGGCGTAGCAAGAGAGGATGCGCCAGGGTGTTCCGGCGGACCCGCCCGGTCCGCCTCCTCGCGACGGGGATGCCCGGGCGGTGCGCCCCGACCCGCACCGTCCAGTGGTCGGCGCTGCCCAGGACCCGCTGGGCCCGGAGCGCCGGGACCCCGCGCGGGAGCGGGAGGCCCTGCTGACCGCCGCCGTCCGGACGGTGCTCGGCGGTACCGACGCGCACGGCGCGACCGTCTACCTGCGGTCCCGCGACCGCCGCTCGCTGGTGCTGTGCGCGGTCGCGGGCGTGCCGCTGTCCGTGCTCGGCCCGTTCCGGCGGATCGCCGCCGCCGGCCCGCTGCCGACCGCGGTCAGCTACCGCACCGGCCGCACGGTCCTGCTCGCCGACACCGAGGACACCATGCGGCGCTTCCCGCAGCTCGCCGTCGGCCTGCCCTACGACTTCGCCTCCGCCAGCGTCCCGGTCCGGGCGGGCGAGGAGGTCTTCGGGGTGCTCGGCGTGCTCTGGGCCGCCTCGGACGACGGCGTGCCCGAGGGCGCGCGCCGGCACGTGCGCGCGGTCGCCGCCCGGCTGGCCGCGGGACTGGCCGGGCTGGAGGAGGCCGGCCACCCGGTCGAGCCGAACGGCGAGACCACGGTCGTCGAACTCACCCCGCCCTCCGCGCCGACCACCCGGGTCGGCCTCTTCGACTGGGACGTGGTGCTCGGCGAGGTCGCCGCCGACGACCAGTTCTGCGAGATCTTCGGGCTCGCCCCGGGCGACTTCGACGGCCGCGCCGAGAGCCTGGCCGCCCGGATCGCCCCCGGCGACCTGCCGGAATTCCGGGCCGCGGTGCGCGGAGCCCTCGACCGGGGGCGGGTGCTCGCCGCGCGGCTGCGGGTGCTGGACCGGGACGGCCACCCCTATCCCGTCGAACTCTGGGCCCGGGTGCCCCGCGACGGTCCCGGGCCGCGCGGGCGCCTGGTCGGCGCCGTGCTCGACACCCGCACCGGCACCGCCGCGGCCGCCGCCGTGGAGCGGCTGCGCGAGGGCGTCTTCTCGCTCGACCCGGACGGCCGGATCACCTACGCCAACCACAGCGTCGAGCTGCTGCTCCAGGCCCGGCGCGAGGACCTGGTCGGACACCACCCGTGGCAGGTGCTGTCCTGGCTGTCCGACCCGGTGTACGAGAACCGCTACCGGGCCGCCCTGCTCTCCCAGCAGCCCACCGCCTTCCTCGCCCGCCGGCCGCCGGACCACTGGCTGGCCTTCTCGCTGTATCCCGACGCGCACGGCGTCACCGGCCGGGTGGTCGCCGCCGACCCGCCGCCCGACGCCGCCGCCCCGGCCGCCGAACCCGCCGCGCCCGGCACCTGGACCGGCCTCGGCGTCATGTACCACCTGCTCCAGCTGGCCAGCGCGCTGAGCGAGGCGGTCACCGTCCGCGAGGTCTGCCGGGCGGTGGCCGACGAGATCCTCCCCGCCCTCGGCGGACAGGAGCTCGCCATCTACACGATCCGCGAGAAGCACCTGCACCTGGTCTCGCAGAGCGGCTACCCCGACGGCTTCCTCGACCGCTTCGAGGGCACCCCGGTCGGCGCCCGGGTGCCCGGGGCCGAAACGCTCAGCACCGGCACCCCGATCTTCTTCGAGAACGTCGGGCAGCTCGCCGCCGCCTACCCCGGACTGGCGCTGGACGACATGGGCGCCTGGGCGTTCCTGCCGCTGATCGCCTCCGGACACCCGGTCGGCAGCTGCATCCTCGGCTTCGACCGGCCCCGTCCCTTCACCCTGGAGGAGCGCGGCCTGCTCACCGCGCTGGCCGGCTTCATCGCCCAGGCCCTGGAGCGCGCCCGGCTGTACGACGCCGAGTTCACCCTCGCCCGGGGCCTCCAGCAGGCGCTGCTCCCGCACCGGCTGCCGCGCCTGGACGGGATCCGGATCGCGGCCCGCTACCTGCCCGGCACCCAGGGCATGGAGATCGGCGGCGACTGGTACGACGCCATCGTCACCGGGCGGGACCTCTGCCTGGTCATCGGCGACGTCGAGGGCCACAGCGTCGGTGCCGCCGCCACCATGGGCCAGCTGCGCAGCGCCGTGCGGGCCTTCGCCACCGGCGGCATTCCGCCGGACGAGGTGCTCGCCCGGACCAATCAGCTGCTGCTCGACCTCGATCCCGGACTGCTCGCCAGCTGCTGCCTGGTCCGCCTCACCCCGGGAGAGGGCACCGCCCTGCTCGCCCGGGCCGGCCACCTGCCGCCGGTGCTGCGCCACCCGGACGGGCGGGCCGAGGCGCTGGAGGTGCCCGGCGGGCCGCTGCTCGGTGTCGACCAGCACGCCGTGTACCCGGTCAGCGACCTGCGGCTGGAGCCGGGCTCGGTGCTCGCCCTGTACACCGACGGCCTGGTCGAGGACCCGGCGGTGGAGATCGACGCGGGGGTGGACCGGCTGCGGGCGGCGCTGGCGGGCCCGGAGGTCGGCCGGCTGATCGCGACCGCCGGGTTGGACGGCCTGGCCGACCGGGTGCTGCGGGAGGTCGGCTCCACGCACCGGGTCGACGACGTGGCGCTGATGCTCACCGGGTACCGCTGACTCCCGGCGCGGGTGCGCGGGTGCGTCGGTGTGCGGGGCCGGGCCGGGCCGTTCCGGTGCGGGTCGGGGCGGGGCGGGGTGGGCACCGTCCAGGCAGGGGTGTGCGGGGCCGGGGCGGACCGTTCCGGTGGCGGGAGCGACTTTCGTCGGTGCCGGCCGCGACGAACGGTGACGGCGGTGACCAGGAGCGATTCGTTAGCCTCGACGGGTGGACGTCATGACGAGGGCCTGGTCGAAGGCGGTTCGAACGGCACTTCCCGGGCCCTGGCGGTTCCGGCTGGTGATGCGCGAGCTGGTGGGCGCGCTGCTGATCGCCGGGCTCGCCGCGCCGATCGAGGTGCTCAGCCGCACCGGGCTGGCGGTGCCGACGGCGCTGGTCTCCGCGGCCCTGTTCCTGCTGCGCCGGGGCCTGCCCGCGACCGCCCTGGTGCTCACCGCCGTGGCCAGCGGCTTCGGTGGCGGCACGCTGCCGCTGCTGGTCTGCGTCGGCTGGTCGGCCGGCGCCCGGATCCGCAGGGTCGGGGTGCTGGCCGGCTCGTTCGCCGCGGGCTGGGTGCTGATGACCCTGTTCGGGCTGGTGAAGGACGCCGGGCAGATCCCCGCCAAGCTCATCGTCGGATTCTCCTTGGGCGGCTATCTGCTGCTCGCGGTGCTGCCCGCGCTCTGGGGCCGGTACCGGGCGCAGCGCCGGGCGCTGACCGACGCGCTGCGCGAGCGCAACGAGCAGCTGGTGCGCGAGCACGCGATGATCGCGCACCAGGCGCGGCTGCGTGAGCGGCACCGGATCGCCCAGGACATGCACGACAGCCTGGGCCACCAGCTGGCCCTGATCTCGGTGCACACGGGGGCGCTGGAGGTCGACCGGACGCTCACCGACCGGCAGCGCGAGGCGGTCGGGGTGCTGCGGCTGGCCGCGGTCGCGGCGATGCGGGAGCTGCGCGAGGTGGTCGGCGTGCTGCACGACGAGTCGACGGCGCTCCCGCCGGGTCAGGGGCCGGGGGCGGCACCGGTGGCCGGGCCCGGGCCCGGGGGCGGCGGCGGGGGAGTGGACGGGATCGAGGGGCTGGTCGCCTCCTCCCGCGCGGCCGGCACGCCGGTCTCGCTGGTCCGGGACGGCGAGCGCCGTCCGCTGGCCGCGTCCGCCGGGCACGCGGCGTACCGGGTGGTGCAGGAGGCGCTGACCAACGCGCACAAGCACGCTCCCGGGGCGCCGATCACGGTGGCGCTGCGCTACGAGCCGGACGCGCTGGTGGTGGAGGTGGTGAATCCGGCGGCGCCCGAACCGGTGGGGGTGCGCGCCGGTGGCGCCGCCCCGGCGGTGGTGAGCGGGGGCCAGGGGCTGACCGGGTTGCGCGAGCGGGCGCGGCTGGTCGGCGGGATGGTGCACGCCGGTCCGACCCCGGGGGCCGGGTTCCGGCTGGCCGCCGTGCTGCCCTACCGGGGGGCGGACGGCGCCGGCGCCCAGGGCGTCGACACCGGGTCGGCGGCCGGTCCGGAGATCGCGGCCGCGTACCCGGAGGCGGATGCCTGGCCGGGCGGGCTGCCCGGGGCGGCGGCCGGGCCGCCGAAGCGGCGCAGCCCGGCGATCGGCTGCGCGGTCGGCGGGGTGACGGTGCTGGCGGCCGTGCTCGGACTGCTGATCTGGGGCGTGGTCGGCTTCGTCCGGGGCGCGGAGGATTCCACGGTGAGGCGGTCGGTCTACGACAGCGCGGAGCTCGGCATGCCGGAGGCGGAGGTGCGCGAGCAGCTGCCGCGGGGCAGTGACTTCTTCCTGCGGAACCTGGAGGGCACCGGCCCCACCCCGCCGGAGGGGTCGGTCTGCGTCCGCTACCTCTTCGACGACAACGGGGGGACGGCCTTCGGCGAGGACGCCGTCGTCCGGTTCTGCTTCAAGGACGGGGTGCTGGTCGAGAAGCAGCACTACCGGGTGAAGCAGTGAGCGACGGGGATGCCAGGATGGTCCGCGGGGCACCGGCCGGTCCGCCGCCGCACCGTCGGGAGCCGTCCGCCAGGACCAGTACCAAGGGGATGACCAGCAGTGATCCGAGTCCTCGTCGCCGATGACGAGCCGCTCATCCGGGCCGGGATCAGGATGATCCTGTCCTCCGCCGAGGACATCGACGTGGTGGCCGAGGCCGCCGACGGCCGGCAGGCGCTGGACCTCGCCCGCGCGCACCGGGTGGACGTCGTCCTGCTGGACATCCAGATGCCGGTGCTGGACGGCCTGTCGGCGCTCGCCGAGCTGCCGAGGGTCGCGCCCGGCGCGCGGGCGCTGATCCTCACCACCTTCGGGGAGCGCGACAACGTGCTGCGCGCCGTGAGCGACGGTGGCGCCGGCTTCCTCCTGAAGGACACCGCGCCGGCCGAGCTGATCCAGGCCGTCCGGGCGGCCGCCACGGGGCACGCCTTCCTGTCGCCCGCCGCGACCCGGCACATCGTCGACTCGCTGGCCGACGGTGGGGCGGGGCCGGCGGCGGCGCGCGGAGCCCGGGCCCGGCGGCGGCTGGAGGTGCTGACCGAGCGCGAGCTGGAGGTGCTGGCGCTGCTGGGCGAGGGACTGTCCAACGCGGACGCCGGGGCCCGGATCCACATGAGCGAGGCGACGGTGAAGACGTACGTCAGCCGGATCCTGGCCAAGCTGGGGTGCGAGAACCGGGTGCAGGCGGCGCTGCTGGCCCGGGACGCGGGGTTGGGCGGCATCGGCTGAGCCGTGCTGACGGCCCGTTCGGGCACCGCCGACGGGCCGTCCGGTCGGCGGTTGACGGTCCGTCCGGGCGGTGGCAGGCCGCCCGTTCGGTGCGTGCAAGGACGGATGGTGTGCCATGCGTTGGGCAACCATTTGCTCACGCTCGGTAGTCGTAGTGGCGAACGCCACCTCGACGGGCCGTGGAACCGGGAACTCCGGTCCCCGACATGACGGTGCGTCAGTCATCGGTGACGGTAAGTCGACAAAGCGCCCGGACTTTCGGCCGACCCGATGTGAGCGAGCGCACGGAAATCGACCGTTTGGGCCGGGGAATCCGGTCAAAGCCGGTCGTTTCCGGGTCGGTTTCATGATCGATACCGCCGGTAACAGTCGACTGACCTGGGACGACCAAGAATTGCTTGATGCGGCCCGGTAGCGGCCGTAGCTTCTTTGGCGGTGCAACGAGCACCACCCGGGTTCACCCCCGACCCACGGCCCGCCGACCGACCATCGGCACCAGGGCGGTGGCCGTCGACGCGACCGGCCCCAACGGGCAGTCGGCGAGCGGAGGGTGGCCGGGGCGGCAGGGCACGTCGGACACGTGCGAGGCCGCCCAACGAGTGAGGGAGCGACAACCGGCCCCGGCAGGGGCCTGGTTCCGCATGCCTGCCCGGGGTCTGCCGAAAGGACTTCCATGAACCCCCGTCACGAGACCGCCGCTGCCACCACCACCGCCGCCACCAAGCGCAACCGCGTTCGGATGGCCGTGGTGGCGGGAGCCGCTGTCGCGGCCCTGCCGGTGGCCGGCCTCGTCACGGCCACCTCGGCCGCTGCCGCCCCCGCCTCCGCCTGGGACGCCGTCGCCCAGTGCGAGAGCGGCGGCAACTGGAGCATCAGCACCGGCAACGGCTTCTCCGGCGGACTGCAGTTCACCCCCTCGACCTGGCGGGCGTACGGCGGCGCCGCCTACGCCCCGCAGGCCCACCAGGCGAGCCGGGCGCAGCAGATCGCCGTCGCCGAGAAGGTCCTCGCCTCGCAGGGCCCCGGCGCCTGGCCGGTCTGCTCGGCCAAGGCGGGCCTGAGCCGCGGCGGCGCGCCCGCCGTCGTCGCCGACACGCCCGACCCGGAGCCCAAGGCCCCGCAGCCGGTCAAGCAGCAGCCGGTCAAGCAGCAGCCGGCCAAGGCCGACCAGGCCCCCGCGCAGAGCCAGAAGTCGCCCGCCCGCAAGGCCCCGGCGCAGACCCCGCCGCAGGGCGCCGCGAAGCCCGCCGCGCCCGCCGGGTCCGCCGCGCCCGAGAAGGGCTTCGCCGCCGGCGGCTACGTCGTCAAGAGCGGCGACACGCTGAGCGGCATCGCCGCCAAGTTCGGCCTCGACACGGCCGGCCTGCACGCCCGGAACGTCAAGGCGATCGGTGCCAACCCGAACCTCATCTTCCCGGGTCAGACCCTGTCCTTCTGACCCCGCCCCATCGGGTCCCGCACCCCGGTGGACCGAACGGCCGCCCTGCCCCCGGGGCGGCCGTTCGGCGTGTCGGGGGCAGTGGTGGGGCGCGCGGGGCGCGTCCCGCGCGCGGCGTGTGCGGAGGCGCGCGGTCGGGGCGCGCCGATGGTAGTTGAACGTTGAACGCGACGTCCGAATACCGCCGGACTCCCGGGGCGCCACGGCCGAGGATCGAGTCATGTCCACGAACGACACGAGGAGTTCTGACGAGATGACGATCACGACCGGTATCGCGGCGCTCGACGGCAAGGTGGCTCTGGTGACCGGCGGCAGCCGGGGGATCGGGGAGGCGGTGGCCCTGCGGCTCGCCGAGGACGGCGCCGACGTGGTGGTGACCTACCTGGGCAGCGCCGAGCGGGCCGAGGCCGTCGCTGCCAAGATCACCGCGATGGGCCGGCGCGGCTGGGCGGTCCGCGCCGACAGCGCCGACCCGGAGGAGGTCCGCGCCGTGGTCGAGGCGGTGGCCGAGCGCTTCGGCCGCCTCGACATCCTGGTCAACAACGCCGGGGTGGGCCACGTCGGCCCGATCGAGGAGACCGCCCTCGCCGACGTCGACCGGGTGCTGGAGGTCAACGTCCGCGCGCCGTACCTGTTCGCCCAGGCGGCCGCGGCCCACCTGGGCGAGGGCGGGCGGATCGTCACCATCGGCAGCTGCATGGCCAAGCGGGCCGCCTTCGCGGGCGGCAGCCTCTACGCCACCAGCAAGGCCGCGATGATCGGGCTCACCAAGACGCTGGCCCGAGAGCTGGGCCCGCGCGGGATCACCGTCAATGTGATCCACCCCGGCCCGATCGACACCGACATGAACCCGGCGGACGGTCCCGGGGCCGACTTCCAGTCCGGCTTCACCGCGGTCGGCGGCTTCGGGCGGGCCTCCGACGTCGCCGCCACGGTCGCGCACCTGGCCGGTGCGGAGGGCCGGTACATCACCGGCGCCGAGATCGCCGTGGACGGCGGCTTCGCGGGCTGACCGGCGGTCGGTCCGCCGCCCGGTCGGTCCGCCGCCCGGGCGGTCCGTCGTCCTGCCGGTCCGTCGCCCGGCCGGACCGGCCGGACACGCCGACGAGCGGCCCGGGGGGCGGCTCCGGGCCGGTTGTCGGTGCCCGCGTTTACGATCGGCCCGTCCGACCACGTGCTCGGGCGCGCGTCCGACCGGCCGCGCGCCCGAGCACGGGTCCCGCGCGAGGGGCTGGCACGGCCCCGCCGACGGAGAGGTGCGTCATGACCGGAGCTGAAGACCCGATCGAGCTGCTCGCCCGCGCGCTCGCGCAGACCGCCGGGCTGATCGACGGCGTCGGCACCGAACTCGCCGGCCACCCGACCCCCTGCCGCTCCTGGGACGTCGGACAGCTGATCAGTCACCTGCTGCACGACCTGCGGCAGTTCACCGTCCGGGCGGAGGGCGGCACGCCCGACTGGTCGGAGCCCTTCGAGCGGGTCGAGGAGGACTGGCTGCACCGCTTCGAGGCCGGCGCGGAGCGTCTGGTGGCCGCCTGGCGGGAGGCCGGCGACCTCGGCGGCGTCATCGAGATCCCCGGCGCCGGGGAACTGCCGGCCCGCTTCCCGGTGGACCAGCAGATCGCCGAGTTCGCCGTGCACGGCTGGGACCTCGCCCGGGCCACCGGCCAGTCCACCGCCGGGCTGGACCACGAGGTCGGGCAGGCGGCGCTGGACTGGGGGCGCGGCGCGCTGCGGCCCGAGTACCGGGGGAGCGAGGAGGAGCAGCACGCCTTCGGCCCGGAGGTCCCGGTCGCCGAGGACGCGCCGGTGTACGACCGGCTCGCCGCGTTCTTCGGCCGCGAGCCCGAGGCCGCCGGGTAGCGGGCCCGAGGCCGTCGGGTGGCGGGCCGGAGCGCGCCCCGGGCGGCCGGGACGACCTCTCCTCAGCCGCGGCTCCAGACGAACGAGATCTCCGGGTGGCGCGGCGAGGGAGCGTTCAGCAGCGGCGTGGGGCTCCCGCGCAGGAAGCGGTCGAAGTACGCCCGCACGTACGTCCGCGCCAGCTCGGTCGCGCGCTCCGGCGCGATGGCGCCGAACAATCGGGCGCAGACCTCCGGCGGCAGGTGCTCGGCCA
This sequence comes from Kitasatospora sp. NPDC089913, assembly GCF_044748625.1. Classification (NCBI taxonomy): domain Bacteria; kingdom Bacillati; phylum Actinomycetota; class Actinomycetes; order Kitasatosporales; family Streptomycetaceae; genus Kitasatospora; species Kitasatospora sp. NPDC089913. The sequence goes on along the minus strand of NZ_JBIVGI010000025.1, from coordinate 16,502 downwards.
CGCGCCCCGGGCCGGCTGCGTGCGGCAGGTCCGTGAAGCTCAGATGACCGGAGCCGCCCTGTCGCAGGTGTCGTCCCCAACCGCGCTGGTGCTCGCGCCAGCGCCGCCAGGTGTCGTGGTCGTCCAGCGCGGTGAGCAGCAGGAACGGCCGGTCCAGACCCTCGTCCGGCACCGGCGAGCCGAAGAGCCCGCCGTCCAGGTCCAGTCCGGCCGCGAACCGCCGGTCCTGCCGGACCGCCTCGGCGGCCGCCGCGCCGCCCATCGAGTGGCCGAGCACCCCGATCCGCGCCGGGTCGGCGCACGGCAGTCCGGCCTGCCGCCGGACCGTCCGGCCGGTGGTCAACTCCGTCGCCACGAAACGCAGATCGGCCGTCCGGACGGCGATCTCCCTGCGCTCGGCGGCGTCCCAGTCGGCGGGCTCGTCCTCCAGCGCGCTCAGCACCACCCGGCCGTCCGGGAACTCCACGGCCGCCGCGTCATAGGTGTGGTCGAGCGCCGCGACCAGGTAGCCGTGCGCGGCCAACTCCTCGGCCAGCGCGGTGCAGTTGCTGCGACCGCCCTTGCGGCCGTGCCCGAGCAGCAGCAGCGGGAGCGCCCCCGGGACGGGCGGCGCGGCCACCCGCGCGGTCGGGCGCAACCGGCCGAGCGTGCCCGGGTCGAGGAAGGCGCTCCGATCCAGCACGGCCGCGACCCGCGCCGTGGTGTACGCCGCGCGTGCCCGCCCGGCGGTCCCGGTCGCGGGGTACCAGAGCTGCACCATCAGCTCGCGCGGTCCCGGCACCGGGGCGAACGGGTCCCGCCGGTGCTGGTCGACCAGCCGCAGCGACAGCGTGCCGACCGGCCGTCGCACGGTCGGCCCCGGCAGGTCGACCGGACCGGGTCCCGCGCCGCCGGCGGCGGCGGGAGCGGGGGCGGCATGCGCGGCGGCGGCACCCGGCACTGTCAGCGCCGCACCTCCCGCACCCGCGAAGGTCAGCAGCGTTCGGCGCCGGATCATCCTCGACCACCCTTCGAGTAAGCGACTTGGACGCCGGCTCACCCTAGGCGGATCGCCCCGCCGCCACCAGATCGAGCACGGCCGGCCCCCGGCGGTGGCCTCGGTGCTCGGGGGAGCGCGGGGGCGGGGGAGGATCGTCGCAGCACGCCGGTGAAGGTGCGGGGAACGGACGAAGGGGCGGGGCGTGGCGGGAGAGGTGTCGGCGGAGCGGCTGCTGCGGGCGGCCGGGGAGGCCTGCGACGGTCAACTGCGTTCGTGGGTCGACCGTTTGGGCGGGAGCGCGGGGCGGGTGGCGGCCTACCAGTTCGGCTGGTCCGGGGAAGGCCCCGGACAGGGCGGGAAGTTCGTCCGCGCGGCGCTGACACTGGCCTGCGCCGGGGCGGCCGGCGGGGACCGCCGGCGGGCGGTACCGGCCGCCGCCGCGGTGGAGGTGGTGCACAACCTCTCGCTGCTGTACGATGACGTGCTGGACGGTGACACCGTGCGGCGGCACCGGGAGGCCGCCTGGCGGGTGTTCGGGCCCTCGGCGGCCGCGCGTTCGGCGGACGGGCTGCTGCTCACCGTCCTCGACGTGCTGGTGGACGGCGACGAGGACGGCGATCGGGGTCGGGACGGAGGCGGCGGCGTGGGCCGGGAAGCCTCGGCCGCGCTGCTGACGACGCTGGTCGACCTGGCCGTGGGGGAGAGCCTCGACCTCGTCTTCGAGGGGAGGGAACGGGTGGGCCCGGACGAGTGCCTGGAGATGGTGGCGGCCAAGACCGCCTCGCTGTTCTCCTGCGCCTGCCGCCTGGGCGCCCTGTACGGCGGGGCCGGGCCGGAGGCGGTGGCCGGGTGGGCGGCGTTCGGCCATGACCTCGGGATGGCGTTCCAGCTGGTGGACGACCTGCTGGGGATCTGGGGCGACCCGGCCGTGACCGGCAAGCCGGTCTTCAACGACCTGCGGCGGCGCAAGCTCTCGGTCCCGGTGGTGGCGGCGCTCGACTCCGGTACGGCGGACGGCGAGCGACTGGCCGCCAACTACCGGCGGGCCGCGGCCGGTGCGGTGGTGGATCCGGCCGGACTGGCGCTGCTGGTGGAGCGGGCCGGCGGGCGCCGCTGGACCGAGGAGCGGGCCGCCGGGCACGCGGCCGCGGCCCGCGGTCGTCTGGGCGCGCTCACCCGGGACCCGGTCGCCACGGCCGAGCTGGCGGCGCTGGCCGGACTGATCACCGACCGGGAGCGCTGACGCCGGACACCCGGTCGCGCGTACTCACTCACCGCCACCCGGTCGCACGCCCCGTCCGGTCTCCTCCCAGGGCGCCGGGCCGTCCAGGAGGTGGGCGCGGCCCTGCCGGTACAGCTCGGCGTCCACCTCCTTCAGCCGGCGCAGCTCGGCGGGCCGGTGGAGCTCGTGCACCTCGGCCGGGGCGGCGGCGTCCCCGGCTGCCGCGAGCAGGGCGTTGACCGCCAGCCGCGCCGACTGGTTGGCGCCCTCCATGGTGGCCAGGTTGACCGGGCACCGGGCGTGGTCGCCGGCCATGAAGAGGTTGACCGCGGCCGTCGCGGCGGCCGGGCGGGCCGCCCAGGACCCGGTGGTGTTGATCAGCAGGGGCTCGTCGTTGACGGCCGGGCCCGGTCCGCCCAGGCCGCGCACCGCCGGGTCCAGGTGCCAGGAGTGCAGCAGGCCCCGGTGCAGGGTCGGCCGGCCGGGGCCGTTGAGCCCGTCGCAGAGCTGGGCCCAGACCTCGGCGGCGACCTCGGCCGGGGTGCAGTCGCGGGCCGGCCTGCCGTAGCGGATGCCCGGGGTGTCCCAGTCCGAGATGTCGACCGACAGGCAGTCGGCGACCGTGCCGTCGCCGTAGGTGGCACGGAAGTCGCAGTCCCAGAACTGGGCCTGGCTGATCGAGGTCAGCGCCCAGGGCGAATCGAGGTACTGCACATGGCCGCGGACCACCGGCACCGGTTCGGTCAGGTAGAACTGGATGCCCACCATCCAGTCGGTCCGCAGCTCCGTGACGCTCTTGAGCTCCGGGGCGGCGGCCGCCAGTCCGCGTTCCAGCAGGGCACCGATCCGGTCGACCGGCAGTGCGCAGACGTAGTGGTCGGCCGTCAGTTCCTCGCGCCGCCCGCGCGGACCGCGGAGCACCGCGCCGGTGACGGCGCCCCCGGCCACCGTCAGCCGCTCCACCGCCCACCCGAGTTCGGTCCGGACGCCGAGGGTGTCGAGGTGCGCGACCCACGGGTCGATCCAGGCGGTGCTGGTCGGGGCGTTCAGCACCCGGTCGGCGGCCTGTACCTCGCCCAGACCGAGGAAGCCGTAGCCGAACGCCTCGAGGAAACCGCCGACGGTGTGGGTGCTGCAGACCTCGGCCCGGGCGGCCACCACCGTTCGGGTGTTTCCGACCACGCACGTCCGGCGGTACTCCTCCGAGGCGCCGTCGGCGCGGGTGAAGTCCCACCAGGAGGTGGACTCCCACTGCCCGAGCCGCCGTTCGTCGCTGCTGGTCATGTAGACCAGCAGGCGGTTCGCGTAGTAGAGCAGTTCCTCGTCGGTCAGCCCCGGGCCGAGGGCGGTTCCGTTGCCGGGGCGCAGGCCGGTGGCACGCAGGAACTCCAGCGGGCTGCGCGCCCCGGCCGCGAGCGAGACGTCCGTGAGGACTTCGCCGACCCGGCCGGAGCGGGCCGTCAGCATGTGGGTGGCCTCGCGGAGGTTGCCGGCGACGCCGTCCGGCCGGTCGGCGAACGGTATCCGGCGGAGGGTGTCCGGCAGGCTGCGGTAGAAGCCGGGGAAGAAGCGGAAGCCGTGCTCGCTCGGCAGGTCGAGGCGTCCGCCGGTCCCGGTGCCGGGGACGGCGGAGCTGCGGGCCTTGCCGCCCCAGCCGGTCGGCTCCACCACCGTCACCCGGTAGCCGCGCTCGGCGAGTTCGGTCGCCGCCGTGAGCCCGGCCACTCCACCGCCCAGTACGGCCACCCGCCCGCGGCTGGTCACCATGTCCGTCTCCCCCGCTCGGCGACCGGTCCCGACGGATGATTCGATCATGGCCGGGGCGGACACGGCCAACGCACACCGGAAGTCCCCGGCGGCGCGTACGCTCGTGACGGTCCGCACGGGACCGGTGGGGAGGGGGGTCGGATGCTCGGCTGGTGGTTCGTGGTGACGGTGCCGACGGAGGGGGACGGCGAGGACGCCGTGCTGGCCAAGTGGGAGACCGGGCTCGGCGGGCTGGACTGGATCACCGGGCTGGCCGCGGCCGGTCGGGCGGAGCAGTCGCGGTTCGACGGCTACCCGCACCGGTTCACCGCCCGGGCGGGCGATGTGCTGCCGCTGCTCGCCGACGGTTCGGTGTCCGACGCCGGGCCCGGAGCGGAGTTCCGGCCGCAGGAGCTGCACCCGGAGCTGATCGCCGCCTGCCCGGCGGACGCGCTGCTGACCGTCGACGTCTGGGACCAGTCCTGATTCAGCCGCCGGCGGCGGCCCGGGCGGCGGCGCGTTTGACGGCCTCGCGGATCCGGGGGTAGCTGCCGCAGCGGCAGATGTTCTGGATCTGGTCGATGTCGGCGTCCGTGGGTGCGGGGTTGCGGCGAAGCAGTGCGACCGCCGTCATGATCTGGCCGGGCTGGCAGAACCCGCACTGGGCGACGTCGCAGTCCAGCCAGGCCTCCTGGACGGGGTGCAGGGTGTCGCCGTCGGCGAGGCCCTCGATGGTGGTGACCCGGCGGTCGGCGCAGTCCTTGACCGCCACGGTGCAGGGCTGGATCTCCTCGCCGTCGAGGTGGCTGGTGCAGGCGCGGCAGACGCCCACGCCGCAGCCGTACTTGGGGCCGGTGACGCCGAGCTTGTCGCGCAGGACCCAGAGCAGCGGCATGTCGTCCGGTGCCTCGACGGTGACCGGGCGGCCGTTGAGGACGAAGGTGTGGCTGGGCATCGCAGGCGCGTTCCTCGGGGTCGGGGGAGCGGGTGGGAGGTGACCGGGTCGGTCAGAAGTTGATCGGGAAGGAACGCGGGCTGGTTCCGGTGGCCCGGGCGTAGGCGTTGGCGACGGCGGCGGAGGCTGCCGGGACGCCCAGTTCGCCCGCGCCGCCGGGCGGTCCGCCCGTCGGCAGCAGGTGGATCTCGACCACCGGCGGGGTGTGCCGCTGCCGTGCGTAGTGGAAGTCGCCGAAGCTGCCCTCGCGGACGGCGCCGCGGTCGATGTGGTTGCCGGCCTGGAGGACCACCGAGATCCCGTCGATCAGCGCGCCGGTCAGCTGGGCCTCCAGGCCGGTGGGGTTGATCACGGTGCCGACGTCGGCGGCGATCACGGCCTTGGTCACCCGGGGCTGCTTCGGGTCGGTCGCGTCGATCTCGACCAGGTAGGCCGCGCGGCCGCCGTTCTCGGCGTGGTAGCCGATGCCCTGCGCCTGTCCGGCCGGCATGGTGCGCCCCCAGCCGCCCGCCCGGGCGACCGTGTCGAGCACGGCCCGGCCGGCCGGCTCCCGCAGCCGGGCGCGGCGGAAGGCCACAGGGTCCTGGCCGAGACGACGGGCCAGCTCGTCCGTCATGATCTCGTCGGCGACCCGGACGGTGCCCGAGTAGACCGAGCGCCAGCTGCCGGTCGGGATCTTCAGCGGCACCTCGGCCAGCAACTGGGTCGGGACGCCCACGTTGTACGGGTTGCTCTGGCTGAGCAGGAAGAAGGCCTGGGCGAGCGAGAGCCCGGCCACCGAGAGCTGGAAGCCGGCGGCGGTGAGCGCCTCGCCGAGTCCGTGGCCGAAGTCGGTCGTCACGGTGGCGGCGCGGTGCTCGTAGCTGAGCACCTGGCCGAGCCCGTAGGTGGCGCGGACCCGGTGGTGGCTGGCGGGGCGCATCCGGCCGTGCCGCATGTCGTCGTTGCGGGTCCACATCAGCTTCACCGGGCGGCCTGCGGCGCGGGAGATCCGCGCGGCCTCCACGGCGGCGTCGTAGAACAGCCGGCGGCCGAAGGAGCCGCCTCCGCGCACCACGTGCACCGTCACCGCGTCCTGCGGCAGGCCGAGTTCGGCGGCGAGGGTCTGCTGCGCGACGATCGGGGTCTGCGCGGCGAACCAGATCTCGGCGCGGTTCGGGCGGACGTCGGCGATCGCCGTCAGCACCTCCATCGGCGCGTGGTTGACGAAGGCGAAGTCGAACTCGCCGTCCACGTACTGGGTGAGCAGCGGCGGGATCAGGAACGGCGCGTGGGCGGCGCGCAGCTTGCCCCGGATGTCGGCGTCGGAGAGCGCGGCGACCGGGCCCGGGTTCCAGGTGGTGCGCAGCGCGTCGCGGGCCTTGAGGGCCTGGTCGAAGGTCTCGGCGAGGACGGCGACCCCGGTGGGCACGGTGACCACCGCGAGCACGCCCGGCATGGCGCGGGCGGCGGAGGCGTCGAGCGAGGCCAGGGTGCCGTTGATGGTGGTGGGCCGGGCGACGACGGTCGGCACCGCGCCGGGCACGGCGAGGTCGCCGGCGTACTTGGCGCGGCCGGTGACGATGTCGCGGGCGTCGATGCGGCCGGTCGGGCGGCCGATCACCCGGCGTTGCCCGGGCGGCTTGGGGGTGGCGGGGACGGCGGGCACCACGACGGCGGCGGCCTCGGCGGCGAGTTCGCCGTAGCCGGCCCGGCGGCCGTCGGGGGCGGTCACGGCGGAGTCGGCGGTGCGCAGGGTGTCGGCGGGCAGCGACCAGCGGCGCGCGGCGGCGGTGACCAGCCGGGCCCGGGCGGCGGCGGCCGCGCCGCGCACCGGGTCGTAGAGCGTGCGGACCGAGTTGGAGGCCCCGGTGAGCTGGTTGAACAGCAGGTCGGGGCGGCTGTCGGAGAGCGGGACATCGACATCGGTCAGCCGGGCGTCGAGTTCCTCGGCGACCATCATGGCGACCGTGGTGGTGAGGCCCTGGCCGACCTCCAGGCGGGGCAGGTGGAGGACGGCGCGGCCGGCGGTGGTGATCTCCAGGACGAGCAGGTGCGCGGTGGGCAGGCCGGCGATCTGGAGGGCCTCGCCGAGGTCGACGATGTCCGGGATGCCGGGCAGGCCGAGCAACTGGGAGGGCGCGGCGGCCGGGGCGGCCGGGGCGGGGGCCGCGGTGGCGGTCGCGGCTTCGGCGGCCCGTGCGGTGGCGGGTGCGACGGCGTCGAGTCCGGCCCGGGCGGCGACGGTCAGGGTCGGCGCGGCGAGCAGGTAGGTGAGGAAGCGTCGGCGGTCAGTGCCGGCGGCGGTGCCGGTATCGGCGGCGGTGACGGTATCGGTACCGGTGTCGGCGGATCCCGGCTCGGGGGCGGACGACTGCTCGGCGGCGGCGCCCGTGGCGGCCGGGGGCACGATGGAGATGCTGATGGGAGGAGCCCCTCTCGCCGGGTGACGGCTCCGGACGGGCGGGCCGTGAGGGTCCCCGTCCCGGTGCCGGGCGGATGCCGGACGGTGCTCGCGAGGGCGGGCACGTTTGGTCGTGTCCACGTTCGTGAACGAGAACGCGGCTGAGCATAGGAGGGGCCTAATGGTCGGTCAACACGGGCACTTGGGGCATGATCGGACAACCGTGCGGATGTCGGACGGGGCGGATACGGAGGGCGCCCGACACGCCGGGCGGGGCGCGCGGTACCGCCGTCCGAGTGATGCGCGCGGAGGGGGCGCGAGCCGATTCCCGGGGGCGGGCAGGGCGGGTTCGGCGCCGGAAAGGGGACGGCCCCGGAGCGCGGGCGTCCGCAAAACGGTTTGCGGAAGTGGCCCAGGATCATGATGATCCACTGGACCTTCCGCGTGGTCCGCCATCGGCGCAGACTGGTCTCCACGCCGAAGAACCACTGATGGCCCACCACCCCAGGAGCATCGTGCCGTCCCGCCGCACCCCGCTGTCCGGATCCCAACGAACCCTTGCGACAGCCCAGTTGGTGAGCGCGATCGGAGACGGCGCCTACTACACCAGCTCCGCGCTGTACTTCACCCGGATCGTCGGCCTCTCGCCCACCCGGCTCGGCCTCGGTCTGGCGGTGGCCTGGGCGATCGGGTCGGTCGCCGGAGTGCCGCTCGGTCACCTCGCCGACCGGCGCGGCCCCCGGGGCACGGCGGCGGTGCTCGCCCTCGCCACCGCCGCGGTGGTCGCCTCGTTCCTCGTCGTCGACGACTTCCTTCCGTTCCTGGTCGCCGCCTGCCTCTACGCCACCGCCCAGTCCGGACTGGGCGCGGCCCGGCAGGCCCTGGTCGGCGGCCTCGTCCCGGAGGGCGAGCGGACGGCGGCACTCGCCCGGCTGCAGGCCACCCTCAACGCCGGGCTCGCGGTGGGCGCCGCGCTCGGCGGCGTCGCGCTCACGGTCGGGACCAGGGCGGCCTTCCTCGCCGCGTTCACGCTGACGGCGCTGGGCTTCCTGGCCACGGGGCTGATCCTGCTGCGGCTGCCGCCGGTGCGCCCGGTGGCGAAGGCCGCACCGGTGGACGGCGCGGCCTTCACCACCGCGGTCCCGAGTCGTCGCGACGGCGCCTTCGCGGTGCTGGCGGACCGCCGCTACGCGGTCGTGACGTTGGTCAACACGGTACTGCTGCTGCGGATGCCCCTGCTCAGCCTGGTGATCCCGCTCTGGATCGCCGACCGCGCCCCGCAGCTCGGCTGGCTCGGTTCGGCGCTCTTCGTCCTCAACACCGTCGGCGTGACCCTGTTCCAGGTGCGCACCGCCCGCGCCGTCACCGGCCTGCCCTCGGCGGCCCGGGCGGTCCGCCAGGCGGGAGCCGTCCTGCTCGCCTCCTGCGCGGTCTTCGCGCTCTCGGCCGCGCCCGTTCCGGTCTGGGCGGTGGCGGCCCTGCTGGTCGGCGGCGCGGTGCTCCAGGTGCTCGGCGAGATGAAGCAGTCCGCCGGATCCTGGCAGATCGCCTTCGACCTCGCCCCGGCGGACCGGCTCGGCCAGTACCAGGGCTTCTTCGGCACCGGCGTGGCGGTGGCCCGCACCGCCGGACCGCTGCTGCTGACGGCGCTCCTGCTCGACGGGGGCGGCCCGGGCTGGCTGGTCCTCGGCGTCCTCTTCCTCGCCGCCGGCTGCGCCATGGCCCCCGCCGTCCGCCACGCCGAACGCGACCGCCCCTGGCTGACGCCCGCTCCGGCCACCGCTCCCCTCGCCCCGACCGGCTGACGCCGGCGGCAGAGGATCGGACACCCGCAGGCGGGCCGCTCCAGCCCTGGCCGGACACCCCCGGTTGCTATGCTCCGGCGCGGCCGGGGAGGGCCCGGCGGAGAGCCGTGGAGGTGCCGTGATGGCGGACAGGTCAGCGGAGTTCAGGCCCGGGACGATCGGCCCGAGGCCGGTGCGGCGGGCCGCGTTCGCGGCGCTCGTACGACCGCCGGAAGGGGCCTCGACCCTGCTGGTGTCGGACGCGGACACGGGTGAGCTGGTCGGGGTGGCAGGTCTGCCGGGCCGTCCGGAAGCGGTGCCGTTGGCGCTGTCCTGGGACGGCGCCCACCTGCTGTTCCGCACCGGACCGGAGGACCGGCCGGACCGGGACCTGGTGCTGCTCCGCCTCGCGACGGGCGAGCGGCGGGTGTTCGACGCGGACACGGACGGCCTCGTCGAGCAGGCGGCACTCTCTCCCGACGGTCGTTCGATGGCCACCCTGGTCGACGAGGACGGCGTGCGGGTGGATGTCACCGACCTGGAGACGGGTGCGCGGAAGCCGCTGTGGTCGGCCGACGGCTGGCGGTCGGACAGCGGGGTGGCGTGGTCGCCCGACGGCACACTGCTGGCGGTGGGCCTCGTCGACGAGGAGGAGGACCGCACCGACACGGTGGTGCTGTCCCTGACGGACGGTTCGGTCCTGGCCCGGTACGAGGGGCTGGCGGCCATGGGCAGCCCCAACGGAGCGTGGGCCGGTGAGCGGGAACTCCTGCTGGTCGAGGAGTTCTCCGACGAGAGCGTTCCGCCGCTGTTCCTCCACGATGTGGCCACCGGAGGGGTCCGGCGCTTCGACCGGGTGCCCGGCCAGGTGGGCGGGGTGTCCGCGGTGGCAGCCGGACGGCTGGTCCAACGGCTGCCCGGCGGCCTGTTCGTCGGCGCGCTCGACGGTACCGACCCCCGCTCCGTGCTCGGACTCCCCCCGACGTTCGAGGTCGGATTCTTCGATGTGAGCGAGGCGTTCTAGCTCCGGCCGAACCGGGATCGGGCACGGACGGTTTCGTCCGTGCCCGATTTCACGTTCTCGTCGATCCGTTCCGTCCCGAACAGCTCCGAATTCTTCCGGGGCATTTCGGTGGTGAGGATTGATCCACCCGTATCGGGGCGAACGGTGCCGATGGGTGAATTCCCGGTTCGGGCCCGATGACGCGCGTACCGGATACATCCGGAGAGTTACGCGAAATGTTTCGTCTGCGCTCTGGTCCGGAGTGATCTCGGCTGGCTACGATCGGCGCCGCCATGACCACCCACCACTCTTCGGAGCAGAAGTGCGTCGTTTATGTCTCTTTCTGACCGCAGTACTGATAGCCGGGCTCATTGTTCCCATTGAGCAGTACTGGGGGCGTGGAAGCGCGGCCGCTGCCACCTGTGTGAATGACACCAACTGGAAGAACGGACAGAGCGGCGAGGCGAAGCGCTGCGTCAACGGGTACGAATACACGACCCGGCGCCGGCTGAAGGAGGCGCCCGGCTGTCTGCAGGCGGGCCCGCCCGGGCTGGTGCTGCGGAGGTCGTCCTGCGGCCAGGGGGTCGAGGCGATCGGGCAGGCCCGCGCCGTCAAGTTCCTGAGCGACCGGCTGGAGACACCGAGTCAGGGGCTGATCAGCCCGAACGTCCAGTGGGAGATGCAGCTGCCGGACAGCAAGCGCCCGGACATCGTGGTGTACGACCGTGCCAACGCCGCGGCCGGAGTCGACGTCTACGAGGCCAAGACCACGGAGAACAAGGACTACGCGGACTGGGGCACCCAGGTCGACGGGTACATCCAGCACTTCCGGAACCAGGGCATGGCGGGTGTCCGCCGCGGCACCGTGCTCAACCGGTGGGGGCCGTACCGGGACGAGTTCCAGGTCTGGGACTCCAAGGAGTCGTGCAAACTCCCCAGCGGCGAGAAGGGGTTCACCCGGCGGACCTACGTGGCGACCTCACCGCAGGCCGGGCTGCTGCACGTCGAGGAGGATGAGAGCAAGGAGGTCTGCGACAAGGACCGGGTCCAGCCGCCCTCGCCGCCGATCAGCCAGCCGTCGAGCCAGCCGACGGCCTCGCCGACGAGTTCGCCGACCGCGGAGCCGACCACACCTCCGGTGCCGCCCGTGCCGGTGCCGGTACCTGCGGAACTGCTGGAGAAGATCGAGGTCCTGGCCCGGGACGGCGTCCCCCAGAGCGTTCTCGCGGCCGGGGCCGCGACGGTCGTCGCGGCCGCGCTGGTCGCCGAACTCGAGGGCTGGCTCGGCACGGCCGCAGGCGTGGCCTTCCTGGTGGAGGTGGGGCTGACCGCGCCGGCCGCGCTCGCGCTGGGTGGAGTTGTGCTCGCGACTCTCATCCTCTGGTACTTGGTCGACCACTACGGCGCGAATGCCAATGGTGATCCGCACATCACGACCGTCGACGGGCTGAGCTACGACCTCCAGTCGGTCGGAGAGTTCGTGCTCGCGGAGTCCGAACGCTACAACTTCACCATCGAGGGCCGGTTCACCCCCCTGTGGGGCGGCAGCGATGTCTCCACGGTCGGCCGGGTCGCGATGGACGTCAACGACCACCGGGTCGAGTTCGACAACAACGGCTTCGTCCTCGACGGCAGTCCCTACCCGCTGCGGGCCGGCAAGCTGCTGTCGCTCGGTGAAGGCACGTTCGTCACCCGCGACTCCGCCAACCGCTACCTGGTGACCTGGCAGGGGGTCGGAGGTCCGGTCTTCACGTGGTCGTACGGCAAGGCCAGTCTGTGGGTGCCGCCGTCGGCGGACAGCGACCTGGTCGGGCTCTTCGGCAACGCCGACGGCGATCCCGCGAACGACCTGCGGTACGCGAACGGCAGCCCGCTGCCGGCCAAGGCCCCGGCCACCCTGCTCCACGGCGACTACGCGGACTCCTGGCGGGTCACCGCGGAGTCGTCGCTGTTCACCTACGGTGCCGGCCAGAGCACGGGGACCTTCACCGACCTCACCTTCCCCCGCTCGATCGTCACCTGGCACGACCTGGCGCCCGACCAGGTCGCGTTGGCCTCCACGCAGTGCGAGGCCGCGGGCGTGCCGCCCGGCCCGGCCTTCAACGGATGCATCCTCGACCTCGCGCTGACCGCCGACGCCCGGTTCGCGACCGCGGCAGCCCAGCGCAGGATCGTCGGTACCGATCCGCAGGCCCGGGGTGTGAGTCCGGAGGGCGACCTGGCCACCGATTTCGAGGGCGGTTCCCTGCCGCCCAACCTGGTGCCGTCGAGGTTGGCGACCGACCCCGGTACGACCTCCTTCGCGGGTCCTTTCACCAGCACGGAGTCCTACCGCTCCTACGTCCAGGGCCTGCCACCGCACCTCGGCGGAACGCTGGCGTTCGACCTGCTGGCGATCGGCGACTGGACCGCGGGCAGTGAGGCCAAGACGGTCACTGTCCGCACGGACCGCGGCACCCCGGTGGTGATCACGCCCAGCAGTCTTACCCCGGTGGCCACCGGCACGCTGTCCGGCAATGTGCCGTACACCAGGTACCGGGTCACCGTGCCGTTCACCCACGGCGGCAGCCAGGCCGAGTTCGCGATCGCCGCGACCGGCGTCAGCGGAATCGGCGGACAGGCGTTCGGCATCGACAACCTGGCGCTGCACATCGGCGTCGTACCGCCGCAGTCCTTCACGGCGACGCTCCCGCTCACCGTCTCGGACGGGGTTCCCGGCCCCGGAGCCGGGAACCTGGAGAATGCCGCCGCCCAGGACGAGTACCTGTTCGACCTCCCGGCCGGCTCGGCGGTCTACGTCCGCCCGACCGTCTGCCCGGGCGGGAACGCCAGTCTGCGCTGGAGCCTACTGACGCCCGCCGGCGCCACCGCCGGCTCCGGGTACGGCTGCCAAGGCGGTGAAGTGCGCAGCCCGACGGCCGGGACCCACCGGCTCTCTATCACCACGCAGAACGGCGCCGCCGGCCCGTACGCGCTGCAGGTGACGGCCATCCCGGCTGACGCCGTCGCGACCGTCGCCACCGACGGCACGGCGTCGACCGTGACGGTGAACGCCCCAGGCCAGAACGGCATCTGGAGCTTCCACGGTACGGCGGGCCAGCGGATCTACACCGACGTCTCCGGCAGCAAGCTGGGCGACTACGACGCCCAGGTCTCGTTGCGCAAGCCGGACGGTTCGGTGCTGCTCGACGCGCAGTACTGCGGCGCCGCCTGCGGGTTCGACCCGGTGACCCTGCCGGTGGACGGCACCTACGCGCTCCGGTACGACCCGCGCGCCGCCGCCACCGGGCCCCTGACGGCGCGGATCTTCACGGTCACCGACACCTCCGTGGCGATCCCCGCGGACGGTACGCAGTCCCGGCAGAGCACTACCCTGCCCGGGCAGAGGGCCGTCTGGACGTTCAACGGGACGACCGGGCAACGGATCTCCGCCGCCTTCTCGGACGGGACGATCGGCGGCACCAGTGCCCGCGCCGTGCTGCTGAAGCCCGACGGCGGCACACTCCTCAGCTCGTACTGTGCCCCCGCGTGCGTGTTCGACACGACCGTGCTTCCGGCGACCGGTACCTACCGGCTGGTGTTCGATCCGGAGGGTAACCGGGTCGGCTCGCTGACGGCGCGACTGTGGAGTGTTCCCGCCGACCTCTCCGCTGCGGTCACGACCGACGGTACGCCGTCGACGCTGACGACGACGGTGCCCGGTCAGAACGGGGCATGGACCTTCACGGGGACGGCAGGGCAGCGGGTGTCGTTCGGGTTCAGCGGAGGCACGCTGGATTCGTTGAAGGTGCAGGTGTCGGTGCTGAAGCCGGACGGTTCGGTGCTGTTGGCCCCGCAGTACTGCGGTCCGACCTGTACCTTCGGGACCACCGCGCTCCCGGTGGACGGTACCTACCGGGTGATGTTCGATCCGCTCGGCTCGTCGGCGGGGTCGATGACGGCCAGTGTGTCCATGGACGTAGTGCGTACGGTGCCGCTGGACGGTACGGCGTCGATGCTGACGACGACCGTGCCGGGGCAGAACGGGGCGTGGACCTTCGCGGGTACGGCGGGGCAGCGGGTCTACCTGGATCTGTCCGGGGGCACTTTCACCTCGCTGAAGGCCGAGGTGTCGGTGCTGAAGCCGGATGGCTCGGCGTTCCTCTCCTCGCAGTACTGCGGTACGTCCTGCGGGTTCGACACCATGGTGCTTCCGGTGGACGGTTCCTACACCGTTGCCCTGCGGTCCTCCGGTGGTGTTGCCGGTTCGCTCACCGCGAAGGCGTGGGCGGTGCCTGCGGATCTTTCGGTGGCTGTCGCGCCGGGTGATGCGCCGTCGACGTTGACGACGACGGTGCCGGGTCAGAACGGTGTGTGGACGTTCGCGGGTGCGGCGGGGCAGCGGGTGGCGTTCGGTTTCAGTGGTGGGACGCTGGATTCGTTGAAGGTGCAGGTGTCGGTGCTGAAGCCGGACGGTTCGGTGCTGCGTTCGTCGCAGTACTGCGGTCCGACGTGTACGTTCCCGACGACCTCGCTGCCGGTGGACGGTGTCTACCGGGTTCTGTTCGATCCGCTGGGTGCGTCGACGGGGTCGATGACGGCCAGTGTGTCGGCCGAGATCACCAGGCAGCTCGCGCTGGACGGTTCGGGGTCGATGCTGACGACGACCGTGCCGGGGCAGAACGGGGCGTGGACCTTCGCCGGTACGGCCGGGCAGCGGGTCTACGTGGATCTGTCCGGGGGTACCTTCGATCTGCTCAAGGCGCAGGTGTCGGTGCTGAAGCCGGACGGTTCGGTGCTGTCGGACTGGCGGTACTGCGGTACGTCCTGCGGGTTCGACACCACGGTGCTTCCGGTGGACGGTACCTACGCCGTTGCCGTGCGGACCTTCGGTGCTGTCGCGGGCTCGCTCACCGCGAAGGCGTGGGCGGTGCCCGCGGATCTTTCGGTGGCTGTCGCGCCGGGTGATGCGCCGTCGACGTTGACGACGACGGTGCCGGGTCAGAACGGTGTGTGGACGTTCGCGGGTGCG
>NZ_JBIVGI010000025.1:0-1321 GCF_044748625.1 Kitasatospora sp. NPDC089913 | reverse complement strand
CAGTGGTGGGACGCTGGATTCGTTGAAGGTGCAGGTGTCGGTGCTGAAGCCGGACGGTTCGGTGCTGCGTTCGTCGCAGTACTGCGGTCCGACGTGCACCTTCCCGACGACCTCGCTGCCGGTGGACGGTGTCTACCGGGTTCTGTTCGATCCGCTGGGTGCGTCGACGGGGTCGATGACGGCCAGTGTGTCGACGGACGTGGTGCGCCCGCTCCTGCTGGACGGTTCGGGGTCGACGCTGACGACGACCGTGCCGGGGCAGAACGGGGCGTGGACGTTCACGGGTACGGCGGGGCAGCGGGTCTACCTGGATCTGTCCGGGGGCACTTTCACCTCGCTGAAGGCCGAGGTGTCGGTGCTGAAGCCGGACGGCTCGGCGTTCCTGGCCTCGCAGTACTGCGGTACGTCCTGCGGGTTCGACACGACGACGCTGCCGGTGGGCGGTACCTACACCGTCGTGCTGCGCTCCTCCGGTGGTGTCGCAGGCTCGCTCACCGCGAAGGCGTGGGCCGTGCCTGCGGTACCGGCGACCGCGGTCGCCACGGACGGTACGGCCAGCCGAGCGACGGTCGCCACCCCGGGGCAGAACAGCGTGTGGACGTTCACCGGCACGGCTGGCCGACGCGTCCTCGTCGACCTGTCCGGGGGCACGCTCGATGGGCTCAAGGCCAAGGTGTCCGTTCTCAAGCCGGACGGCTCGGTCTGGCGCGGAGCCCAGTACTGCGGTGACGCGTGCTTCTTCGACACCACGGCGCTGCCGGCGGACGGCACCTACTCGGTGGTGTTCGACCCCCAGGGCGCCGCGGTCGGCTCACTCACGGCCAAGGTCTGGACCGTTCCGGCCGACGTCACCGCCTCGCTTCCGGCGGATGGCACCTCGGTGGCGCTGACCACCGCGATGCCGGGGCAGAACGGCATGTGGACCTTCACCGCCGGGGCCGGACAGAAGGCGGCGTTCGCCTTCTCCGCCGGAGCGGGGGGCGGCTCGCTGGGCGCCAAGGTGTGGGTGTTGAAGCCGGACGGTTCGGTGCTGCTGTCGTCGCAGTACTGCGGCACGTCGTGCAGCTTCGGTGCCACCACCCTGCCCGTGGCCGGGACGTACACGGTGGTGCTCGACCCCCAGGGCGCGGCTGTCGCCGCGCTGACCGCGAGGCTCACGCTGACCGGTTGACGATCCCCGCCACCCGATCACCTCGGGGCGCCCCGGCGGGCCCCCCCGGGGGCCCCCCCCCCCCCCCCGGGCCGATGAACAACACCCCCGGGGCCCCCCCGCGGCGGGGCGGTGGCGGGGGGCTGGTGTCCGGGGGGTCGGCGGGCGCCC